>JAUNBF010000002.1:0-61136 GCA_030527185.1 Planctomycetia bacterium | reverse complement strand
TATCAATTATCAATTTATATCCTCACGTTTATAGAACGATTTCATGGTGTTGCCTCAAAAAATATGTCTTGTTGCTGGTTGGGGACGTTATCCCGTCTATGTTGCTCAGGCTTTGAAAGAGCAGGGGGTGGAGGTGCATTGTTTCGGCATTGTTGACCACGCTTCGGAGCGGGAGCTTCGGGAGATTTGTGACGTGTATCGTCCTGTTGGGATGTGCCGTTTTGGAAAGATTGTCCGTCACATGCGTCGGCACGGGATTACCGATTTTTTGACGTTGGGAAAATATCATAAATTTCGGCTTTTTCAAAGTGCGGCACTCTGGCGGCATGTTCCCGACTGGATGACGTTGCGAACCTTTGCCGGGCATTTTATTTTTCGGAAAAAAGATTGCAAGGATGATACGCTGATGCTTGCCATAGCTCAATTGTTTGCCCGATTTGGTTTGAAATTGGGCTGTCCCACCGATTTTGTCCCGGAACTGTTGGCAAAAGAGGGCGTTTTGACGCAAAAATCCCCTACGGAAACCCAGTGGAGAGACATTCGTTATGGTCAGGATGTGGCCAGAGAATTGGGACGGTTCGACATCGGCCAGAGCGTTTTGGTAGCCAACGGTGTGGTCATTGCGCTGGAGGCCATCGAAGGAACGGATGAGTGCATTCGGCGTGCGGGAAAACTTTGCAGCCGCGGCGATTTGATTCTGATTAAAAGAGCGAAACCGCAGCAGGATATGCGTTTTGACGTGCCGACGATTGGGATGGAAACGTTGCGGAATTTTGCCGCGGCGAGGGGAAAGGTGATTGCGGTGGAAGCGGAAAAAACCATCCTCATCGACGAGCAGGAAATGCTTGCCTTTGCCAATCAACAAGGCATTTCAATCGTAGCGCTATCCGCCGAAAAAAACGATGAGCAATGATTAATGATTAATGGCAATCGAAGGCCACTTTCTAATTATCAATTTTTTAGGAGACCTGCCTGTGTTTGAAAAGAGATGGATTATCGGATGTTTTTTGGGAATGTTGATTTCTCCCGCTTTTGCGGAAGAGGAGGGGAAATGGACGTTTTCTTCGTCGCAGTGGGAAGGAAAAATCGAATATGTGGCGGAGAAAGAGGAGTGGCGGTTGGTCGTTCCTCCGGTGAAAGAAGGGGTTTCGGATGAGGAACCGGTGTACTGGAATGTGACGAGTGAGCCAATTTTGCGAAAAGGTTCGGAAAAAACCGGTTTTTTCGTGGCACCAATTCTCAGCCAGGAGGGACGTGTCTCTTTCCAGGTTCAGGGACGGAAAAATGGAAAATCGTGGCAGAACATTTCCCGTGGTTGCGGTGTTGTCATGCCAGTGGAGTCCACGTCCTGGATAAAACTGGGAGCGAAAGTGGAACTCCCTGCCGATTGCGATGCCTGGCGTTTTGTTTTGTCTGGCAGTGAAGCGACGAACGCCTCTTTCCGATGGCCGGAAGGAGCGTGGGGAGAACCGATGGAGAGTCGGGAAGCTCCGCATGTGGAAGGATTTTTCCCCAAACGCCAGCCGGAACGCTTCGACCGTGGGCTGGTGGTGTTGCAGAATGAGGAGGGGATTTATCTGGGCTGGCGATTCCAGGAAACGGATACGGAACAGACCACTTTCGAGATTTATCGTCGGGAAAAAGGTGCGGAAGATTGGACGCGGTTGACGGAAAAGCCGATCACACAAACGACCGATTTTGTGGATACAACGGTGGATGTGGGAAAAGATTACCAGTGGGAAGTGCGGACGCTGAAAGATGGAAAACCGACAGGTGAGACGTTCTCGGCAACACGGCAAGTCACCGAAAAACCGCAAGCCTACGTTTCGATTCCGCTTCCCAAGCCAGTAACCTTTTCCCGGCTGGCGATGGCGGATTTGGATGGTGACGGGCGGCTCGATTTTGTGGTGGCGCATCCCAATTTCAATACCGACCCCTATCATCAGGAAGGTTACTGGAAACCCAGCCCGGAAACGCAGAAACTACTGGCGGTCAACGCGGATGGAAAGTTCCTGTGGGAGCTGGATTTGGGACCGTCGATTGAGACGGGAATCTGGTACGCTCCATTCATTGCTCACGATTTGGATGGTGACGGAAAAGCGGAGGTGATTGCCCGCACCGCCCCTGGCGACCACCGCGACGCGACCGGGCGAGTCTTCTCCGGCGAGGAATTTTGTACCGTCTTTTGCGGTGAGACGGGAAAAGTCAAAACGCAGATTCCGTGGATTCCCCGTGATGGCTTTACGTACAATTACGGCAGTCGTCACATGCTGGCCGTGGCGTATCTGGATGGGAAAACGCCCTTTTTGATTGTCCACCGAGGAACGTATCACCTGCAAATAACCCGTGCGTATCAGTTGCGGGAAGGAAAACTGGAACTGGCCTGGGAGTGGAACAACAAATTCAGTCCGCAGTGGGGGGGAGGGGCACATACGCTGCATTGCGTCGATGTGGATGGCGATGGCCGCGACGAAATCTGCATGGGAACGTTTGTGCTGGATGACAACGGCACGATTCTCTGGCGAACCGGTTTTCCCCACCCGGACGGAATGTACGTCGGCGAAATCAACCCGAATCACCCCGGCATGGAAATCTATCTCGGCGTTGAAGGACGTTCCCAAACCAACGGTATGGTGCTGCTTGATGCCAAAACAGGCGAAGTCCTCTGGGGGCATCAGGAGCCGACGAATCACATTCATGGCGCCTGTTTGTGCAGCGACATCGATCCGCGTCACCCCGGTTGTGAATGCTACGGTGGAGAGCATCCCCGATCCCCCACGCAAGACCGCTTTCTCTGGAGCAGCGACGGAAAACTTCTGGCGCGGACTTTGGATGAGAAGGAATTCGGGCTGCGCGGATTGGCTCCAAAATCGGCCTGGTGGGACGCGGATGAGCAACGGGAACTGGTGCTGAACAACCAACCGTTGGTAAAATGGCTCACGCAGGAAAAAGTCGGGCCGAAAATTGAGGGAAATGTCACTCGCGTGTTCGACCTTCTGGGAGACTGGCGAGAAGAGTTGGTCGTTTCCCTGCCAGGAGAAATTCGGATTTATTCCACCACGATTCCTGCCGTGAATCGAAAAAAAATGCTTCTTCAGGACGCGAATTATCGTGCTACGCTCACGGAAACTTCCATGGGATATGCTCAAGTTCCTCTGTTGAGTCAATAACGGTGGATTGTAAACCTGTTCCCAACCTTGCCGAGGTGGTTATCCCTCTCTTCGGAACCACCTCCGGCTAGTAAAAATTCTGGAAATGCTCTAATACTGCCACGTCAATTTTCCGTTTTGAAAAACAACATACCGTAATCGGGCTGTTTGGAGACCATTCTCTTTGCGAACCACCTCCGCCACCATAAAACGTGGATGTCCTTCCGGTGAGGCGGGAAGTCCGAAAATACCTACGGCAACTCCCAACGGATGGTGAGCGACGGTCTGCAACGTCGAGTCTGTCTGGATGGTACCCAGTTTTCCATACGTTCCCAGCCAGAAATTGCCGTGAGCATACGTCATGGCCTGAATGCCGTAGATAGTCTCTCCTGGAATGTAATACTTTTTCACCCACTGGAAATCTTCCGTCATTTGGTGCAGCCAATTCCCAGGCGTTTTGACATCCGGGGAACCTTTTCCCTCGGTGAGGTAGAAAAAACCATCCTTCCACGTAATCCCGTCAAAACCTGTCGGAATGGCATCCACGCGAATTTTTTCCAAAAGCTTCAAATCCCGGCTGTCGTAAACAAAAAGATACGGCAATTTTCCTTCGGGAGTGAACCAGGCCACGGAAACATACAACTTTCCCTCTCGCAGACAACAGTCTCCATGGTGATTCGGAACGCTCTGATGTGCCAAAACACGACCATCCCAATCGGTTTTGAACAAATCGGTGGCAAACGACCAGTAAATTCCCGAATCATCCGCATCCACACCCTGAATGTGGGAACGCGATTCTCCTTGACAGAGAACCTCTTTCACATCTCCCACACCTTGCCCGACCGCCATCGAAAATCCAAGGTAAAAAAAGACACAACCCAGCGCCACTGTTTTTCTCATACGTTTTCTCCTAAATGGGTATCCCTTTTTTCGATGACAAACGATCTATCCATGCCTGAAAAAAACCGGTCAGAGAAAACCTCTGGCCGGTTCTGATTCTTTACGCGAAAAATTGGATTTCCTTACAACTTCGTCTTTACCAAAGCTACCACTTCGTCAAATCCCTGAGGATCGTTGACAGCCATGTCGGCCAGGACTTTCCGGTCAAGCAGAACGTCCGCTTTTGCCAATCCGGCAATAAATTCGCTGTATCGCAAACCACGTTCCCGACAAGCCGCGTTGATACGGATAATCCAGAGAGACCGCATCTCACGTTTTCTTACTTTTCGATCCCGAAACGCGAACGCTCCGGCTCGCAGCAACGTTTCCTGCACGGTGCGGGACATATTCCCACGACCTCCGCGAAACCCTTTTGCTTTCTTCAACAGACGTTTTTTCGCCTTGTTACGGGCGGCACCATTCGTTGTACGCATGAATTTTTTCCTTCGATAAAATGTTTCTGTTCACGAACCCAAGGTCCTTTTCGCGGAAAATCCGTTTTTCCGAAAAGCGTTCACTCCTACCCGATTCGCTGATTCCAGGGGCAAGGCTTTCCTCACCCGCAGACAAAACCTATTTCCAACCCAACGCAACCTGAATACGACGTGTTTCCGCCGTCGCTGTCGTGGTGGTTCCACGGAGCCGACGGGAACGTTTCTGCGACATTCGGGAGGCCAGGTGACTGGTTCCTGCCGAACGGTGCATCGCTTTTCCAGACGCGGAGAGACGGAAGCGTTTTGCGGTGCCTTTATGAGTCTTCAATTTTGGCATGATTTCACTCCTTCTACAAATACGACTCTCTACATGATAGACAAAGCATTATACCAGACCTTCTCATTTTCACAAGAGGGGGCAACTCTTTTTGGAAAAGAGAGGGACACCTTTGTTTTGATTTTTGCGACAGGGTTCCTTGAGGAGATATATTGGAAAATTTATGGAAATTGCCTATTTTTTCTGATGGTAAAAATTCCACTATTTTTAAGTCGATTATAGAAACTTTTTGGAAATTAACTAAATATCACTAGAATTTAGTCCGAAAAATAAAAGGCAAGGGAATGATATTCTTGCCAGTAAACAATAGAAATAGGGATGTGTGCTATGTTGAAATTTACAAAAGACTACGTTTTTCTGGTACTGGGGTTGCTGACCTTTTTTCCAGGGATGGGTATGACGGAGGAGGAGAAAACTCCTGCCCCTGACCCAATTCCCTATGATTGGTATGAAGAGGGGGTTCTTATAACCGTTCCATGGAATGATGCGGAAGATAAGGCTTATCCTTACCCGACTCGACAAATCTTCGAGATCAACACTAAATCGGATTTTGGGAATGGATTTATCCTCAACCAGTCTGTAGGAACATTGACGTTTAGCAATGGTTATTCCCTTGACAACCCAATTCACAATTACGGTACCTTGAGGATTTCAGGAACGGGAATCGATACTACCTCCGTAACCCTCACCGATGGAACCATTTTTACGGGAGACGAAAACCATTCGGTCGGATCAATATGGTTGGATAATGCCACTCTGGTATGGGATCCCAAGACTTATTACGAAGCGGATCCTAACGACCCCAATAAGCCACAGCAAAAAAATTACGGAAATGAAAAGCCACAATTGCGTTTCACTTCTCTTTTTGGGAATGGGACGATTCGCAACGAATCTGCTTACACCGATACCACGGAAGGAAGTCCTTACATTGGGAAAAATGTCACCTATGTGGGAGGCGTGATTTCTCCATCGTACTGGGACCGCGAGAAAGTGGAATATGTGAATGAGAATGGTGAAAAAACAGGGGAAAATAAAGTCGCTACTTCAGGACAAACGTTGACTTTTACAGCACTCACTCCTAGCGATCACGTTCTTCATCTTGGCGAAGGCGGGATTTTGGCTCCTGTTATTTTTGAGAAAGGTCAATTGCAAGAAGGAAGTAGACTAGAATCAGATCGAATTAAGGTAGAAGGTCGTTTACATCTGGACAAGATGTACTACATTCAACCTACTCTGGTGGAAGGTCTGAAGGATGATCTTGAGAACTCGCCGGAAACGATAACCTTTTTGGAAACGACAGAGGGAATTACGTATGGTGATGAGAATCGCCAGAAGTATGCCTGGGGAGACGCGACCAGCAATGATTTTCAGTTTGACTTCAACAATGAGGAAAGTTTTTCCAGCCCGATTGTTTACAGTATAGATTATAAAACAGACGGGAACAAGATCAGTTTAAAGAAAGAATTCACCTGGGAAGGCAACTATCTGAAGAAAGTCAAATCCACGACAACGGACCTGAATAAAAATATTCGGGAAATGGCGTGGCAGATGAATGAAATGTTGTACCAGGGAACGTATTCTACGGAAATCGATGGTTCCGGGTACATTACGGACTTGCCCTTTTTCCTGAACATTGCCTCCCCGGATCTGAACTCTCAGGAAGCGGCCTACCACATCAAGCAGTTCACCCCGGAAGTCTATGCCACACGGATGACGCTAACGGCACTGAACGGTATCAAACAGGGTGACATGGCACTGGAACAGATGAGTAACGGTCGGCAACATCAGGGAATTCGCTCCCGTCTGGGACGTTGCGGGGATGGAGATTGCCCGGACACGGAGAAACGGGAACATTACGATCCATTCTTTGCCCAGTTCCACGGAAAACAGACCTGGTATGCCTGGGCAACCCCGACGGGTCAGTGGATGGAACGTGATACGGACGGTCTTCTGAATGGCTTTTTCGGCTATGAGTACCAACAGTATGGTTTCAACGCGGGAATTGCGAGGAATTTGGGCAGTGTGACGCTGGGACTCTCCGGTGGCTATCAGGACGGCAGTTTTTCGGCACGTGACACGTGGCATGAGATTGATGTGGAATCTTTCCAAATCATGTTTCTGGCGTCGTGGTACTGCGGCAACTGGTGGGCGGATGGCTGGTTTGGCTACAACCATGATTCGGACGACTCGCAACGAAATGTGCTGATTGGTGGTACTTGGGAGAAGCCAGCCCTGGGAATTGCCAGTGCGGAATATACACTTCAAGGCTGGTCTGGTGGATTTCATCTGGGCTACAACTGGAATTTCAGTCATTGGTCCGTAACCCCCAGCGTCGGTTTCCGATTCGGAACAGCCCGCAGTGCCTGGTTCCAGGAAACCGGTACCCGTCTGGTCATGGAAGAGGAATCTCTGGGACTTTATGAGGTTCCGATTGGTCTCCGCTTCACAAGATGCCATCTCACGCACACCGGCTGGCTCCTGGTTCCCATGTTGAAAGCGGAGTGGATTGCCCGGTTTGGGGATCAGGATGCCAACGTGATGATGAATTACTTCGACTATCTCTCCTACATTTACGGTGCGGAAGTTCCCAGTGAATTTCACTGCAACCTGAAATTGAACGCCATGCGAAATGGTTTTCATGTAGGCGTGGAATATGACGGCAGTTTTGCCACGGATTACCTTGTTCATCGCGTGGGAGCAACGGTAGGGTTTGTTTTCTAAAATACATGGGAAATGAGAACATCATAAATAGGAAAAATATCATGAAAAAAATATTCCAAAAAATCGGTACCGTTGTTCTGGGAACAGGATTGGTTTGCGGCAATATGACCGCCGAATTGCAGGCTCAGCGTACACCGCGTCCTTCCCGTCTGGCAACCGAAACGGCATCGCCATCCCATCCTGTGACCGCTTCCGAAACCGAGTCACGTGTGGAGAAACTGGAAAAGCAAGCTATCGAACTCTTTCAAAAAGAAGAGTTTGAAAAAGCTCTGCTGGTATTAAAACAGATTCAGGAACTCGATTCCACCGTAGCTCCGGCGGATATGATTCTGGCTCGATGGTTTGCGGAAGTCGGTCTGGAAGGAGGATTGCGAAAACAGTTGGAGAGTGCTGTTAAAGATAGCCCTACCGATCCTGAGGCCTACATTGTCCTGGCCAAAATTGCGGTGGACGAATCCCGAATTGCGGAGGCCACCCTCCTTTTAGGACGTGCTCAATCCCTTTTGGAGGCCTACAAAGCCTCGCCTGAACGCAAGAAGGCCTTACAGCAACAGTTTTTAAGTACACTGGCGGTTTTTTCGGAGGAAAAAGGGGACTGGAAAGCCGTTTTGGGAATTTTGCAGGTTCAGGAGAAAAAAGCTCCCGAAGACTTAACCCTGAAAATTCGTATGGCATTGGTTTATATGAATCTTCAAGACCCCACCAATGCCCTGGCCAAACTTCAGGAAGCGTATGAGCAAAATTCCCAGATGATGCCTCCAGAAGCGATCATCGCTGAATTTTACTTTCAGGAAGGGGAAAATGAGAAGTCTTTGCAGTGGATGGAGACCTCTCTGAAAAAATATCCAGAGAACTTCAAAAATCAGGTAAAAGGTGCGGAAATTCTCTTTGCCAATGGCAAAATCAAGGAGGCACAAAGTGCCGTGACCAAAGTTTTGCAATTGGATCCACAGTCTTCTGAAGGGATTACCTTGCAGGGAAATTTGCTTCTTTTCGAGGGAAAAGCTTCGGAAGCCCTGGAAAAGTACAGCCAGGCCATCGATTTCGATTCTTCCAACCCCCAAGCGGGAATCGGCTATATTCGTGCCCTTCTTTTGCAGGGAGGGGAGAAGAATTCCAAAGAAGCTCTGGGGATTGCCTCGCAATTGGTGGCAGGATTTCCCCAGAGTATCGAATTTCAGATTCACTATGCCTGGGCATTGATTGCCAATGGTCAGAAGGATACAGGGTTAAAACTCCTTCAACAGTTATTACCCGTTTGGAATCCCCAGCAGGATGAAGCTTGTGTCGTCGCTATCTGTCTGGCAGATCAGGAAGATAATTCCCTGGCAAAAAATCTGCTCAAAGCAGCTCTGGAACAAGAGAATACGTTCACTCTTCAATTTTATGCCAAACAATGGCAAGAAAAACTGTAGTTTTCCGAGGATGAACCAGACATCTCCTCCACAATCGAAAGTCCACAAAGGAATGGAATATATCCATAGAACAACATACAAGGGATGGTAAAATGATTTCGTCATACAGAAAGAAAATAGGTTTTTGGAAAGGAATGGTTGTGTATTTCCTCATGACCACGGCTCTGTGGGGAGCGGATGGACAACGTTACGCTCCCGTCATTCCAGAACCTGAAATTCCTTCACGCCAGAATATGCCAGACGTTTCTCGTTCCGAAGAGCCGCAGATCGACGAAAATCAGGTATTATTGCCCAATTTAAAAGGACTCCTTTTCGCGGATGATGAGAAACGACTCTATGCCGTTTCACCGGAAAAAACGGGGATTCAGGTGGAGGCTCCTTCGGAATTTGCTTTCCTGCAATGGCCGGAATTTGCCCCGATGCTCCAGAAATATCTGGGAAAACCTTTCACCGTGCGGCAATTGCGTCAAATGGAAAAGGAGATTCAAGCCCTTTACAAAAAACATAGCATTTCTTTTGTCAGCGTCCATTTCCCTCAACAGGATGCCGAAAGTGGAACGCTCCAGATTTTGCTGGTGGAAGGCAAAGTGGGGAATGTCTATGTTCGGGGAGCCAGATATTTTGACAATCAGCATTTGAGTAAAAATCTGTACGTTCAAAATGGAAACTACCTGGATGAAAATGATGTTCGCGAAGACCTTATCTGGCTCAGTCGGAACCCTTTCCGGGAGGCGGACATCGAAATCAAACAGACCGATGAAACGGGCGTTCTCGATGTTTATTACGACATCAACGACATGCGTCCCTGGCGTGGCACGGTAGGATATACCGATACCGGAACGTTGGGTACAGGTATCGAACGTATCTTTTTCGGGGGAACCTACGGAAACCTTTTTGGAAAATCGAATCTTTTGAACTATCAATTGACCTCCTCCTCCGACTTTAAAAGTGTAGTCAACCATTCCTTTACCTGGATGATGCCGATTCCTGAGACGAGAAATTACCTGAGCGTTCGTGGAAACTATGCCACTCTCCAACCCAATGATTTACAGGATGGCCTGACCTGGAGTACCGGATTCGATTTGAACCGTCGTCTTTGGACAAAAATTACCGAAAACCATCGTCGTGATGCCCGTTTGTCCGTTGGTTTTGAGTTTCTCCATACCAATACCGACCTGGATGTAGGTGGTTCGCAAACCTATAGCCTGCCGGTTCAAACCGCACAATTCATCATCGGTTTCGACTGGATTCATTATTCTGAAAAAGGATATGTTGCGTTCGACACCCATCTCCACATCAGTCCTGGCGGTTTTTCCAAATACAACAATACAGAATACTTCCAGGCCTTTTCTGGAACAGAGTCACGATCGGATTACCTGTTTGCGACCATGAGTCTGGATATGCTGCGAAAGTGTACCAACATGGATATTCACTGTCGATTGTTCGGACAAGTCTCCTCCGCGGCACTGATTGCCTACGATCAGATTGGACTGGGGGGAATTGGCTCCGTCCGCGGCTACCATCAGTACACCAGTGAGGCGGACGGTGGATTCATCATGAATCTGGAATTCCTCACTCCCTCCAAACGGGTTTACTTTGACAAAAAACTGCAATCCATGCCGCCTTACCGATGTTTGAACAAAGAGTACGAAGATGACTTGCAGTTCTACACTTTCCTCGATGTCGGCATTGGAATCGACTGGTGTAACGAGGGTGATTCTCCCGATTCCTATCCCCTGGCTGGCATTGGGGTTGGTGTAAAGTATTCCTTTGGCCCATGGATCAATATCGATCTGGCCTACGGTTTTCAGTTGATTGATCCCGACATGGATGAGTACGCCAAAACAGGACGTCCCCACGTGAGCATTGTCTTCTGCCGTTAAAACTCTCGACCAAAAGACCGGTCTGCTCTTTGAAAAAAAGTTCAGGCCGGTCGAAATCCAACGCTACACCCGACTTTCCAGGGATTGTTCAACGGTTCCTTACTTCTCTAACATGGCACGAGTGTGTTCCTCTCGAATGGCCTTCCACTCTTCAAGAGAAATATCGTATGCGCCAAATTCAAGCAGGAGCGAGACAATCTCCTCGTCTCCCCACTGGCGTGCCAAAATAATGGGGAATTCTCCGCTTTCTCCGGTGCCGTTTACATACGCCCCGTTTTCCAGAAGGATTTTCGTCACCTCGTAATTTCGATTTCCGACCGCACGACACAACGGCGGCTCGCCATGAATATTTCCATTCAAATCCCAACCATTGTCCACTAAATACTCAAAAAAAGGCCGATTTCTTATGATGCCCGCAAAGTGAAAGGAGAAAGAACGCTGTCGTTCATTCCAACGCGAGCAATCCATCACCCCACGCCGAAAAACTCTTTTCACGCCAAGTTTTTCAAGAACTTCAGGGTCCCTGTTTATCCAGTAGAAATGATGAGGAATCGCATCCAACTCGTTTATCCCCATCTTGACAAGTATCGCGATACACTCAACGTTGCCACCCCAACCATTGGCAACCGCGTGTTCAAGAAGCGTTTTGGGGGCGGTGTAATAATAATTGCGAAAAAGCGGGTCGTCCTCCGACCTGGGAATTCCCTGTTGCAAATCTGCCCCCAACTCGGCACACAACTCATACCACCGAGGATTATCGGGATAAAACCAAATTATAGACGCACCGTTTGAATCCACCGCGTTAACGTTCGCTCCCAACTCGCTCAACATACGCATCTGCCATTCCGCTTCGCGAGTCGCTTGCTTTCGCCATTCACTCTCCATCAACTCCATCCAAAGGTCGTCTGCCGAAAGATACTGATTTTCAATAAGATACGTCCAGATATTTTCGTGGTAAACCAGGGATGCCGCCCACTTGACAGGAATTTCAGAACCGTTTTTGAGGAGGTAAATCACAATATCCAAATTCCGGGCGTAATCAATAGGGATTTTTCCATCCATGGTCGCGGTATCGACACGAAGTCCCTTCTCCAAAAGATACTGTACCAAACCCAAATTCCCGACGCGAACCGCCTCATGAAGCAACGTACGTCCATCGTTGGCGCGGATGTTCAAGTCGCTTCCTTTTTTGACCATACTCTCGAAAAAAGGTATCGCGTCACGAACTCTCTCTGCCGCACGAAATAAAACCGTCTCGCCGCGGAGGTTGCGATGATGGACGTCGATGTTCCTCGCGAAAAGAAAATCTTTTAAATCGTTGCGATAAAACGTTTGCCACAAAATGGATTCCCCTTTGGCATCGGCATAATTTACATCCATTCCCATTTCGTCCAGATAAAACTCCAGCACCTTTTGGGAACGAGGAAAAGAATTCGCAATGTGGTGGAATGCCGTCTCCCCAAAAAAGTTCATTGCGTAAACATCCAAACCATTTTCGACCAAAAACCTTGCGATCTCCGGCGAAGTGGTTTCAAAAAGGAGCGTATTTCCCAAATGATCGCGACTATGGAGGAGTTCGCACCCTCCGTGTTCCACGAGCAATTGAAATATCCGCAAATTTCCGCGTTGCGCCGCTATCTCCAGGCACGATTCCGAATAAGGCACCTTCTTCCGCACGTCGCCGCCATGGGTAAGCAAACACTCAACCACCTCGGGGGTTCCCTCACGGATCACCTCCAGAAGGACGCACTTCGTATGCCAGCTCAAGTCCGACCAATCCTCCTCTTCATAAATTTCATTCCCATCAGCGCCGGCTGCGACAAGTTTTTGGACGGCAGACAAATCTTGCCAATCCGCCTCAACAAGCGTTGCGGCAGGTGTTTGTGAAAAACGCCGACGGTAAGGAATCTCCCACGAATCGTCGGACTCAGTTTCCGAAGCTCGTGCTGAAAACACCAGCCCATCCCAAACAATCGGCATCCCCAAAACGAGGATGATCAGAAAGGGACATGCCCAAAAATCTCGTTTTAGTATCATGAAATTCCCCTTGTGGCAATACCTTTTTTAAAAATTTCCTTTTTCGTCCGCAGATGAGATTTCGCTTTCACCTCTTTTTTCTGGGGAAATTCTTCTACGCTGTCAACTTCTCAACCGATATTGTCAAAATGGCAAACGTAGCAAACAAATTCTGGAAATTCAAAGTGGAAGAAGTATAAAAACCTCGTCTTGAAAACTCTGATAATCTTGATTTTACAGAACTTTTTTATAAAATCAACCCCAATCTTTTCCAAAAAGTTCTCTTTATGGAGATGCGCGGATTAGACTTTGAAATTTCAATCGTGTTACAGATCAGGTTCGCGGAAAAAACGGACGACAGGTTATCGGAAAAACACAAGGCGGAAAAAATACCAAAATCCACGTGATTTTTCGCCAAAACATCTCTGTTCGGGAAGCATGAGGAATGGGATTTTTGGTTTTTTACCGATTCACTCTTGACAAAATTGTCGGAATGGTTTACTCTTCCGGCAGGTTTTGTGGAATCGAAGTGAGTTGCTTGTATTGCCAGGGAAAACCTCTATTTTCCGTGTGACGGAGGAAAAATCATGCAGTCCTGCTATCAGGGTATATCGCCGGTGAGTCTTCGCAAACTTTTTCCCAAGGCGGAAATTTTCGGAGCGGAAGACTATACACTGCTGAATTGCACGACAGATGTGCAGCGAGTCAGGCCGGGAGACCTTTTTGTGGCAGTACGTGGCAAGGTGGATGGTCATGCGCTTTTGGACGAGGCGATTGCGCGAGGTGCCGGAGCCTTGATGACGGAAGAGATGACGGACAACCCCTTTCGCATCGATTCACAGGGACGGCTCGTTCCGATGTGGGTGGTGGAAAATACGCGTCAGGCCTACGCACTGTTGTGTCAGGCACTCTACCGATTTCCAGGAAAACGGCTTGCATTGACAGGGATTACCGGAACCAGCGGAAAAACGATGACTTCCTGCCTCATTGCCAGTGTGTTGGGGGCGGCCGGGTACAACGTGGGAATTATCGGCTCCCTGGGATGTTTTGATGGGCTGGATGCTTCGCCGCATTCGATTGCCAACCTTCCGCCCAAACGGGTCAGTAGTTGGCTGTCGCGGATGGAGCAAAATGACTGCACGCACGCGGTGGTGGAAGTTTCCAGCCAGGCTTTGGCTCAATATCGGTTGGAGGGACTGGCGTTTCAGACCGTCTGCATGACGAACATTCGGCAGGAACATCTCGGTTTTCACGGTTCCGTGGAGAATTACCGAAAAGCGAAAATGCGGATTCTGGAACACCTGGCGGAAGAGGGAGTCACGATTCTCAATGCCGACGACAAGATTTTGGCGGAAATTACCCGTTGGCTCGATATACCGGTGTTGACGTACGGGATTCAGGAGCCGGCGGAAATTTCCGGGATTCTGTTGGAGCAGACGACCAGTGAACAGACGATGCTGGTGACGGCTGGTGGCGAAACGCTCCCTCTGCGGACGCCGATTATCGGAAACCATTTTGCCTACGATTGTCTGGCGGCAGTGGCAACGGGACTGCGGATGGGAATTCCTCTGGAAACCGTCGTTCAGGGGATTGAGTCGGTCGAAAGCATGCCGGGACGGATGGAACGGATCGAGTGCGGTCAGCCTTTCACCGTGTTGGTCGATCGCGCTCACACGGCGGAGGAGTTGAAAATCACGCTGCAATCGCTACGAGAAGTGGTCGATGGGAAGATTTTCTGTGTTTTGGGGGCGGCAGGAAATCGTGATTTTGAGAAACGTCCTCAAATGGGAGCGGTCGCTCAACAGTACGCCGACGAAATCATCCTCACCGACAGCAATCCCGCCACGGAATCGCCCGATAAAATCATTCAAGACATTCTTTCGGGAATGAGACCTCCGGCGAATGTGACCATTTATCACCAGCGCACCGACGCCATTCCCTACGCACTGGGACAGGCCAGGCCGGGGGACTGCGTTTTGGTGGCGGGAAAAGGACACGAAAAATTCCAACTTGTCGGACGGGAATCGTTGCGGCACGACGATCGGGAAATGATTCGTCGCTGGCTTTACCAGAATGTTCACTCCATGGACTTTCGCCATTAACCATTTTTTTCGACCAACATCACGACAAACGTCAATTTGACGGAAAGTTTCCCACAAACCGTGACCGTCGCGGCCATGGTATGGGCGTTGGAAACCGAGTCCAAATGTTCGACGGTAATCCGAATCGTCTCGCCGGGACGGACACTTTGCCGAAAACGAATATCGTTCATCTTGGCCACAACAGGCATTTTATTCTGGAAAGAATCGCCTGTCGGAAGGGAATGGCGGAGCAAAATCGCCCCTGCCTGCATCGCAGCTTCGCAAAGCAAAACGCCGGGAACCAACGGAAAATCGGGATAATGCCCTCGGAAAAAATCTTCCGTTGGGTGGAACGTCTTTTCGCACACAATCCGACGAGGCGTCCGTTCCACAATCCGATCCACAAACAAAAACGGCTCCCGATGGGGAATGGCGGCGTAAATCTCTTCCGTAGGCATGGTTACTGCAATTTCGCTCCAATTTTATGAAGGGCTTTCTGAGAAATCTGGCGGACTCGTTCCCGCGTCAGATTGAGTTTTTCCCCCACTTCCCGCAGCGTATGTTCTTCGTGACCTTCCAGGCCAAATCGCAAAATCAGAACCATTGCTTCTTTGGGGGGGAGTTTTTGCAACTCTTCCTGAATGATAGCCAACGTATCTTTTTTGAGATACGCTTCGTCGGGAGTCCGCTCACGATCATCGATCACCACTCCTTCCCAACCCCCATCAGGATTTTCCGACGGTGGAACCAGTGTATGAAGCCCCAAGGCCTGAAGAATGGCGGGCAACTGTGCCGGGGGAAGACCCATCCGACGTCCAATTTCTTCCGACAACGGTTGGCGACTCAAATCCTCTTCCAATCGGTCCGCAGTTCGATACCAGCGTCCGATGATTTCCACCATGTAAGCGGGGAGCCGAATCATTTTCGACGAATTGATGAGAGCCCGGCGGATGGCCTGTCGAATCCAGTAGCTGGCGTAGGTCGAAAATCGAGTGCCGGGATCGACACTGAAACCTTGTGCGGCTCGAATCAGACCCATATTGCCTTCCTCGATCAAGTCGGAGAGTTGGAGTCCTTTGCCGAGATATTCCCGCGCGATATTGACAACCAGACGCAGATTCGACTGTACCAGAATGTTCAACGCTTCCTTATCGTCAAGAGCAATACGTTGGGCCAATTCCGTTTCCTCTTCCGCAGTCAAGAGGGGGATATTATTGATTTCTTTAAGATAAATGTCCAGACCACTACCCATCAGAGCCATTCGCTCACGCTTTTCACGCCTTTTTGATTTCATGAATACCTACCTTTCCCTGGAAAAAACAAGATTTTCCTGTCTTTTGGCATGGAGACACGTTTCCCCTTTTTCGTTATCGGATATCCTTCAACTTTTTGGAAATTTTCTGGAAAATATCGGAATAAAAGGATTGAAACAGTCCTGTCGAAAAAGCCGGTTTTACTTATTTCAACAATCGTACCGTTTCACGGCGGGCAAAGATGAAATTCCTTGCAGAAAGACAGACTCTTCCCCAAAGAGTTCCGTAAAAACCAGAACCAACGTAAAATCTTGCAAGAAAAAGATTCGCTTATTCCTCTTCCGAAAGGAGTTCGCCTGAAGAGAGCTTCTCCACAATTTGACGGCACTTTTCCACATATTCCGGCTGGTATTTTTGTGCCTTTTCCAGTCCCTGGCGAAAGTCCGCCAGCGCAGCCGTACTGTTGCCCAGTTGGTACCACGCTTCTCCCCGCCGTAGATAAGGCGTAATTTCCGTCGGGAGCAGCTCAATCAAATGGCCGAATACCTCCACGGCCTCTTCATACTGAAGCGCTTCCATGAGCGTCGTGCCGTAAAATTCCACCAATTCTTCGTTATCCGGCTCCTGTTCCAGCCCTTCCCGCAACTCTTCCAACGCTCCGGGAACGTCCCCCAACGCGATTTTTGCCTGAGCGCGAAAATCATAAATCAGGATGTCCGGCTCCATGGCAAGAGCCTTATCGAAACATTCCAACGCTGCCGCGTCCTGGCCCAGATAGAGTTTCACCTGTCCCAACATGCTCCACGCCAGCGCATTTTCCGGGTCCAGACGCACCACCACGGAAAGGTCTTCCAGTGCCTCATCCGTTTTTTCCATACAGAAATACGTCCTTCCACGGCCATACAACGCATCGGGACTGCCGGGATCGAGTTCCAGCGCATGTTGAAAATCGGCCAACGCTTCCTCATAGCGACCCAGTTCCAGACAGGTGGCTCCATGGTTTTCGATCACCATGACATTTTGGGGATCCAACTGCAACGCGGCATGGTAATGTTCCAGCGCATGTTCATAATCATGCACCAACTCATACGTCATGGCACACATCAGCGACGTGTCAAAATCAGCCGAAAATTCCAGCCGTCGAAGAAAGGTGGCGATGGCATCCTCGTACCGACCCATGATTTGCAGAGCAACGCCGCAGTCGTAATAAGCGTCTAGAAAATCAGGCGTTTCCGCCAGAATATCCTGCAATTCCCCCGCCGCCTCTTCCACGTAATCCTGCAAAAAATGGGTGTGCGCCAGCAGATAGCGAACTTCCGTATTCCGGGATTCCCGTTTCAACGCTTCCTGAAAGGAGAGTTCGGCAGCATCGAGATGATCCAGTGTCAGTTCAATCGTTCCGCGAAGGTACCATGCGTGAAACGATTGCGGAACCAGCAAGGTGGCCTGTTCAAAACGGGTCAGCGCTTCTTCCAACTGGTCGGTTTGCGCCAACTGGATACCTTCCACCAACATCGTGGCTGCCGGGTCGCTCGCGGGCAATTCCGAAGGATGGAGCCGTGAAAAATTGTCGTTCGCTGCCATGTTCTTTCCTGAATAGGGTTGATGATTCCTTCTCAAAAAGGGAACGTATTCGGTTGGAAAGGAGACAACCTGGACATCCTTTCCAAACACCTTACAGTATAAAATTTTTTACACCACATCACAAGTAGGGGGGAGGGGTTTGTTCCGTGGATCGTGGATAATTTGGGGAAAGGGCACGGTTGCCCTTTTAAATTGATAATTGATAATTGATAATTGATTGGTACCTTATAAAAACCGCTTCCGTAAGTCCCAAACGAGGGATTTTGGCTTTCCGGCAAGGCTTATGTCAACGTAGTCTGGAAACAATAAATCACCGTTTGGGACAGGAATTGGGTTTTTAGAAGTTGCCAATTGATAATGATTGTTTTTTATGCCGTATTTTTAGGGGGGGCGTGTATGACTTGGGATATTGAGGAGTTTAACAAAGTGCTATTCCGAAACGAATGGATTTGTTTTGCGTTCCACGCCGACCGTGGTGGAAGGGCCATGGCCGGGATAGAGAATCGTATCGTCCGGCAGGGTGTAGAGGACTTGCCGGATACTTCGCTCCAATTGTACGAAACTGCCGTCAAAAAAATCGGTTCGTCCAACACTGTGGTAAAAAATCAAATCTCCCACAAAAGCGACCATGGGAGATTTGGCTCGCAGCAGATAAACCACATGACCAGCGCTGTGGCCGGGGGTGTTGTAAATTTCCCACTCCATTCCTGCGCAAGTCACTTTTTGCGGCACTTGCGGCGTCGTCTCTTCCCAAAGAACATCGGCAGCTGGAACGGTCACCGGAATTCCAAAATCGGTGGAAAGATTCTGGCGGGGATCGGTCAGTTTGGGAGCATCCTTTTCTCCCACAAAAATCGGAACGTCGGGGTAGGCTTCCCGAATGGCACCGATACCAGCGATGTGGTCGGCATGGCCGTGCGTGCAGAAAATGGCTGTGGGAACGAGTTTTTCCTGGAGCAGAAAATCCAGAATCAATTCCGGCGAAAGACCAGGATCAATCACCACACATTCTGATTGACCACTTTGCCAGACCAGAAACGAATTCTCTTCAAAAGGGACGGAAACGATGGTTTTGATTTGGATCGACATAAAAACTCCTTCCAAAATCGAGCAAATATCGGATATTCTTACTTTATTTTACCTTTGGAAAAAACAGGGACGGAATTCTCAAAAGGAAAGCCGCTTGAAAATGGATTCGGGAATCCACCGCACCAACATCATCCACCACCGCCAGCCCCAGGGGGTGTAAACGATGTTTTGCCGCATACGAATGGCACGGTCGATGTGCCGGGCAACACGCTGCGCGGAGACGACCGTGGAGGAGGATTCCTGTTTGCGACCGCGAATCATTTTCGTGCGAACCAGTCCCGGTTTGATGGTTAAAACATGGACTCCGACGTGGAAAAGACGTGCCCGCAGGCCGGAAAGGTAAGTGTCCAACCCCGCTTTGGCCGCACCGTAGGGATAATTGGAAAGCCGTCCGCGATCGGCAGCGACCGACGAAATGACCGCAATCCACCGGAGCGTCGCACACTCCCGATTCGCTTCCTGCCAGCGTGCCACGCTCTCCAAAAAGAAGGCCAGTGACGTGAAATTGAGGAAGAGTGTTGGCGACAACTCTGTCTTCCAACCCCGCGTGTCCGCATGAGGCAAAAATCCCTGAGCCACATAAATCCCCTCAATCGGTTCCCCCCACCGTTGCCGCGACGTTTCCTGACATCGGCTCCAAAAGTCTTCCGCCGCGTCATTGTCCCGCAAATCGACCGTGGCATCGTACGGCAGAAGCTCGATTTTCTCCGGGGCATGGAGTTTTTCCGCCAACGCTTGCAAAAGAGACGGATTACGGGCAGCCAAAATCAGACGTTCGTTCCGTTGGAGAAAAAGTTGAGCGTTTTCCTGAGCAATATCGGACGTGGCGGAGAGAATGAGGATGGACATGATACTTCCCAAATAAAAAACGTCCTTCGCCGCGCAACCATCCACAAAAAATGACCACGCGACGAGTTTTACCGAACCTTCTCACCTCACTCCGAATTTTTAGGAATGACGCAAAACGACTCATCAAGGTCTTCGATGAACCGAGCCAACAAATCGGCCACCGCGTCCATATCGTCCAGCGAAACGACTTCCACCGGAGAGTGCATGTATCGATTCGGAATACTGACCAGCCCAGAAGCGACGCCGCCGCGAGTCATCTGGATGATACGGGCATCCGTCCCAGGAGGGGAACCACTGGCGGAAAGCTGGTGAGGAATGTTCTCCCGCCCGGCCACTTCCAGAAGCCGCTCGACCACCGCCGGATTCATGTTCGGGCCACGTTCAATCACGGCACCTTTCCCCACACAGACTTCCCCCGTCTGTTTTTTGTCAATCGTGGGACAGTCGCTGGCAAACGTCACGTCAACCGCAATCCCGACGTGGGGGTGAACATGGTAAGCTGCCCCGGTAGCCCCTCGCAGGCCGAGTTCCTCCTGCACGGTGGAGACGGCAAAAACGGCACATTTCAGCTTTTCGGGACGAATTCGCCGCAGCGCCTCCATCACCGCCCACGCCCCCGTTTTGTCATCGGTAGCACTCGACGCGATACAGTTGTTTTTCAGATCGGAAACGGTCATTTGAACGGTGATCGGGTCGCCGATTCGGACATATTTTTCCACCGCCTCTTTCGATTTTTCACCAATATCTACCCACAAATCACTCAATTTCGGAACCTGTTTCCGCTCCTCATCCTTCAAAAGGTGAATCGGTTTGCGGCCAATGACCCCCGGTATCGGTCCCGATTTTGTCCAGAGCGTGACATGTTGCCCGATCAGATTCTGAATATCCCATCCTCCCAACGGCAGAACGTAAATAAATCCTTCCGCGTCGATATACTGCACCGACAGACCAATCTGGTCGCAGTGCCCGGCCAGCATGACGCGAAACGGAGCGTTCCCATTCCGTCCCGCAATCACATTCCCCAACACATCCGTTTCCACCGAATCCGCAAACGTTCCCGCGTATTCTCGCACAATCTCCTGTACCGGCTGTTCATACCCGGAGGGACTGGGGGTGGTCAGGATTTTATTCAAAAATTCACGTGCTTGAGTCTCCATGAAGATACTCCTTCCTGCAAAGAGAAACCTGGTAGGAATTCCCGACAACGACAACCCATTGTCCAAAGAACTCCCAATATTCTTCATGATAGCATTATAGCCGGGAAATTATTTTTCGGTAGGGGCTTGGGTCTCGTTTCTCCCAAAAATTTTTTTCAAAAAATAAAAACGAAAAAGGAGTGTCTTTTTTGTCCATGAAAAAATTCGACGTTTCTTCGCTATTTTAAGCATGGGAGAGTTTCTACGTGCAAATTTTGTCACGGCCTTCTCAGGTCTGGAATCATGTTCAGGATCGTTAAAAAACGCTCATTTTCTCCATTTCAACCAGACGATACAATCGGCAGAATCGAGATTATCCGAATATCCGGGAGTTTTGTCATGAAACGAATTTTGAAATGGGTGTTATGGTGCAGTTTGTTTTATTCGCAGACAGTCTGGGGGCAGTACCTTTATCCGACCTCCGGTTTTGGAGGAGTCCAGACGGCTACGCTGGAGAATATCATGTTGCTGCAAAATGTTCGGGATCGGGATTTTCAATGCTCCTTTCGGCAACCCTGGTTTGTGGGGTATGGTTCGGGTGGGAGTACGCGTGGTGTGGCCGATCATTTCGATGGGGTGGAAACGACCACGCGAGAACCAATGCAGTACGACCGTTCGATAGGTGGTTTTCTGCTGGGTATGACGCGGACGTTTCGCAGTGACCTTCAGGCCGGGCTGTTTTTCTCCTACAACGTTACGCAGATGGAAGATACCCGTGACCATGGTTATTTTCACCAGTCGCAGAAAATCAATATGAATCAATTTTTCTGGGGCGGCTACATGCGGAAGGATTTCTGGAACAATACTTATTTTCTCGGCACGGCGGCGACCGGTTACGGCCATCTGGACGAGCGGGTGGAGTACACGCAGCTTTGTTTCGGAAACGATACCGGCGAAAGTTGTGCCTGGCGGGCATTTTTGTATGGTGAGTTGGGAAAGAATTTTTATGTGGGACAAACACTGATACAGCCGTTCTGGGGACTGCAATATTATTACAACCGTTTTGGACAAATCACGTTTCAGAATGACAACGGAAACGCGCCTTTGGCATTTACCCCCTTGACAACAGCATCGTTTCGGAACATTTTGGGAATTCGGCTGGCAAGAAACGTTTCTCAGTTCCAGGATGGTTTTCTGAAACTGGAGTGCATGAGTTTCTGGTATCACGAGTTTTTGAGCGAGGAAAACCTGGGCGGAATCGGTATTCTCGGCACTTCCGAAACGGTTTCCGCGATGGATTCCGGGCGGGACTGGGCGGTGATTGCGCCGACGGTGACGCTGAAATTAGGTCGCATGCGGCTCTGGGGTGGCTACATCATCATGTTCAATCGGGATGAGGCGATCAACCTGGGGCAGGGTGGTTTATCCCTCTGTTTTTAGAGCAACTTACAAAAAATCGGACGGGGACAACCTTGTCCTCCGCCCGAACGAATTCAGGAAGACCTGAATCCAGAACCTACCATTGGATTTTCAAACTTACTTCTTAACTTACTCTCTAACGAAAAGGTCGGATGCGAGGAGCATCAGGGGAAACTTACTTCCCCTGTTCCATTTTATCGAGGCAGGCAAGAAAATTTTGAAAAATGGAGAAATAAATTTCCATTACCTGTTGACATTTGCTTTTTAGGGGGTTATAATGAGGAACATCCTCCTGCTTTGTTTCCTTTTTGCGGTTGTGGAGGGAAATTTCCAGAGTAGCGAGCATTTTCAGGAGATGTTTCCATGATTTTATCCAAATTCACCCCCCCCCCCAACTTGTCAGGCAGCGGGGTTTCACGCTTGTAGAACTTTTGGTCGTCATCGCCATTATCGGGATGTTGGTCGGTCTGCTTTTGCCTGCCGTCCAACAGGCACGGGAAGCGGCGAGGCGAATGTCTTGTTCCAACAATCTGCGGCAAGTGGTGTTGGGTTGTCATCAATATGCGGTGCTGCACGACGACCAATTTCCGCCCGGTGTCAATGAGTTACAGTTCGGAAATCTGGTCCAAGGGGGAGACAATTACAGCTTTTTCGCTCTGATTCTTCCGCATCTCGAACAGGCGGCTCTCTTTTCCCAACTTCCGCTCGACAAACGTGTCAGCCAGCTTTACAGCATTGACAAAACGCTTCAAGCCACCGCTCTTCCTTTCCTGAAATGCCCCTCTTTTACAGAGCCGATGGTGTACACCAACACCTCCACCTCGTTCTCTTACGGAGCTTTTTCCTGTTACAACGGAGTTGCTGGAGCGGTTTGGAACGGAGAGAAAGACGCGAATGGAAGTCCTTATACCTTGCCAACTTACGACGAAAGCCCTCACGGCAATCTGTATCACAATGGCGTTTTCCAGTTTGCTCAAAAAGTCTCCCTTGGCGACGTGACGGATGGGTTGAGCAACACGCTGATGTTGGGAGAGTGGTTCCACTACAATCAGGATGGAGCTTTTCCCGGCAATCTGCGTCCCTATCTCTGGGGAACGTGCCACGACAGCAACCGGGGAACGTATCAACTCAAGATGATCGTCTACCCCATGAATTCCTGGTACGGTCGGGATGAGGTGGGCTACAACTATCTTCCGATGAAAAGCCGACACGTCGGTGGTTGCCAGTTTGCCCGGGCGGATGGGAGTGTTTCGTTCCTTCAGACCGGGATTACGCTTTCCGTTTACAAAAGCCTTGCCACACGCAATGGTGGGGAATTGGAATGACCCAATTGGAAATAAAGAAGCGCATTATAAAAGCGGCTCTCGGATTCCAACCTGTCAAAGTTGGAAGAAATTTATCAATTTATAATACCCTGGTTTTGGATACCAATGTTCACGAGGTTTACTATGAAAAAATGGATTTTGCTGTCTTGTACTTTCATTCTATCAGGAATGGCGACACTTTCTGCGGCCGACCTGGATTTGCAGGGAAACGACCAGACCCTGACGACATTTTCCGGTGTTGACAACGTGACCAACACGGGCGGAGCGGCAACATTGACCGTGGCTCCCACCACCGACATCACCTTTGCTGGAGCCATTTCCGGCAACACGAACGGCCTGGTTTCTGTCGTGAAGACCGAATCAGGCACCTGGACGGTTACTTCCAATCAATGGACGAACCTTGCCTCCGTGGAAGTCCAGGAAGGAATGATGAAAATTGCCAACAGCGGCAATCTGGGCTATCGTTTCATTGCCTGCCCCATCACCGTGACAGGCGAAAACAGCGTTCTGGAACTGGCCGTTTACAATCCGCTTGGCTTTTGGGGGGAGGCCATGAGTTTGAGCCTGGTGGATGGTGGAACACTTCACCTCTCCGGGGCTATCAATGCCACCAATCGCGGGCAACAGTTACGTGGTTTTGCGGTCTCCCTGAACAACGGCCATATCACCGTCGCCCCTCCCACGCAAACGGGAGAAATGGAACAGTTTTTGTACACTTCCGGCGGAGTGACAATTCAATCGCAGGGCACTTCCGACATTGCCGCCGCGTTTGACATGCGGGGAACGTTGACGACAAATGTCACCGATGGAACCTTGACACTCACCGGGCGTATGCAAGACCTTACCACGACACGATCCGCATTGGTCAAAACAGGTGCCGGGACGTTGATTTTAGCAAATTCCGGCAACAATTATCTCGGCGAAACCCAAATTTCGGCAGGGACGCTCCAACTGGGGGCGGAGAATGCCATCAGTATCAGTTCTTCCCAAGTGACACTCAATAGCACCGTCGATTTGGCTGGTTTCGACCAGACGCTGAATAATTGGAATGGAAATGCCAATGGTAAAATGATCAATTCTTCCGCAACCCCTGCCACGTTGACCGTCAATATTACAAACGCCATGGAAAGTTTTGCCGGGCAGATTCAGGGGGACGCAACGGGAAAAATCCACCTCGTGAAAACGGGTACGGGAATCTGGAATGTATCGACCAACGCGGTCAACCTTCCCTGGCGGAATCTGGAAAAAGTCACCGTTTCCGAAGGGACGTTCAGGATTTCCCAGATTCACGCGGGCACCAATTCTCGACTCATCGTCGGAGCAATCGAAGTTTTGAAAGACGCGGTTCTCGATTTGGCCGCAGAGAACGCGTTGGCAAATAATTATTTGGCTACGAATACATTGACCCTTTCCCTGAATGGCGGGACGATGACTTCCACCGCTGCCAACAAGACACAACTGTTGCGAAATACCGACATCCTCCTCAACAACGGCACCATTTCCGACATGTTGTTCTACTTCGCTTCCGATTCGGCCACTTACGACATGACGTTGACATCTTCTGGAAATTCCGAAATTTCCGCCACGGTCTATTTCCGTGGAGCCTCCACCTGGGACGTTGCGGATGGCGTACTCACCTGTTCCGGCATTATCCGACAAGATTTTACCGGCACTCCGGCGTTCACGAAAACCGGTGCGGGAGAGTTGAAAATCACGAATGCCGGGAACCTCTCGAACATGGCGTTGAACATTGCGGATGGTGGACTTTTTCTGGATGGCGGGAAATGGAATGGCAATGTGACGCTTGCGGAAGGTACCACGTTTTCGGCTGCGAAAAACGCGACGATTGCTGAAACGTTGACGCTCCATGGGGATTATCAGATCGACTTGCTCCGCGACTTTTCCACAACCTCGGCCTTGACGGCAAAACAGTTTCTTGCCAGCGATTCGGCCTCCATGACCCTTTTCTACGACGGGGTTCTCCTTTCCGAAGTGGACTTTGTAGGGGAAATACTTGCGGAAATGGAGCCTTTCCCTCTCCTTACGGTGACAGACAATACGGATGAGGCGTTTCTCTCTTTGAGCCAACTGCTTGCCCGGAATACGTTTGCAGACTATTATCTGAATTTGAACGCATCCGAAAACACTTTCTGGCTCTCCGTGGATCGCAATAGTGTCCCGGAACCAACCACCTGGAGCTTGATTCTGCTGGGTTGTTTATGGCTTGGCTGCGTTGTCAGAAAAAAATAAAAACGGTATCATGACCCAAAGGTCTTGAGGAGGGAGAGGCTGAAAAAGAGTAAACCTCTCTTTCCAAAGGACTTTGTGTATGGTTTCATGACAATCTCTACTTTTTTAATCCACCAGTCGTCCATCCACCAAATGCACCACGCGGTCGGTATCTTCCGCAATGGTTGGATTGTGCGTCACCAGAACCAGCGTCAGGCGGTCGCGAGCATTGAGTTCCCGCAACAACTCGATAATTCCCGCCTCGTTCGCGCGATCCAGATTCCCTGTCGGCTCATCGGCAAGCAGGATTTTCGGATGGTTCACCAACGCGCGGGCAATGGCTGTTCGCTGCATCTCTCCCCCGGAAAGCTCTTTCGGACGATGTTTCAGACGGTGCGAAAGTCCTACCCGTTCGAGAATTTCCAGTGCCCGTTCCCGATTTGCCCGACGATGGAGCTGGTACTGCCAGTAACTCTGCTGAATCATCATCGGAACCATCACGTTTTCCAACGTCGTCAACTCCGGCAAAAGGTGATAGAACTGAAAAATCATCGAAATGTCGCGATTTCGCAGTTGGTCCCGTTCGTGCGCGGAGAGATTGTCGATTCGGCGCCCGTGATAGTACACTTCGCCACTGTCGGGGGGAGTCAGGAGTCCCATCAGGTGCAGGAGCGTGCTTTTTCCCGAACCACTTTGTCCGATGATGGAGAGGAATTCGCCTTCCTGAACTTCCATATCGACCCCTTTAAGAACCTCAATTCGGTGAGGGCCTTTGACAAAACTTTTCGTCACGCCACAAACTTGCATTTGCATAAAAACCTTTTGTTAAGCAAATAGATGTCAATAAACGCGGCGCAGCCGCTATTGTTTTGATTTTTTGTGCCGTTTGTGTTGCTACTCATACCGCAACGACTCCACCGGCTGCAACCGTGCGGCTCGCCAGGCGGGAAAAACGCTGGCCAAAACGGCAATGAACAACGATCCACCCACAATCCACGCCACCGTCCAGGGACAGATGTCGTAAGGAATCTGGTAAAAGTAATAAATGTCCGGGTCGAAAACAGGACGCCCCAAAAGCCAACTCAATCCGTCTGCAATTTCGTTGATGTTCCAGACGAATAACAGTCCCATGATCATCCCCATGCCAGCCCCCACAATCCCCAGCGAAAGTCCGTACATGAGGAAAATGCTCATGATTCCCCATGACGAAGCTCCCATGGCCTTGAGAATGCCGATGTCTCGCGTTTTGTCGATCACCACCATGAAGAATATGGCCAGGATGCCGAAACCGCTCACCGCAATGATCATGAACAGCAACACGTTGAGAATCGCAATCTCCACCTCCACCGCCTGAAGGAGCGCAATCTGGCGGTCTTTCCAGGTCAAAACGTCGTAAATATACGGATCGAAAACCTTGCGAAGACGGTCGCATGCCTCGTCCAGATCAACACCGGGACGGACTTTGATCTGAATCTGGTTCACCCGATTCATCCGTGGGTCGGTAGGGTCGGCCATACCGCGTAATTCCTGCATTTTCTGGAGCGGAATGAAGATGAAACGGCTGTCGTACTCACTCATTTTGCTTTCGTACAAATCGATGCACGTGAAATTGTCCGTAATTCCGACAGGCGGCGTTGAGTTGGTGGGAAACGTCAGCTTGAAATCGTCTCCCGGAACCATCAGGAAACAGTCCTCCCCACCGCTGCGCAACATCGACAGGCCAATTCCCACAATCGCCCCGGAATGCTGCTCTTTCAACGGGTCGAAAATCTTCACCACCGGAGCGCCAAACGGATCGTCCATTTCGGTCTCGGCTGAATTCCCCTCCTCTTCTCGCTGAGCAGCCTTGAGAAATGGCGTTTCCACTACCGAATTTCCGTCCGGTACCCGATTTTCCGACGGCGGTGGTTGAATTTCCAACGACGATGGCGGGGCGGGTCGATACGCATCCCGACTTCCATAGCCAAATTCGTCTTCCGCTTCGGAATAAATCCGCGAATAACGTTCCCGACGGTGTTCCCAGCCCGCATCTTCCATCTGCTGGCGTTTGGAGAGTTTTCGGCCACCTGCCATGAGGGTCGTTTCGTTTTCTTCTTCCGCAGCCGCCTTATTCCACCATGAAAAGAGTTTTCCCAACGTTCCTGATTCGCTCAAAACGGCCTGGTGGTCGTAAACGTCGTAGCCACCTTCACGCAGGTCGAAACGTAACTGTTTCCGATTTTCCGGGTGTTGCAGGTAGTTGCGAAAATCCCCCACGTTCCCTTTCGTGTTGGCATCAATCCCGATAACAATCACTTCCTGTGTCCGCCAGCGACCAAACGTTCGGTAGTTGATGATTCCTGCCGTGGTGCAGATCGGCGTCATTGCCTCTACGTCGTTGCCGAGAATCTCCTTGATTTTTTCGATATGCCCTTCGGCATCGGGGAAACCATGGGTGCTGATCGCCTCGACGGAAATATCTCCGAGAATACCGTGCAGACGGGTTTGCATTTCTTTTGTGAAACCGGACATCACGCTATTGACCACGATCATCGTCGCCACACCCAACATCACGCTGACTATCGACGCCAACGCAATGTAGCGGGTTCGCAAATAACGTAAACATAAAAGAAGTTTGTACATCCCTGTGTTTTCCTGATAGTCCGTTTTCCGATACTGAATCATAAGAAACCTTATTGTAGGCCAAGACCTTTTCATTGTCAAGAGTGATTTTGCGGAATGTTGGTAAAATGAGGAATGAGGAGGGACTCTTTTCCGAAATTCTCAGGAGCCGGTACTTGTGAAAAGTGAACAAATCCCGTAAAATTACGGTTTTAGGAAAGAAAAAACAATGCGTTTTTCCGAAATTATTTTGGGGAAACGGTATCATTAAGAGAGAAATCGAATGAAAACAACTCCAACGGTGACACTTTTTACCGACGGTGCCTGTAGCGGCAATCCCGGCGTGGGAGGGTGGGCCTGCATTTTGCGACACCATGCAACAGGGAAGGAAAAAGTCCTTTTCGGCGCGGAAGCGGATACGACGAACAATCGGATGGAACTGATGGCGGTGATTTGTGGCTTGCGAGTTTTGAATCGGGCCGTTTCGGTGGAAGTGGTCTCCGACAGCCAGTACGTTCTCAATGGCTTGAAAACCTGGATGCGTGGCTGGAAGAAAAAAGGATGGAAACTCAGCAGCGGCAAGCCGGTGAAAAATATCGATTTGTGGCAGGAACTCGACACCCTGTCGCAGAAACACCAACTTACCTACCAGTACGTTCCCGGCCATCAGGGACACCCGGAAAACGAACGCTGCGACCAACTTGCCGTGCAAGCCTATAAAGATTGGAAAAAAGAAAATTTTTAATGATTGATGGGTTGGTGTTGGGTGATTGGGATGAATACGGAACTGTTTCAATCGATAGCGTTTGAGCCTGGCGTGGGGACGCGGCGGGCGGCGGTGATGGAACGGTTGCCGATTCGGACGCCGGCGGAGATGTTGTTCTATTTTCCGCGCGATTATGAGGATTTCTCCAACTTTACCGATGTGCAACATCTGGTACCGGACGAACAGCAGACGATTTGTGCCCGCGTTTTGCACGTCTATTCCCGGTTTGCCTCGCGTGGGACGATCACGACGGTGGATGTGGAGGATGGGACGTACGGTCTGGCGCAGATGGTCTTTTTCAACCAGCGTTTTCGAGAGACGCAGTTTGTCCGGGGGCAGATTTATCTGATTCATGGCAGGCCGAAACAGGTGAGGAAGCGGTGGCAGTTTGCGCATCCGGTGGTGCGACTTTTGCCGGAGGAGGAGGTTCGGCAGATCAACGAGCAGACCGTTCCGGGGAATCGGATCGGAGGGCTTTCGGAAGAGAATGTGCTGGACAAGATTCCTACGGCAGCGTCGTTTTTTGGCTGGCAGCCGGTTTACCGCCTGACGGAGGGTTTGCAGGGATGGGAATTGCGGCGAATTGCGCGAAATATGCTGGAAAAGTACGCGGATGAGGTGGAGGAGTCGCTACCGGAAGCGTTTCGGGAAAGACATCGGTTGTTGGGCGTGGCGGAGGCACTGCGGAAGATTCATTTTCCCGCCACGAAAGAGGAAATGGAAGCGGCACGGCGGCGGTTTGTCTTTCAGGAGTTTCTGCTTTTGCAGTTGGCGTTGGGAGTGCGGAGGAATCAGCAACGGGTTCATTTTCGGGCACCGATTCTGGAGGCCACCCCCGAAATCGACCAGCGTATCCGGGCGTTGTTTCCGTATTCGCTGACGGATGGACAGTTGCGGGCGATTGGCGAAATCACGCAGGATACCGTGTCGGGAAAACCGATGAACCGGCTTTTGCAGGGGGATGTGGGGTGCGGGAAGACGACCGTGGCGGTGTACGCGATTCTGTTGGCGGTGGCACATGGTTTTCAGGCGGTGGTGATGGCTCCGACGGAAGTGTTGGCTCAGCAGCATTACCGAACATTGACGCGAATGCTGGCTCACAGTTCCGTCCGTCCGATTCCGCTTTGGGGAGGTTTGCGGCGAAGTGAACGGCAGGAAACGCTCCAGAAAATTGCGTCGGGGGAGGCGAAAATTGTTGTCGGAACGCACGCTCTGTTGCAGGAAGATGTTCAGTTTGCACAATTGGGGATGGTGGTGATCGACGAGCAGCATAAATTTGGTGTCCAGCAACGGGCGACGCTGCGAAAGAGTGGGGAATCACCGCATTATCTGGTGATGACAGCGACGCCGATTCCCCGGACGGTGACGATGACGCTTTTCGGGGATTTGGACATCACGACGATTCAGGAACTCCCTCCCGGACGGCAGAAAATCCATACCTATCTCGCCAACCAGGAGCAACGGGAAGGGTGGTGGCGGTTTTTTCGGGAGAAAATCGAGGGGGGATCGCAGGGGTACGTTGTCGTGCCGCATATCGGTGCATTGGAATCTTCGGAAGTGCAGGAAATGGAGGGGGAAGAAGAGGAAGAGGGGGGAATTGCCACCCTGGCACAGATTTTTCAGGAGCTTTCGACCGGGGCATTGCGTGGTTTGCGGCTGGGAATGTTGCATGGACGGATGAGTTCGGAGGAGAAAGAAAATGTCATGCGGGATTTTCGGACCGGGGAAATCCAGGTGTTGGTCAGCACGTCGGTGATCGAGGTGGGGGTCGATGTGCCGAACGCGACGTTGATGACGATCGAGAGTGCGGAGCGGTTTGGACTGGCACAGTTGCACCAACTGCGGGGACGAATTTCCCGTGGGAAAAAGCCGGGGTATTGTTGTGTTTTTCCGTCGCACGAAAAGGAGGAAACGTTGAAACGGTTGAAAATCTTTACGTCGTCCACCAACGGTTTTGACCTGGCGGAGGTCGATTTTTCGCTTCGTGGTCCGGGCAACCTTTTCGGAACGGCTCAACATGGACTTCCGCCGTTTCACCTGGCCGACATGCTGCGAGACAGAGAAATATTGGAAGAGAGCCGTCGGGTATCTGCGGAACTTCTTGACAACGACCCAGGTTTGGCACAGCCGGAGTTTCGCCGAATCCGACTTCAAATGCTCAAACGGTATGGAAAAGCTCTGGAATTGGGGGATGTTGGGTAAAATTTTGAGAATTTTGGAAAAAATGGGGGGAAACTTATTGACATTGGAAATTGGCGAAGGTATAATGAAGAAAGTTGATAGTACGTTTCGAGCATAATGGCAGAGGCTCATGTAAGCATAGACGCGAGGAGGATATGATGAAATTCCGACAGGTGCGGTTGAGTGGCGCGGAATGGTTCCACAATGTTAAATTGCGGGGGGGGGGGTCTTTTAAGTGGAATAAATAAAAAAGCAATTTTTGCGCGTTGCGAAAAATTCTTTGGTGTTTTGTTCGTCAGTTTCTTCTGGCTGTTCAACTCTTATGCGGCAGATGTGGATATTTCTACCGTCGCGGATACTGATAAAACCTACACCTTGTCAGCAGGAAATTCGGACAATTATTTCAATTCCCAAACGGATACTTATACACTCCAATTCAAGACATCTGGGGGATCAGCGGGAACGCAGTCGGGAAACGTTACGGGAAATATCCAGCTTGTTATGGATTTGGGATGTAACGTTATTACGGATGAAAACAGGAATGGTGTTCGTCTCGTTCTTTCCGGTACGAATGACTTTTCTGGCGGACTGGTCATTAAAAATGGTACTCTGCACGGCTACAATGGCTCTTCACTCGGAGCTTCCACGGGCACCATCACGTTCGACCGGGGAGTTCTGATGAGTGGTTTGGAAGTGAATAGCCAGAAAGAGGAGATGAAAGTTGCCCAAAACATTCAAATTACCGATAATAGTTGGGGAGGCTTGCGGGCAAGTCGGCAGATTACCGTTGATGGGAAAATAAGTGGAAATGGTGATCTGGTCATCGTTACGGAGAATGCTTATCCGGTGATTCTTACCAATGCGGATAACAACTATACGGGCGTTACTTCGGTAGGAACGGTTCAGGGGGGAAGCAATACCAAGGCTACTCTTACCCTGGGAGCCGACGACGTTTTGCCTGCCACGACGATTTTGGAAGTGGGGAAGTCGCAAAATGCCACGTACAATTATGGAAGTGCTTCTTCCGAGGTGCGACTCAATGGAACCACCAATACCGTAGCGGGATTGTACGGTGTGGGAATCGTGAGTGGGGGAGGAACGCTCAATATTAATGTTGCGGATGGGGAAGAGTACACTTTTTCCGGGAAGTTTTCAGGAAACCAGAAAATCATCAACATTGGCGGAAGCGGCAAGCAGATTTTTGCCGGAACGAACGAGATGCAAATCAATACTCTGACGGTCACGGATAGCCAGTTGGGAATCGACCGTTCGGTGAACAATATAGTAAATGTGGGTACGTTGACGTTGACCAATGGAACGATTGATTTGCAGGGTTATCTGACGGTTTCCGGTTATACGGCTACAGGAACGTCCAAAATTACCAATACTTCCGCCACCACGGCCATTTTCCATAGGACAGGTCTGAATTTTGACACTACGCTCGACACTTCCATGCTGGATGGGAATATTCGGTTGGTTTTGGAGGGAAAAGAGGGTGCCCGTGCTACTCTGGGAACCAGCCAAAGTTTTACAGGGGGAATTACCGTTACTAATATGGCGGTACGACCGTCGTATGTGGCTGACCCCGGAAACTTTTTGGGCGTTGTTCCAACAGAATACAAAGCGGATGCGATCATTCTAGACGGTGGTACGATTCAAAATTCCGGTAACAGTTTGGTAATCCCCGCGACTCAGGGAATTACCGTGACGGAAAAGGGTGGTTCCATTCGGATGGGGAATGCAGCTGGTCTGACCACGAATATTTATTCCATCATTACTGGAGATGGTTGGTTTGGAGTGACTGGCGACATGGCACTTCCGGTGATTCTTCATGCCGCGAATACGTACCAGGGCGAAACTCGTATTGGAACCACCATGAACAGCAGCGGAAGTGCTGGTGGTGGAGCGATTTTGAGTATGGGGGCGGAGAATGTTTTGCCATCCACGTCGGATATTGTCTTTGGCCTGGGAACGACGGGAAGCAACTTGCGATTGTATGGTTTCAACCAATCGGTGGGAGCGCTCATCAGCCGGGAAAATGGCTTGGATACGAATATTGCGGGAGCCGTGGCGGATATGGGGCTGATTTCCTCTAACGATTCGGTGACACTGACGATTGGAAATGCCAACTCGGCAGGAACTTATACCGACGGAAACTTTACCGGAGCGATTCAGAATACAGGAGAGACAGCCAACTCGATTTCGCTGGTGAAAGTGGGGAGTGGGAAACAGATTTTAGGTGGAACGCTGGAAAATACCCGAACCGATTTGACGGTGCAGGGGGGAACGGTGGAACTGGCGAAGTCTTCCGATAAATATGCCGTGCGGAATTTGACGCTGGAAGCCGGGCAGGTGACGTTGACGGGAGACGGCGGAAACCAGATCGGCGGTTATGTTGCCATGTATGAAGAAACGGTGTTCGATCTGAACGGAAAATCGGAAGCGGTGACGTATCTGAGTGGTGCAGGGACGATTCAGAATTCGGCGACGGCACAATCGGTGTTGACGGTGAGCGACGGAGGTGGGCAAAACTATAAAGGCATCATTACCGGAAATATCCGTTTGGTGAAAGATGGCGGAGGACGCCAGTATCTTGAAGGTACGAATAATTATTCGGGCGGAACGTTGATAAAAAATGGTATTCTTTATACTGGTGGAGGAAGCCTTGGAACGGGTGCCATTGAGTTTGAAGGGGGAACGTTGATGGCTGGCGGATCCTCCAAGTATGAGCAGGACATCGTTCTGGCGAATGGCAAAATCGGGAATTTCCGTGCCGGAGGTGGGAATAATGGGACAGTTATGACTTTTACGGGCGTTATTTCCGGGGCAGGAACGTTGCGTTTCAATGAGAGTGAAGGAAACGGTGGCAGTTTTGTCTTGTCAGGAAACAATACCTACACGGGCGGCACGCAGTTGATTGGAGGTGGTGTTTCGGCCACGTCGACCCAACGCATGTCCTACTATTCCGTGACGGCACAATCCGATACTGCTTTCGGGACAGGAACCATTACGGTTAATCCGAGTTCCGGGCATACCGTAGGAATTATCTGGGATGCGACTTCCGGGACGCGGACGTTGGCGAATGATGTGGAAATTCAGAATGGCCGTTCGTTGGAATTGACGAAAACAGGCGATAACGAGGCGATTTATACCGGATTGATTTCGGGAAATGGTTCTCTTCTGGCAAAGGATATTGTCTTCCAGTACGATTTGGCCGATTTGACCGATAATATCCTTTGGGATTTGACCGGTTCCGCGACAATGGACAGTATCACGCTGAGAATCCTGGCCGATTCGCCTGCCGATTATATTGGGGAAACGTTCCAACTCTTCGGTGAGAATGCCACGGTCAGTGGTTTGGCAAACGCGATTCTCGATTTTGCTGGAGCAGGGGGGAATGATGTTTGGAATTATGGTTTTACCGATAGCGGAAATCTCTGGTTCCGGGTCGATTCTGCGGCAGTGCCGGAACCGTCCACGTGGTGTTTGCTCCTGTTGGGAGGAATGCTGATTTGGCAATTTCGCAAAAAAAGATAAGTCTCAGGGGAAGAAAACAAAATGAAACGACAAGGTTTTACGCTTGTGGAATTGTTGGTAGTGATTGCCATCATCGGGATGTTGGTGGGATTGCTGCTTCCCGCAGTCCAGCAGGCTCGAGAAGCGGCACGGACGATGCAGTGTAATAACCACCTGCGGCAGATGGGGCTGGCGGTATTAAATTACGAGGCCAATCAACAAAAATTCCCGTCGGCGGGCTGGCATTGGAATTTTATGGGAGACCCGGATCGCGGTATGGGACGAAACCAGCCGGGGGGGTGGAATTTTGCGATTTTGCCTTATCTGGAACAAAATGCCATGTACCAGTATGGTTCCAATGGAAAACCGTCGGAACCGGAGAAAACGAAACTGGCGGAAGTGTTGAAAATACCATTGCCGATTTATCACTGCCCTTCCCGCCGGACCCACAAAGTCTATCCTGCTGGATGCGTTACTCTGACCAATGCGGATGTGAATGTTTTAAAAAGTGGAAGTACGATTTATACCGCCAAATGCGATTATGCGGCCAGTTATGGCGGGTTGAGTGTAGACCCTGGCTCAAATCGTTATTACCCCTCCAGTTATTCCGAGGCGGACAAGGCAAACTATATCTGGCCGACGCAAAAAGCCACAGGCGTTATTTTCTCCTGTAGCGAAGTAACTATTGGAGAAATTTACGACGGGACAACGAATACCTATCTGATTGGTGAAAAGTATATGAATCCTGCTGTTTACGAAAGTTCTTCCGCAAGCGACGATAATGGAGGGTATGTAGGTGCCGACAAAGACCATTGTCGCACAGTCTATAAGAATGGAAGTTGTACTCCTATGCAGGATCGAATGAATTATGGTGGGGAAGATTATCGTTTTGGAAGCTGCCACGCGGGGGTTTTTGGAATGGCGATGTGCGACGGTTCGGTACAGCGTATTTCCTACAGTATCAATCAGCAAACGCACTATAATCTTGGCGTCCGGGATGATGGAAATGTCGTCGAAAAAGCCTTCTGAAGGTTTCAGGAAGGATAGCTGATAGAAGAAAAGGTCGTGAAATGGAAGACTTCACGACCTTTTTTTATGGTCAAGCCAAAAATCAGACCTCCGCCTTGTCCCACTCACGACGCAGGAAGGCAATCGATTTCTTCACTTCCGCCAATTTATCGTCGCCAGCAACGCCGCACTCGAAACTGCAAAAACGGTTGTAGCCGATATACTTCAAGCCGCGGAAACCATCCACAAACGGACGATCATCCTGCCCCGGCAACGTTCGACGTGGCGGCTGCGGGCCATTTCCCAGATGGACGTGCTTGAGATATTTCCCGCCGGAAAGGAAGGCACCCATATCGCTTGGTTCTTCCGTCGTCATGTGGTAGAAGTCGCCCAAAACGCCAATTCCTTCGCTGTTGCACTCTCTGGCAATCTGAGCGCCGTCCGCCACCTGACGCAGGAACCACGCTTCGCCACGATTGAGCGGCTCCAGCGTGATGTGCGTGTTGCACTGGACGGCAAATTCGCCCAGAGCAGGGAGTGTATCCAGCAGGATTTTGCGAATTTCCAGATGTTCCAGTTTCGTCTGGCCGTTGAAGGCGGGGACGTAAACGACGCACTTGGCACCGAAGTAGTGAGCATTTTCCAACGCACGTTTCAGCGCGTCGATTCCGCCCTGACGTTTGGATGGGTCTTCCGAAACGATCGCCCCGCCGCAAGAACCAAAGCAGAGGGAACAAACTTCCAAACCCGCATCCTCAAACAGTTGCTTCTTGTCTTTTACACCGCCGCCATCGCCGGAGAGTTCGATTCCCTCAAAGCCCATGTCCAGCATTTTTTGGATACGATCCTGATCGTTTTCTGCCGGGAAGAGACCGCCCCAGTAGCAGGCCAGGCGGAGTTTGGCTTCGGGTGTTTTGTCCAGGCTCTCAGCCGTGGCGGGCAACGCATTTCCCAAAACGGCAGCACCAACACCTGCGGCCGCGGTGGAAAGAAAGAAATCACGTCGGTTCATTATTTTCTCCTGTTGTTTGCATAAATTTAATCGAACGGATGAAAGATTCATCACAACCATTCTTTTCATTATAATCGATCCTCCCGGGAATTGCAACAGGAGGGGAATTTTTTGCCCAATTTTTGATGGTTTTCCCTTCTGTTTTCCAGAAAATAAAAAAACGGACTCCATGATGAAGTCCGTTTTCGTATTGAGAAGGGATGACAGGGTTTAGAACTCGAATCTCAAGCTTGCCATTCCAGCGTGGAGCGTGGTATATTCGTTGACGAATATGTTGTAGTCCACCAGTGCGGAAAGACGTTTGCAAATGTTGAAGTCCAAACCGACGCCGATGTTGGCCCAGTCACGTCCGGCGTCGTTTCCGCGAACTTTCCAGAGACCACAGGAATCCACCTGGTGCATGGTGTAAATCGTCGGGGTGCATTCGCCGAGCAGATCATGAATCCACGCACCGTTTACCCGAAGCGTCAAGCGACGGTCACAGTCACGTCCCAACCAGAAATCGTGTGCCAGACGCAATCCCAGGAAGGTTCGCAGGGAGTGGTGATCCACTTCGCTGACGGAGAGGGCAAGTTCGCTATCATAACCGTAGGCATCGTAACCCGATTCCGTGAAGTCATCCGAATGGAAGTAGGCGTACTGCAAACTGAAGTAGGGATTGAGTGTGCAGTTCCGGTTGCAGAACCAGACCCAACCGCGTTCGTAATAAATCGAGGGGAGCAGGCCGTCGTACTCACCGGTATAATTTTCCGGCGCGTCGTTGAAGTACCGCTTCGATTCGTAATCATTCCAGGCAATGTTGGTGTTGAGCATTCCATAACCACCTCCACAGAGGGCAAGCCATTTCATGTACAAGCCGAGGGTGTAGTCCGTGGAGTCGATGTTCGTCCAACCCAAATCTGCCGAAGAAGCGAAGCTGGATTCTCCGTAGTTGAAGTAAACTCCGGCATGGAAACCTTCACAATCGTTGTATTCCAGGGCAAACATCGCGTCGTACGATTCCGAATCGTAACCGCTGAAGTAATTGTCCATCCTCGTTTTGCCGCCCATACCGTGGAAGTTTGCCCAGGCCGTCCATCCACGGCAGCATGCGTTGCCCGCTCCGCAACAGCAAGGATCCTGCCCGCACTGGCAAAACGCCATGTATTTGGCATTCTTCACGGCAACATCCGAGGCCATCAGTTGATTCGCCAACAAGGTGTTCATGTTCGTCAGACGGTTGATCTGATGATTCGCCATGCTCGCGTAGCTGGCTCCAATCAACTGGTCAAAGTTCTCGGCTGCCGCCTCCGCACTTTCCGATGTCGAAATGATGTAATCCAACGCCTGATAAACTTTGCTATCCTCGTCCTGCTTCAGGACACACGCAATCTTTTCCTTGTTCAATCCAAAATTCCCAAATCCAAACGCGTCGTCAAAACTCTTCATTTTGATACGCAGACGGGCAGTGGCTGTTTGGACACCTTCTGTTCCCGCTTCTTCACCGTAGGCTTCATACGAATCTTCTACCGTGATACTATAAAACCATTTGTCATAATTGTATTTTTCAATAGTCAATTTCTGGTCCGCGGACACCTCAGTATCCTTTTCCAATTCTTCCAGCTTAATAGTGGTACCAAGTTGTTCAATCTCTCCATCTCCATTAATCCAATTTGTCAACCCATCTTGATAATTATTGCTGTTGGTGGTATCCGCAAAGACGGTATTGGTGATGTATTCTTTGCCTTCCGTGAGATTGACAATCAGTTTACTGACATTCTGTAAAGCAATATCGGTATTTCTGCTGATGGAAATTTCGTCGAAAGCAATCATACCAGCTTCCAATACCGTTTCGTTGAACTCTCCATCTTTGTTTAGTTCATGGAAATAACCATGATCATAATTCTTTTCCAAATCGGATAAGTTATGTTCCTTGACCTCGAACGTGATTCGTCCGCCTGTCGCATTGAATGTGGAACCTGCCGCGGCACCAATCAAACGAACCTGTTCGTAACGGTCACGAACACCAGCGACACGGAATTCCGAGGCAGCCTCCCCCGTTTCAACCATCTCACCATTTTCATTATATCCCGTCACTATGTTACCTTCTTTATCATATCCCGTCACCTTGTCTACAACTTTCATGGTATTGACAACACCCAGGGTTAAATTACCATTATACAGGTTGAGTGAGGCTACTCCGCTATCTTTCCGAATCGCCGAGTATTCTCCACCATATTCCATAGAGTTAGAGAACCATCGGAAACGGGGGGCATAAGAACCTTCATTGTAATAATACTGATCTCCCGCTAACCAACGTTCATCGGCACCGCCAAAGAATGCTGTTGTGTTGAAAGAGAGTGTTTTATAATTGTGAGAGGCTCCATCAATATTGACGGTAGTTTTTGATTTGGCTGTATTATCTTTAGAAATACTGTATTCTTCATTCTCAGCATTATAAATAGTCACATCTCGTGTATCCAAATCTTTGCCACCAAAAAAGACATACGGCAGGTCATTTCCACGATAGGTATTCTTGTTATTGGTCCCTTGGCCGTCATCGGTATCTAGGCAATAAGCACGTCCTTCACTCAAATTGAAATATCCGTAAAGTTCAATATTGCTATACTTAGTCCCTGCGGCTTCATCCAGTATCTTAAGAGTTGGTGAACCTGTAAAGGATGTTTCACCATTGGTGAAATTAACGGTAGTTGTACTGTCAGGAGCACCAAAGGTAGTTCGGTACTTGAATGTGTTTAAACCTCCTGCAAAATTGATGATATTCTCCCCTTTATACGATACATCTGGATCAGAAGAACTGGTACTTGTATGACAGTATTCGGTCAAATCATAGTTTCCACCGAAGTGAACCGTTATGTCGAATGTATTCGTTCCTCCAGTAAAATCAACATAGGCACCACCGGATGTGACATTATCGTTATTGTGTCTCGACATGGCTGAAAAATAGACACCAAAGTAGTTATAGTAGTAATTGTAATCTTGATTAGTTGAGTCGGTTGAATGTAAATTTCCTTTGTGCCATTCCTGTGACAACAATGTCGGGTGATACTGAAAGAGGTTATTACCCCCAGAAAAAGTTACCGTACAACTACCAGAAGTATATGAGCCACTTTCTGGAGTCTCATTCAGCCCAAAATGTCCGCCGATTCCACCAAAAACGACCCGATGCGTGAAGGTGTTGTCTCCATCTTGGAAATTAACGACCACATTCTGGCCCTCACCTGTCCCAAAGAACTTTTCTTGGCCAGCGTCTTCTTCGCCAGTACCAAGAGTAACCGAACCCATCCGAGCACCAAAATAGATATTTTGATGGTTAAAAATATTCGTTCCACCAACAATATCAACGGTAACCGTCTTACTGGCCCCCTCTCTTCGATCACCAAACTCCGTGGCCCAGTCGAAATGAGTCGTGCCACCGGAACCACCAATAGTGATTGTCGGGTTGGTAAAGGAATCTCGCGAAGTGTCAAGGATGGAACTTTCTCCAGGATCAGGTATATACCATCCACCTGTTTTGTCATCGGGGCTTTTCACTTCTCCATAGATTCCAGGAGCAATGGAGGATTCCGAGTGATACTCTGGATAATCTCCAAACACCACATTTCCAATACCCAACACGAGCATTGTCACTACCATTCCAGATAGTACAACATTTCTTTTTCCAAGTCTTCTTTCCATAATAGAATCCCTTCTCAACGTGATTCAAAAAAACGGGAAATCATCCAATTTTGTGTACGTCTATCGATACCATTCTTTTCCAGTGGTATCCTTTTCTACATCGGACAATCGTGCCGAAAATTCCAGTATTTTGTTGTAAATCGGTCGTATTGATAGAAATTATTTTAACGAAATGTTAAAGTTTAACGATTAAGAAAAAAATAATGGTTTATTTTAAAATGGGAGAAATGCAAAGAGTTTGATGTTGAATATTGTATGATTGTATCGATTATCGGGGGGATTTAGGAGCCTGAAAAAGGAAAGATTGCAGTCGGGTATCCAGTCGATTTAAGAACTGATGAAGCCTGTTTCCCTCCACACCTTCCGGCAATTGCCATGTCCAGTGAAAAAATGGGGAAGATGGGTTGTTTTCCGAAGGGGGTGGTGGAAGCGTGGGGAAATCGGCTTCCGGGGGAAGGTTTTCAGGATTAAGACGGGCGACGAAATCTTTTTCCCACGATTCCGAAGCTGGAAATTGCTGTGCCAATGCCGTGAAATATTTCGCGCTGCGTGACCATGCCGCCATGGGACGAAATTCCTCCACCACCACAACTCCCCAGACGATGACTCCCGCGAGAAGTAAACTTCCCGTAAATCCCAAAACCATCCCCAAAAGAGAGTTCCCCAACGGAAAGGAAATGTGGTTGAGCAGCCTTTGACAACGTTTTCCCAGGGCGGAAATGAGTAAAAATGTCAAAACAAAGAGAAAAAAAGCCAGAATACCTCCGGCCATGGGGTGGGGGGATGGGAATATCGCGAGAATGGCAGGGGTGGCACTTCTGGCAACCCAAATTCCCAGAAAAAATGAAAGCCACCAGGAAAAAAGTGCCCAGAATCCTGCGAAAAAACCGCTCAGCGTGCCGAAAAACAACATCCCAAGAACGGCCAGATCAAATCCATCACAAATCGACATGGTTACATCCACACTTCTATTCTTTCTCCTAAGCCTCTCCCTTTGGGAGAGGTGGCAGCCGACAGGCTGACGGAGTGGGGCGGGGTGGAATGGCCATGGAACATTCTATCGTAATTCACTACATTAGAACGTCTCTTCCAGTTCCACCAACCCACCCCTGTCTGCTGCGCAGACCTCCCCTCCCGGAGGTAGGGGCTTGGGTTGTTTTCCTGAAATTCAATGTAGAAACATATAACCTATCCTACTTCCCTGGACAAACGCCCCCCGCCCCTAACGGGAAAGAAGTTCCCGACTGTCGAGCCAAATCGTCACTGGCCCGTCGTTGACCAGTTCCACTTCCATCATGGCTCGGAATCGCCCCGTTTCAACAGAAATTCCTTCGTTTCGCAGTTGCCGCACGAAATTTTCGTAAAACGCTTCCGCCTTGGCAGGTGGGGCAGCTTCCGTAAAACCGGGACGGCGACCTTTCCGGCAGTCGGCCAGAAGGGTGAATTGGCTGACCACCAGAATGGCTCCCTGGACATCTTGCAACGAGAGATTCATTTTCCCGTCCGCGTCGTCAAAAATCCGCAGGCCGACAATTTTGGAAACCAGAATTTCCGAGTCTTTTTCCGAATCGTCCTGTGCCACTCCCAGCAAAATCAGCATTCCCGCGTCAATTTTGCCGCAAATCGCTCCTTCCACCCGGACTTCCGCTCGCGTTACCCGTTGAATGCAGGCTTTCATTCCCGTCTTCCTCCCTTGCGACGAACAAAATCAGGCACTTCCAGCGTCTTTTTCGTGGGTGCCAGTTCCGATTTCTGTTGCATGGCTTCGTGAAATTCCTTTTCCAGATACGTTTTTCCCTGAAAAATTTCGATGTGCCCCCACGGAAGTGGGTCGTTGGGCGTCCGTTCCTCGTGCAGATAACGATTCACGTCCAGACCGCACGCTTCCAAACTCTCCCACCAAATTTCCGGCTGAAACTGGTCGTTCCACGAGTCGAACCGTGCCCCACGTTGCCAGGCCCTTTCAATCGCTTCCCCCACCCTCCGGTCGCCGCGGCAGAGTACCCCTTCCAGAAGACTCCCTTCCACGAAATGGTACTTGACCTGCATCCACCGGGGAAGGCGGTACGATTTCAGATAACGCTGTGCCTGAAGAAGGTATTCCCGAGTCGCCATCGGGTGCCACTGGAGCGGTGTCTGCGGCTTGGGCACCAAATTCGAGACGCTGATGACCACCGTTGGATACCGTCCCGAAACCTCTTTGCCCAAATCGCCGATTTTTTTGCCCAGTTGAACAATTCCGTCCAAATCCTCCGCACGTTCCCCCGGCAACCCGGCCATGAAATACAATTTCACCCGTTGAAAACGGTTTTCAAACGCAATCCGGCAGCCTGCCATCAAATCGTCGTTCGTGACGCGCTTCCCGATCACCTTCCGCATGTCGTCCAATGCCGCCTCCGGGGCAATCGTTAAACCACTGCGTCGCTCGGTCGAAAGCGTCTCCCCCACCTCCGCCAAATTTTTGTTGACACGCAGGCTCGGCACGGAGATCGCCACTCTCTGGCAGTCCATCACCTCCCGCAACCGCCCTGTCAACTCCTCAAACCAGGGATAGTCGCTCGTCGAAAGGGAGAGGAGCGAAATTTCATTGTACCCCGTATTTTTCACCGCTTCCACCGCGTTTTGCAGCACCGTTTCCACTTGCCGTGACCGAACCGGACGGCGAATCGGATTGCTCTGGCAAAAACGGCACCGCCACGGGCAACCACGCATAATTTCAATCGCCACACGATCCTGAACCGCTTCCACATTCGGAACAAGAGGCTTTTCCGGCAGCGGATACTCGTCCAGCCGGGAAATCACCGCCTGCGTCAACGTTTCACGAATCCCCTCTTTTTTGGGGTACGGAAGAAGCAACCCCTTCTCCTCCCGCACGGCATAGCAGGAAGGTACGTAGAGCCACGGAAACGTCCTGGCCAAAACCTCCAGTTTTTCCTCTCGGCTTTTGCCACTTTCCCGAAGCTCCACCCACAGACGATTGACTGCCGGAAGTGCTTCCTCGCCATCCCCCAGAATAAAAACGTCGATAAACCGTGCCATCGGCTCAGGATTCTGGACGCACGGCCCACCCGCAATCACCAGTGGATGCGTCTCTGTCCGCGCTTCCGCACGAATCGGAATTCCCCCCAAGTCCAGAATTGTCAACACATTCGCATAGCCCAATTCATGCTGGAGCGAAAAACCGATCGCGTCGAATTCGCTCAACGGCGTGGAGGTTTCCAGACTCCCCAACGGCAAACCCGCCTCCCGCAGTGCCGTTTCCATATCACGCAGAGGAGCAAAAACCCGCTCACAATAAAAATCCGGCAGCCGATTCATCAGGTGATACAGAACCTGAATCCCATGGCAACTCATCCCAATCGCATACGTGTCCGGGAACGACAGACAAAACCGTCCCCGCACACTCGCCGGGTCTTTTTTCACCATATTCCATTCCCCACCAATATACTGTCCCGGCGTTTGGACTTTCGGAAGGATTTGACTGCGAAGGATTTGCGAATAGTTCATACGGCTATTTGTAAAATAATGTTTGATGAAAAATTACAATATATTATCAATTAAATAATAATCGTTGATAAAAGAGAGTCTATTTCTTCTCTAGCTTTTTCGAGTGAAATTTTTTTACAAATAACGTGATTAGTTATATCAGCCAACCGGAGGTGATTAGCATTTAAATAATCAAACTTGGGAATTTTAATATAATCTGTAATATGGGTTCCAATCTGAGTTGTTTCAACATATCCGAGAACAAACTGTTCCACCGCAGGGGCATTTAGAAAAGCACAAAGGTACTCTGCTTCCCTTTTGTTATTCGTGGGAATAAAATAAATTTTATGATCTGGTATCACTATATTCCCATTTTGTTCCGATAAAATACATGATTTAAATTGTCCCGAAATTTCAGCCCAACAGACTTTATATTTGGCGAATGTGTACATACCAACATTCCAACAGGTGTAAAAAGGATCGTTTGGTAAATAGCGTATCAAACTCCCTCGTTTTAGAAGAATATCTTGAAATTTAGAAAAAAATTTCAATGCCTCTGGATACTCAAGAAGCATTTTTTCCATAGAAAAACCATGCATAGAATTTTGAGGAAGAATACCGTAAGTTCCTCCAAAATTCCATTGAAATGCCTTTATCTCTTTTCCGCGAGCGATAGGAAAAACAATCTCTTTTTCTATGTGAGATTCCATTTGAGGCAAATTTTTCCTTCCTAAAGATGGATTGTTTCTAAATACACAAAATTGCTTTTTTTGAGTTAGAACATTTCCATAATAGACACCGTTACAATCCGTACAGATACCTTTTCTGGCGTAATAATTTTTAGGTTCACCTTCTTTTTTGGCTAAAATTTTACAGAGAGACAATTCGCTAGAAGGAACGGTTAACCAAGGGCTACCATAGGCCCCTACCGGTGCAGCTACTTTAGGAATCCTTTGTGTTTTTTGGATAATTTCTTCTAAAGGCATAGAGTTCATTATTCTATAATTATTTTTTTTATCCCAAACAATCCAATCAAGTGGGTAATGTGTTCCCTGAAGATTTTTTTTCATCAGTAGTAACGTAGGTTTATTCGTAGCCTCTTGAAAAGGCTTTAGAGGAGTAAAATCATGTACTTCCTGGACTTCAAATTGAATATGGTGATCACTCGGTATCCTAAATTTCCGAAAGCCTTCAGCAGACTTTGTTTTAAATACACTTCGTGTAATAAGCATAGCTAATGTCCCATTGAAGCGTAACCATTTTTCTGCTACAGAATAGAGTACTATAGTAGATACATCCGATTCGATCCCTCCGTAAAATTTATCCGATGAAAATAAGTCATAATCTCTACAAAATTCTTTAATGGTTTGGCGATAAGCAGGAGGTAATACAGACCATTTTAACCACGGAGGATTCCCAATGATTATATCAAAATCTTTCAACTGGGCTGATGTAAAATGATTTTTAATAATACGACACCATATTCCATTCCATTCTTTTCGTTCCAAATGAAGAATGGCTTGATATAAGGAAAAAAGACATTCTATATCATCATCTGATAATCCATATTTTTTCCATACCCTTAATTTTTGTTCCACCTCGTTTTCGGTAACAAGGTGATTGTCAGAAGATGTGGATATACGGACGCAATATTCTATATCATTCAGAACTTTAGCAAGAATATTTTTTTCAAATACTTTTAATGGTAATTTCAGAGAAAGTCTTCCGTCCTCTGTATCTATAAAATAAGTATAATAATCACCATTTTTTTGAGGTGAAAAAATGGCATCGCAAAGATAAACAGGAAGTTCTAAATGCTCAACGTCTTCCAAATAAGCTTCTAAAGTGATCAGATAATTTGTTCTGGCTGTTAGAACTGCGAGAGGGTTCAAATCCATTCCATAGATATGGGATGTGATATAATCTACTAATTTTTGCGCAGAATGGGTATTTTTCAAAATTGCAATAGTTTGATTGATCAATAATACCAAAAATGTTCCAGAACCGCAGGTAGGATCTAATATTCTATCTTGCACCTGATAACCACTTTTGCGAATTGTATAATGAGCCAGCCAATCAGGTGTGTAATACTCTCCCAGATCATGCCGTATTTCTTTGGACATCAACCCCTGGTATAATTCTTTTAATAGGTCACGTACTATTTCCGGTTTTAATGTTCCTGTTGAAGGCTCATATTTATCTAAAGTATCTATGATTAATTGGTGAATGGCAACCTCTATTTCTTGATTCCATTCAGAAATATACCAACAAAAAAAATCTCCTTCCAAAAAGTTTAAAATGCCTAAATTTTGGAATTCACTTTCATTTTCTATAGTACGAGAGATTTCCAATAAAGATTTCCCCGCATAAATTTCTTCAGCAATGGCATAACAACCTCTTCGTTTAGCTTGTAAAATTCGGAGAGCTAAATGTTTAATATAAATTGCATAAAGAGTATGAAGCGAAAATATAAACGTACCACATTCTTCAGCAGTTATTGAAATTCCATATTTTTCAGCTTCTTTAATAACCGTTGTTCCACCATTTCTAAAATCAGAAACTTGCCCAAATAATCTTGACCACTCTTTTAAAAACATATTCGTTCTAGGATTTTTCCTTTTTTTTAAGGCTTTCCACAAAGCACGAAGGAGTTTTTTGGTAATTGTGCTATGAGTTCCTAAATCATGCAGAAGATTGTCACTTGTAAGAGCTTTGTATTTGGTTGCATTGGCAATCTGAATAAATCGAGACAATGTTTTGTCGGACAAATCGTATGGACCATCACTAAGCAATTCTCCGTTAGAGGTTTTGCGAAAGAAACCTATCTGAAAACCATCCAAAAGAATACCATATATTTTGTCTTCTTCTGTACCATATTTTGTTGCTAATGCTGAAAAATACTTTGACTTTTCGGAAACAAACTGAGAAAAATTTTTTCTTAAAATATTAGGTTTTTTATATTCTATAAAGAGATTATTAAAAAGAGCGTCAATAATTCCAGATTTTACCTGTACTTCATAGTTAGCTCTATAAGCTATATCTATTTTAGATAATTCCTCTGTAAAAATAGTTTCACAGTTAATACGAACATCTTCTTCATTTATAAAATTAGGTTGGACAGCCCTAATTTTTTCAATGATATTCTGTGCAATTTTTGTAATCATTGGTTTTTTGACTATTTTACACTTAATTTTTACTTCGTAAGAGTAATGATTGTTAATAAATTCGGTTGGTATGATTAATGAGCCTTCATTCTAATCCAAACCGACCATTTTTTTCAATTCCCGCACTTCAATATTGGTGAGCGGACGATACATTCCTATGGGAATCCGACCCAGTTTGACAGGACCAATCGAAACGCGAACCAGGTCGAGAACGTTGTGGCCAATTCGTGCCAGAATGCGGCGAATTTCCCGATTCCGACCTTCCCGAAGCGTGATTTCCAACATCGTGGTGCCGTCGCGATACACATGGTGAATCCGAACCTCCTCCACCCGTGCCAGACCCTCCGCAAGATGGACACCCTTGCAGATTTGAGCCAATTCCTCCCGCGTCGGCTTGCCGGAAACACGGACGCGATAGACTTTCGGAACGCCGTAGCGTGGGTGCGTCAGCCGATTGGCCAACTCCCCGTCGTTGGTGATGAGCAAAAGCCCTTCACTGTGCAAGTCCAACCGCCCCACCGAAAACAGCCCCGGCACATTTTCGTGAATCAGGTCGATGGCTCGCCGACGGCCGGAGGGATCGTCGTTGGTGCAAATGACGTTCGCGGGTTTGTTCAACGCAAAATACGCTTTTTTGCGGGTACGACGAACCTGTTCCCCATCCAGATGAATCGTCTGTTCCGGCAAAACTCGCGTCCCCAGTTCCGTCACCACTTCCCGATCCACCATCACACGTCCGGCCAGGATCAACTCCTCACAGTCCCGCCGGCTCCCAAACCCCGCCACGGCCAGCACTTTCTGCAAACGTTCTCCCGGCTGTGGCGACGTTTCCGAAATCGGCTTTCCACGAGAAGGACGCTTCGGGAATGTCGGTTTACCCGGACGCTCTTTTTTCGCTCCCGTCCCACGTTTTTTTACGCCGGAACGCTGTGGAGGCTCCTGTTTTGCGGAAATCGGCTGGACGAACGAAAAACCACCCGGAAAAAGGGTGACTTCCTCTTTCCGTCCCCGTTTTCCGCGATTTTCCGCCTGTTTGGCCGCAGGTGTGGATTTTTTCCCCGCCGACTGAAATTTTTTGACACGTCCAACCGCTCCCGGATTACGAGCCGTTTTCGTGCGGGATGATGTTTTTTTCATGGGTAAACCTGTTGGTCTGTAAAACGGATAAGGTGGCTTGGTTTCCTTGCCAACTCCGTAGGTTGGAAGGTCGATTTTCTTCGTTTCTTTTTCAATGTTTTCGTTTTCGCTTTGCCCGCGATTTGGGGGACTTCACCAACTTCTTCTTCCCCTTCAATTTCAGCTTTTTCCCGGCATTCACCACCTTTTCGTAGGACAATACCCCCGAAACGGAAGGTACGGAAGCGTCTGGCCTGGCGGTTTTTCGTATTTTTTTCTCCACCCCAGCCAATTCAAACCGAATATCCCGACGATCGGTGTCGATCAGCACGATTTTCACGCGGATTTTGTCGCCGAGTTGGAATTGGTTTTCCGCATGGTAGCCCGACAGGCGGTAGGCGTGTGGTTCGTAGTGGTACTCATCGTCCGGCAACGCTGCCAACGGAAGAAGCCCTTCCAGAGGATAGTCTTTGCACTGGACGAACAGGCCGTAGCGAGTGACGTTGACGACCGTGGCATCCAGTTCCAATTCGCCGCGTGAGGAGAAAAATTTCAACATCTTGATCCGCGTCAGTTCCCGTTCCGCCTCTTCGGAATTCTGTTCGCAGTAGGAGAGGTGCTTCCCTTCGTCGTAAATCTTGCGGAAATTCCGTTTGGGCGACTTACCCTGAATGTGGTTTTCCACCTGCCGATGAATCGTCAAGTCCGCGTAACGCCGAATCGGGGAGGTGAAATGGCAGTAACACTCACTTGCCAGAGCATAATGCCCTTCCTCCTCCGGGGAATACTCCGCTCGCTGCATGGCTCGCAAAACGGCCTGGTGAACGGCGGATTCCTTCTCCGTCCCGGCCGTTTTTTCCAGAACTTTCTGAATCTCAAAGCGATCCGCGCTACTTTCCATCCGCAGACCGATTTCATCCAGAAAATCTCCCAACGCGTCCAATTTCGCCAACGTCGGTGGTTTGTGAACACGCCTCATCAGATTCGATTCCGCGTCCACCAACGTCTGTGCCACCGCTTCATTGGCCGAAACCATGAATTCCTCAATCATCTGGTGACTTTCCGTATTCTCCTCACGACGCACACCGACGACATTCCCGTCAGCGTCCAAATCGAGCCGAATTTCCGGCAGGTTCATCACCAACATCCCCCGCGAATGGCGTCGTCCCCGCAAAATTTTCGCCAGTGCCCGAAATTGTCGCAGCGACTCCTGAACCTCCGGCGGCAACTCGGTATTCGTTTCCCCCGCGTCTTCCTGCGTGAAAAAAAGATCGACCTGCTCGTAATTCAGCCGATAATCGCTCTGAATGATCGAATCGCACAACTCAATATCGACGCACAACCCATTCGGTGCGTAATCCTGCAAAACGCTCTTCGTCAGGCGTGGCGTATGCGGCTGCAAACTGGCCAGACCATTGCTGAGGACTTCCGGCAACATCGGAATGACACGATCCGGCAAGTACGTGCTGTTGCCGCGACGGAACGCTTCCCGATCCATCAGCGTATCCGGCTGGACAAAGTACGACACGTCCGCAATATGAACCCCCAACCGCATGTTCCCGTTCGGCAGGGCTTGAATCGAAATGGCGTCGTCAAAATCGCGTGCGTCCGCCGGGTCGATCGTGATGGTGTACCAGTCGGTCAAATCCCGACGTCCCTCTTCCGCCATCAGCCCTGCCGACTCCTTTTTCTGAAATTCCTCGACCTGATGACGAGCTTCGACAAGAACCGGCTCCTCAAACTTTTCCGCCAGATCGAACTGGTGCATCACCGCCAGCGTCTCGGCGCGAACATCCCCCCGTGGCCCCAAAATTTCCGTAATCACCGCCTCGCCTGCCCGCCACGCACAGGGAAAACGGAGCATCTCGATCACCACCTTGTCCCCCTCCTGAACCCGATTGGCCGTCGGATCACCCACGTGAATCGGGTCGGAGAATATCTTGCCGTCCACTTCCACCCAACCATCACCGTTGCGGTCGTGAAACGTGCCGACAAAATGGTGCTTGGCTCGCTCGATCACCCGTTCGATCGAACCGCTCCGCCCACGCCCGCCACCACGTCGGTGTCGCGAGGAATTTCGATCCAACGTGACCGCGACAAAATCTCCACTGGCAGCGTCCATCGCCTTGCCCGGTGGAATGTAAATGTCGTCCGGCGGCTCGCTGATATTTTCCGCGTTGGGATGCAGCTCCGTCTCTCGTACAAAGCCGTATCCATCCGCATGACGTTTGAAATAGCCGACGATTTGGCCGCTGCGAACGAGTGCCTCTTTCACCGGATAAATAATGTGTCCTGCTCCGAAGGTAATCCATCCCTCACGTCGCATTTTCTTGATCAACTTGCGAAAATCGGCAAAATCTTCCTTCAGCAAGCCAATCTGCTGTGCCAGCACCGATGCCTTCACCGGATTGTACTGTGGCCGCGTCAGCCACCGAAGAACCGCTTCACGTGTTTCCTGCTCGTTCATGAGCTTCTCCTTACTATGTGAATCTTTTCTACGACAGCAGCGCAGAAAGGGCTATTTCCCCATGAAACACTTCCGTGGCCGGCCCCGTCATCAGCACGTGACCACTTTCCGCGTCCCACACCAAATCCAAATCCCCGCCTGGAAGGTGAATCAACACGTTTCGCTCGGTTTTGCCTGTCAAGACACCTGCCACACAGACCGCCGACGCACCCGTTCCGCAAGCCAGCGTTTCGCCCGTCCCACGCTCCCAAACCCGCATGACGACTTCCTGCGGAGAGAGAACCTGCACAAATTCGATGTTGGCTCGTTGCGGAAAAATGGGGTGACGTTCCAACCGCGGACCTATTTTCAAAACCCACTCGTCCGTTGGCTCATCCACAAACAGAATCCCGTGCGGATTTCCCATCGAAACGGCGGTTATTTTCAATGTCCGATCTTCCAGTGCGATTTTTTCCTCCACGCCATGCGAAATGTGAGCGGGAATGGCGGCTGGGTCCAAAATCGGCTCTCCCATATCCACCTGCAAACGGACAGCCCAACCTTCCTTCTTTTCCACCACCCGAATCGTCTTGATTCCGGCAGCCGTTTCGATTGTCAACGTCTCTTTCCGGGCAATTCCGTGGTCATGCACAAACTTGGCGACACACCGAATCCCATTTCCGCACATGGCCGAACTGGAACCGTCCGCGTTGTACATCACCATCCGCGCGTCCGCCACTTCCGACGGACAGATGAGAATCACGCCATCTCCGCCGATTCCAAAATGCCGATCTGAAAGCTGCTGAACCAACTTTTCCCGCACTGTCGCGTCGGTCGGGAAGGACTCCTCGAAACAGTTGATATAAACGTAGTCGTTGCCGCAGCCGTGCATTTTGGTGAATTTCATGGTCATCGATAATATTCTTTGAAAAAGGATGGAATCTTAAGCTCGCGACAGGTACTCTCCGGTACGGGAATCGACTTTCACCAACGTTCCCTCTTCGATATATTCGGGAACCTGGATAATCAACCCGGTTTCCAGGGTGGCTGGTTTGGAACGCGACGTGGCGGAGTTGCCGCGAACGCCCGGGTCGCACTGAACAATCTTCAGCGTGATGGTAAACGGAACCGAAATCCCAACAGGCTGATCGTTGTAAATCAGCACCATGATTCCTTCCAACTCCTCGGTCAGATAGTTCTTTTCCTCACCAACTTCTTCGTGCGTCAGTTCGTACTGCTCGTAGTTTTCCTCGTCCATGAAGTACATCTTTTCAGGATCGGCGTAAAGGTATTTCACCGCACGTTTCCGAAAATCCGCTTCGTCGAGCGACTCGCCACCTTTGAGCGTAATGTCGACTTTTTGCTTCGAGAGCAGGTTCCTTGCCCGAAATTTGTAGAGCGTTGCCGCCCCACGCGCGGAAGGGGTCTGGACCATCACACCTTCCATCATGCACGGCTCACCATTGTAAACCATGATCATTCCACGTTTAATATCTTTGGCTATCATCGAGTCCTCATAAAATATGTCTCTTGTTTTTCTTTGGACGAAATACCTCAAAAAATTTCCCCGGAAACCAATTCCTCCTTGCATTTTACCAGAAATTCGGGAAAATACTAGAGCGGAGTTTCGCAAATGGTGGAAATTCGATACGTTTCCATGATTTATCGCAACCCCGCTCAGGAATTTTTCAGGGAGAATGGGAGGCCTGCCGCATCCTCCCACCCATAAGAATGGGCATAAAAAACCGGTGATCCGTACTGGACGAAACACCGGATGAAAAAAATACCTGCTGTACCCGTATCAGGAAATTTGTGGATTTTCTTCCTGATCCATGGCGTCCAGTTTTCTCTGATACTCTTCCCGACGACCACGTCGCCAACGCTGGAAGAATTCTCGTATCCGCTGGCAAAGGGCATACAACGCGGGAATAAAGACAATTCCCACGCACGTCGCCAAAAGCATTCCGTAAAACGTCGTGATTCCAATTGCCCGCCGACTTGCCGAGCCAGCCCCTGTCGCAATGACCAACGGCCATACGCCGAGGATGAACGACCAGGCCGTCATCAACACCGCACGAAAACGCTGTTCCGCGCCACTCAATGCCGCGTCGGCAATGCTCTGTCCCGCCTCACGCTCCGTTTTGGAAAATTCCACCATCAGAATCGCGTTTTTACTCGCCAGACCAATCAGCATGATCAAGCCCAACTGAGCGTAAATACTCAGGTGTTCGTCCGTGATCTGAAGCCCGATCAAGGCACCCAACACGGCGACGACCGTGGAGAGCATCACCGGGATCGGAACCGTCCAGCTTTCGTACTGAGCCACCAAAAACAGATACCCGAAAACCATCGCCAACGCCATGAGGTACGTGATTTTCCCCTGGTTTTGCTTTTCCTGATAACTCATATCGATCCATTCGACGCGATAATTGCTGGGAATCTCCATGTTCTCGATTTTGTTCATGTACTCACCGGTACTGACCTGTGTCGCATCCGCGTTGGCATTGAACGTGGCTGCCAACATCTGGTTAAAACGCACCACCTGCTGCGGCCCGACTTCGTACTCAATGTCCGCCAGCGAACTGAGCGGCACCATCTCGCCACGCGAACTCGGAACGTAGATATTGCCAATATCCTCACGGGTACTGCGTTCGTCCGACTGCGACTGAATACGGACGCGGAACGTGAATCCATAGAGGTTGAAGTCGTTGATGTAAAGCGACGCCAGCTTACTTTGTAACGTCGTAAAAATGCTATTAATCGGAACTTCCAGCGTTTCCGCCTTGTCGCGATCAATTTTCAAGTTTAGCTGCGGCGTGTCGGCATTGTAGTTGCTCGACGCCATCAACGTTTCGGGAAATTTCTCCCGGTCGTTGAGGATTCCCATCACCCGTTTCGTCTCTTTCGACAAATCGGTCGGGGAAACATCTCCCGTCGAACAGAGGTTGAACGAAACACCTCCAACCGCGCCCAACCCCATAATGGCCGGGGGGGTGAAGCAGATGATTCGTGCCTCAGGAACGCCCAACATCATCCCCTGCACCTTCTGGAGAATCGGATCCAATTGCAGTTCTGGCGTGGTTCGCTCATCCCAGTGATTCAGGTCCATAATCATCATGCCGTTGTTCTCACCGTTGCCGCCGAGGAAACTGTATCCCGAAACGGCCAGCGCACTTTCCATCCCCGGCATACCCTTCACCATATCACTCAATTTTTCCATGACACGGCGTGTTCGGCTGACGGACGAGCCAGGTGCCAACTCCACATTCACCATAATCGCTCCCTTATCCTCCGTCGGCAGGAAGGAGGTCGGCGTGGAGTTGAAGAAAACGTAGTTCACATACAAAACGCCACAGAACAGAACCAGCGTCACCAACCCTCGACGCACCAGAAAACCGCACGCTCCGAGGTAACGCGACCGCGTCCATTCCAACGCTTTGTTGAACGGCAAAAAGAGGTCCCACTTCTTTCCCTTACGCTGTTTGAGAATCAAAACACACAAGGCCGGACTGAGCGTCAGGGCGTTGATCGTGGAAATCACCAGGGCGATACACATCGTGACGGCAAACTGGAGATAGATCATCCCGACCATTCCGCCATAAAAACACAACGGCACGTAAATCGCCACCGTCACCAGCGTCGTGGCAATGACCGCACTGGTGATCTGCATCATTCCATGGCGGGTAGCCTCTTTCGGCGTCATCCCTTTTTCGATGGAGGTCATGACGTTCTCCACCACGACAATCGCGTCGTCCACCAACGATCCAATCACCAGAATCAACCCGAACATCGTCAACACGTTGATACTGAACCCCATCGCCAGCAGGAACGGAAACGTCCCCAACAACGATACAGGAATCGCCAACGCGGGAATGATCGTGGCTCGCCAGTCTTGCAAAAAGAGATACGTCACCGCAATCACCAGAATCAACGCCACCACCAACGTCTGCACGATTTCCCGCAGCGAAACGACGATAAATCGCGTCGGATCGTACTGGATTTTGTATGTCATTCCTTCGGGAAAACTTTTCGACAGACGTTCGATTTCCTCTTTGGCAGCTTCCACCGTGGCCAGGGCGTTGGAGTCGGTATTTCGGAAAATCACGACCGGAACCATATCCCTGCCATCCACCATCGCGCTGCCCGCGTACGATTCGCTTCCAATTTCCACGCGGGAAATATCGCCCAATTTGACAATTCCCCCTTCGCCATCGGAACGAACGACGATATTCTCAAATTCGTGAGCCGTTTTCAAACGTCCCTTGACGTTGATTTTGTACTGGAGGTAATCGTTACTCTCCTCAATACCGACCGAGCCAGCCGCGGCCTGAATATTTTGCCCCTGGATGGCGGCGGAAACTTCCTGCGCGGAAATCCCCATTGCCGACATCATCAGTGGGTCGAGCCAGACTCGCATACTGTAGTGCTGGTCGGAAAATGCCATGGCAAAAGCAACGCCATCGACACGCGCCACGTTGTCACGGACATTCGTTTTCACATAGTTTGCCAGTTCCAAAACCGACATTTTTTCCGGGTCGGCACTGAACGCGAACACGCTCAAAATATCTGCCGAGCGTTTGTAAACGTTGATTCCCAACGCCTTCACTTCCGCCGGCAATACCGGTTCCACCAGTTTCACCGCGTTCTGGACGTTGACCTGGGCAATATCGGAGTCCGTACCATACTTGAAGAAAATCGTCAGCTGGTAGTTTCCACTGTTGTCCGACGTGGAGGTGAAATAAAGCAAATCCTCCAGCCCGTTCATGTTCGACTCCATCGGAGCCGCCACGCTGTCGGCAATATCGGAAGCGCTGGCGCCTGGATAGCTACACGAAACGACCACCTGCGGCGGAGCAATTTCCGGGTATTCCGCAATCGGCAGGTTCGGAAGGCTCAAACATCCCGCCAGCACAAACAGAATACTGATCACAAACGCCAATTTGGGACGTTCAATAAAAATCCCCGAAATCATTGAGCAGCCTCCTTCTGGGCAGGCGTTTTCGTCTCCTGCTGCGCATCTTCCACCTGCGGCTGCACCGTCATTCCATGGACGACTTTGTGCGTCCCATCGACGACGACCGTTTCGCCCACTTTCAGACCACTGCGAATCGTCTGGTAATTCTGATCTGCCATTCCGATCTGCACGCGACGCATTTCCGCCTTGTTACCCTTCCCCAGAACGTAAACGTAGGCACCATCACCATCGTGCATGACGGCGGTGACTTTGACGGCCGGCTTCGGCTCCTTCTCCTCATACGTCATGTGTACACGGGCAATACCGCCAGCATTGAGCAATTCGTCGGGATTCGGAAATTTCGCCCAAATTTGAATCGAGTCGACCGAAGTCTTGACCGAGTTGTCCAAAAACGCAATCTCTCCCGGCAAATCATAATAATTGCCATTCGCCAACTGGATTTTCAGCGAGGCGGTCTCCTTCAATTTATTCACATTTCCGAAAAACGTCGTGAAATCCTTTTCACTCATCGAAAAACGGACATACATCGGATCCATCTGAACCACCGTCACAAGCGCCGGCGTGGAAGGGGTAACATAATTCCCCAACGTGTAGGCCAATCGACCTGCACGACCGGTAATCATCGCGTAAATCTTCGTCTGTTTCAGGTCATCCTCCGCCAAAACCTTCGCCGCTTCCGCAGAAGCCAACTGCGCGGTGGCCGCTTCCAGTGCCGCCTTGTTGGCCTGCAACTGAGCTTCGAGACCATCCAGCGTACTCTGCGTATTTTCCACCTCATCTTTCGACACCGCCGCCCCGGATTCAAACAACTCCTCATTTCGCCGGAACGTTGACTGGGCATACCGAATACTCGCTTCCGTTTGGGCGATATTCGCTTTGGCTTGAAGAATCGTCGCTTTGGCCTGCGCCACACTGGCGACGGAGGAATCGTAGGCCGCCTTGTAGCGAACTTCCTCAATCTCAAAGAGCAAGTCCCCTTTTTTCACCAAATCCCCTTCCTGAAAGGCGACATTGGTGATGAACCCGGAAACTCGCGCCATGGAATCGACTTTTTCAATGGCTTCAAACGCACCGACATACTTCCTGACAATAACCGGATTCTTGGCAATCACCTTACCGGTAAACACGGCTGGCGGAGGCATCGCTCCCGGCGCCTGCGAAAAGACGGGCTGGGAAATCATCATTCCCAAAACCCCACTCACCATAACAATTGCGGCTAATCTTTGAAACATTTTGGCAATGCCTCCCAATGACTATGTTGCGTACAGATTCAATATTGTGATTATAACCGACTTTGCTTTCTTGTCAATAGGTAATTGTTACTTTTCAATAACTAAACATCCTTCCAATCGCAAAGACGTAATTCCCCTCCATATCATCCCCTTTTTGGGGAGAGGTAGCTCGAAGGACGGGGATGGTTCAGAAGTGGGGAAGTGGTTTCCATTGTAGAACACTCATCGCTAAACGCGGTATCCCTCAGGAAAAGGAAAAGAATAGCGGATTAGAAAAAAAAACGCCAGGGAAATTGCTTCTCTGGCGGTTTTTTGTCATTTTTTCATCAAAATCTTAATTGACTGCCGGAGCAGGTGCCGGAGTACAGGCCGGAGCAGGGGCACAAGCCGGAGCCGGGGCACAAGCCGGAGCCGCGCATCCGCAGTCCACCACTTCACATCCACAACCACAGGCCGGAGCAAAGAGATTGCGGAAAAAACCATTGAACGGTGCGCACGGCAACGCACAGGGCTGTACGCACACCGGTTCACAAGCCGGGGCACACGCTGCTGGTGCCGGAGCCGGGGCACATGGTTCGCAAGCTGCCGGGGCACATGGTTCGCAACAAACCGGTCGCGAAAACAGATTCAGGAAAAAGCCATTGAACGGCGTGCAAATTTCCTTGGGGCCGCAGGGGTCGTAAACTGGACCACAGGCCGGACCACAATTGGCCATCGGTGCCGGAGCCGCGCATCCGCAGTCGCTGGCAAAACTGACCGCACACAATCCCATCGTGAGCAAAAACACAAAACAAACACTCATGAAACTCTTCATCGTATTCCTCCCGTTAGGAGTTCCTATCATGAAAACTTTTTAACCAAACGCCTGTCTGCTGATACTCAACAAAACCACCTCAGGCGTTACTGAAAATATCGGGCGATACAATTACTATCTTTGATACAATTGTTTTTTTCGTCATAAAAGTTCTTAAAAATCCCCGGCGTTGTTCCGGTTAGTGAAATCACGTAAACTTTGACGGCAAATCGAGAATAATCCGCATAATCGATACAATCCCGATAACCCGAAATTGGAAAAATTTTCCTGAAAAAAACTGGTGAAAAAAGAGATTCCAATAGTTGGCGTTACAGCGATTTGGGTGTAAAATAATATTAGAATGTTTATTCGGATTGAATGTTTTGTACGGATAAAGTATGAAGTGAGGTTTTCAAACCATTCATAATATCGTTTAGGGAGAAAAACAATGAGAAAAATGATGATTTTTGCTTTTGCCGCCTCGGTCATCGTGGTTGGCCTTGGGTGCCGCTCGGACAGGGATTCGTGCAGTAGCTGGAACCCGTTCCGGCAACGTCAGCAGGTTTGCTATCCTGTTGTGGATGCGCCTGTCGTGGACGATTGCTTTACCTGCGCTCCGGTTTGTTCGACCGGATGCGCTACAACGATGCCAGGTTCCTGCGCGACCTGCACCACAGGTGTGCCCACCACCGGCACGACGGTCATTGAGCCGGCACCGCTGTAATTGTAAGTTCCACGAATTTTCGTGAAAAAAGCCCCTCAGACGGAATGGAGAAATTTTGACTTCGTTCCGCCAGAGGGGTTATTGTGTTTATTTTCAGAAAAAAGCCTACTCTATCACCGTCCAAAGTCGTCCCGATCGCGTTCGAGTCAACCGAAGTTCCATTTCAAACGCTTTTTTCAGGTTTTCTTCCGTCAGGATTTCCTCTCGCCATCCCGCGGCCATGATTTCGCCCTGTTTGAGAATCATTCCTCGCTCGAAAATGGGCAGAATATCTTCGATTCGCTGCGTGATGAACAAAATCGTCAATTCCGGCCGTTTCCGTGCCAGTTCCTCAATCGTTCGGAGCAGAAATTCCCGTCCCGTCACATCCAGATAGACACTCGGTTCGTCGAGAATCATCATCTGCGGCTCTGTCATCAGTGCCCGTGCAATCAGCACTTTCACCTGCTCCCCCGACGACATCGTTCGCAGCGGCTGATTCAGGAGATGTTCTGCCCGCAGAAGCCGTAAAAGTTCGGTTGCCTGGGCGAGTTCCGTTTCTGTCACTTTCCGGTAAAGGCCGATCGTGGAATCAATTCCCGAAATCACTATTTCTTTTCCCGTCCACTGCGGATTTGTCATCCACTGGTGCATCATCGGACTAACCCAGGCAATCTGTTTCCGCAATTCCAGCAAATTCACTTCCCCGAACTTTTTCCCCAGCAGTTCCACTTTGGCTCCATACAACGGCCAGAGGAAACCGGTAATCACCTTCACCAACGTCGTTTTTCCCGCACCGTTCGCCCCCAGGAGAAAATAGCGTTCTCCAACATTCACTTCCCACGTAATCTCACGAAGAATCGTTTTTCCCTCCAGACGAACCGTCGCGTTTTGAATCGAAAGAGCTTTCATCATCACCACTTTACAGAATTTTCGTTTTTTTCATAACAACGGACTGCGGATAGCCGCCAGAACACCCGCCACGGTCGGCTCCTCCACCCGCAATTTCCATTCCGGCTCGTGAATATGTTCCAGGTAATGAGCATCCGAATTATGCAACACCTGGCACGTCTCCAGATAGGGATTGGCCTGTCGAACGGCGTGTAACTTTCCCAAGTCCTTCAACTCAAACGTCTTGAAACGGCTGTCCGGCGGCACAAAACCGAGGTTGGCCAACAGACTGTTGCTCGATTTTTCGATGTGAGCCGGAAACATCACGCCGTCGTACGAACGCGCCAAGTCCCACAGTCCATCGAACGAAATCTCTACACTGTTAATCAGCAAATACGGAACCGTGCCCACCATTTCATCGTCGGCATTGTAAATCTGCTGTTTTCCGAAAATCGTTTCGTCATTCGGAAAGGGGAGCAGTTTTCCGTAAACCATCGCGTCGAAATCCATCGCCGACTCGAGCGTCGGGAAAAGACAGACCGCATGGACTTCTTCCGAGGTCGTCATTTCCATCCCCGGAATAGCCAGAACGCCAAAAGCTTCCGCGGCGGCCAGGACTGCAGGACAATTTTTGCACGAATTGTGATCCGTCACGGCAATCACGTCCAACTCTTTGATGGCGGCCATGCCAGCGATATTGGCGGGAGTCATCGCGTCGTCGCCACACGGCGAAAGACAGGAGTGGATGTGCAAATCGTATGTCAATTCCGGCATGGGATATGGGCCAAAGCAAAGGAAAACGCCTGAAATACCGTTTTAAAAAGTGTTGCATCGTGTTTTGAGACGCGATCGACTTTCCATATCTTATTGTACCACGTTTTGCCTTCCGCAACAGCCCCCCGTTTAGAGTGATTCCTGGACGATTTCACCACCGCTGCGGGTGGCGAGGCGTTTGAGAACGAGGAGGTCGGTTCCTTCGGACTGGAAAGAGACACTGCCGTCACCTCGGGCAAAGTGGGAGCCGCCGGGATGGTGGGAGCGGAAGGGGAAGTGGTTGAACGGGGCGTCGCGGGAATCGTTGCGGTTGTAGTGTCGATTGACGGGATAGCGGAGAGTTTTGATACTGTACGTCGCTTTAGCCGTCTTGCCACCCCAGTAACTTCCCATGACCCAACACCGATTCCCGCCGGGGTAGGTGCCGGTGGTATCTTTTTGAATCATTTCCCCCATCAAAAGGGTGTTGCTCAAGCCGTCGCGGACGGTGCCGGTAGAGATTTGCTGGCACCAGGCAAAAAGGCCATTGTCGGGGATATTGCCGTGACCCGATGTTGTATAAGTTGGCATTGTAAAAGGAGTTACGCCGTCTCCAAGATTGGCGTTATCCGAGTCGCTGAGGTACGCTCCGCAAACGCCAACATAGGTTGTCAAACCGCCGTACAAAAAGCCGCCGGGACTCACCGTGGAAAGAGGCGGCTCGCCGAAGCTGGGGCAGACGTACGACGGAATGACCGTTTGCAAAACGGGATTGGTCTGCGGGCTGGTGCGGACGAATTGGTAAACAGTTTGCGTCTGATCAATCTGGTCGTACAACGCCTGTTGTTCCAGATAGGGGAGCAGGAAAACGTGGAGGCCAAAATTGTTGTTGCCGGGGTCGTCGCCTGGAAATTGCCGCAGACCGATACCTGGGGGGAGTTTTTCGTTGGAGGCGG
>JAUNBF010000110.1 GCA_030527185.1 Planctomycetia bacterium | reverse complement strand
CAAACGGGGGAACTGGGCACGCCTGGACTCGAACCAGGGACCTCCGCCTTATCAGGGCGGCGCTCTAACCAACTGAGCTACATGCCCGCTTTCTTAAGGAAAGATGGAGATAGTATAGCAAAATAATCTCTTTTGTATAGCCCCCCCTAAGGAAAATTTAAAAAATTTATTATAATGGGGAAAGTGATGGTTTAGAGTAAGCGTTGTTGGGATGGAGAGTGGAATGGGCGAGCAGAAAAAAGATTTTCCGCAAGTGGCTACAGGTGGGGTGTCTGCGTTGGCTTGGTTGGCTGCATCAACGAAAAAGGTGCCTGCTGCGGTGGGGGCGGTTTTTGGAAGTGAGGCTTTTTTGCGTCGTGCTGTTTTATCCGAACTGAAGCAGATTTTTAAGCAAAAAGCGGCAGATACGGAAGATTTTCAGCCCACTCTTTTTTCGGGAACGATCGCCACATGGAACGAGGTCTGGGACGAAGTTTCCACTTTTTCCATGTTTGGTACCTCCACACGCCTTGTATTTGTACACGAAGCGGATATATTTATAGAAAAAAATCGGGTGGAATTGGAACATTATTTCCAACATCCTGCCAGCACAGGGATTTTGATTCTCGATTTGTTAAGTTGTGCCAAAAATACCACGCTGTATCGGCTTCTTTCGGAAAAGGGGATGTTGTGGGAGTGCAAAACGCCACCGGCTCAGGAACTTGTTCAATGGCTTCTTCAAACGGCTCAAAGCAAGTACCAGATGAAAATCAATCGTGAAACGGCCAATCTTTTGTTGGAGTTGGTGGGAAGCGATATGGGAATGCTGGATCAGGAATTGGCTCGCCTTTCACTCAGTACAGACCCTGGCGAGGAGCCTAAAATCCAACAACTGCGGCAGCTTTCCCCCACATGGCGACGCACGGCCATTTGGAAACTTATCGATATGATTTTATCAGGCCAAACGCAGCAGGCCATGGAATATCTGGAGCAACTTCTGGAAGCGGGCGAGGAGCCGATTGTTCTTTTGGCCGCCATGTCCAAGAAGTTACGCCAGATGGCCGTTGCCACGCGTTATATTCTTTCTTGGAGCCAGGCGGGAAAAAGAATTACTTCCTGGGAGATGGACGACGCACTCCAGAAAGCGGGAATCGACTCTCGTTTTGTGAAAATTGCCCGGAATCAGTTGATTCATTTGGGACGGCAACGGGGGCAGCAACTCCTTTCCTGGCTGGTGGAGTTGGACTTTGATCTGAAGGGGGACAGTTCCCTTCCCGCTCGGCTTTTACTGGAGCGTTTCATCCTTCGGCTGGCCGTTCCTAAATAACCCGTTTCGGATTCGCTATTTACGACTCCGGGCATCTTTTTGTGCCTGAATCGCTTCTTTTTGCTCTTCGGTCAGGAGGTTTTCAATTTTTTGATTCATCTCCGCTTTGAGAGCATCCATTTTCTGCTGCAATTCGCGAATCTGGGGTCGATATTGGCTCTGGATGTCGTAGATTTGCAATTTTTGCTCTTCAGAAACGACACTTTTATAGTACCGGGGGAGCATTCCACGCACTTTTTTAGGGGAGGGTTTCTCCACGGGAGGGGTTGGCGCGGGAGTTACTGCGGCAGGGGTTTCCGCAGCGGGGGCGGGGGTTGCTGCCACAGGGGCGGGGGTTGCTGGATTTTCCGCGGCGGGGGCAGCTGGCGGAGTAGGCGGTGCAACGGGAGCCGCAGCGTCTTGAGCCATTCCCCAAGTGCCGATCATACAAAGACTTACCAGAATTCCCAGAACATTCCATCGTTGGTTTCTCATTGTCATTCTCCTTATTACGGCATCTTCTCACAGTGGATTAGGAAATGGGTTTCAGAAAACATTTTTCAATGAACCCGTTTCTACCTCACCTTATTATGATCTGTGGGAGCGATTTTGACAATGGGGGGCAGCCACCTGTTTCCCCTGATGGACAACGTGAATGGTCTATATTATACCGGTACTATAGTCAATTAATTTAATATTTCCTTTCGATAATGTTGCTATGGAAATCGAGTCATATAACAAGAAATTTAGAGAACGCGTTATCGCTTTCAAGGGAGAGCGGCGGGACGTTTAGGGAACTGAAAGCGACGTTTGGTATCGACCGAAATACATTCGTGGCGTGGGTGAAAATCCGTGAAGAAGCAGGAGCGGTTGTGGTCGACAGACTTGCCCAGGAGCGAAAACGAAAAATCGACAAAGAAAAGTGGAAAAAAATTTTTGAAGGACTTGTATGAAATACCGAGAAAAAAACGTGTTTATGTTGACAAAAGTGGCGTAAATCAATGTTTTACGAGAGTTTGAACGTGCGTTTTGCGGGAAAAAACGCGGCAGGCATTTTCACTGCGTCCGTCAGTTTTTAATCTCTTTTCCGATAGACAGAACGCGAAGTCCGAAAAGGTTAAACGTTTTCCCACCGCCAACATCGAGTGGTTCCAAACGGATTTCCACTTTTTCCTTCCCCAGTGTGTATCGTGCGGGAATCTGAAATTCATCATCCAGCCAACGATGGTTCGGATTGGAATCGGAATAATACCAGATTCGTTCGGAAACCAGCTCACCATCGACATACACTTTTGCGGCCTGCCGTCCCTTTTCCTGGTCGGAAAGACGCTGAAGAATAAGCCCGGAATTCTTCTGGGAAATCGAAACGGTAAGGCTCAAAAACGCCTGCGGTCTCCAACCGAATCGGGAAAAAGGTTTCTCGTCAGGCATACCTTCGTATCTGGCCAAAAGCTCGGAAAGTGGGGCATCGCATTGAACCCGACGGGTTTCGCGGTCGGGAACGAGCGTGTCTGTGATGGTCGCGGCGGCGGCATCTTGCCCGTAGTAGAAAATTTGGCCGGAGTGCTTTCCCCCGCCATTGTTCATCTCTCCGTGCTCAATACGAAAATCCAGTGAGGTAAAAAATGGGTAAAAGTCACCCATGAGCGTCCGAATCATCGACCAGTCCGCGTTGGAACGGGTGATTCCATCGTAACCGCTGGCGGGATTTTCCTGCGGTGGAAGCTCAAACCCCCAACCGTAGGGCATCCATGATTCGGAACCATCACTTTCGACCTGCGGCGTTCGCAAACCGTCGAACGTTACGCGAACGTCTCCTTCGCACCCCGCGTGATGGATTCCCCATCCCGAAATCGTTCCGTAAACCATTTTCCCGGAACCCTTTATCGACGCGATATGCGTATCGTGTCCAGGAACGTTGGGCGTTGGGGGATAGTAATCGGAAGAACGGAACCAACCGCATTTTTCGGACGGATACTTCCGCGAATCAAGGGGGTTGTGTCCGATGCGAACCGTTATTTCCACCTGTTTTTTTCCATCGTTGACGAGGAAAACCTCCGCACTTTTCCAGAACGGCATCGGACAGTAATTATAGAACCGTGTTTCTTTCGTTTCTTCGTTCCGAACCGACCCTACTAAAAGCGTGCGCACGGAATGGTACCCGCACTCGTTTCCGAAGAAGGTTCCAAACGGCGCGTTGATGTCCGGCTGAGAGTGTGCGTCCCACGTCACCACAACCCGGAGATTTTTTAGCGATTCGGTATCCAACGATGTACATTTCAGCTCCCAACCCGAAAGAAGTCCCGGTGTATCCTGATGAAAAACGGAAACTTTTTCGCCTGGCAAAACCGTCACAGATTTTTCGTCTGTTTTCTCTGGAACGCCCAGTGGATTCTCCTCAACCTTCTGCCAAAGAGCAAGCAAATCGGAAACATCGTCAGTCGGCTCAAACGTTTTTACCCCTTCGCCTGTCGCGAATTTGTGATAAATCACGTGTCCCCATCCCCCCGAAGTGAGTTTGACCGTCGAAGTCACACGGCAACGTTTCACGAACGGCATGGGAACGAAATTGCGCAAAACCCAGATATTATGCGGTTCCGGTCCCACGAATTTGCCAGCCAGAGGTATTGGGATACGTGTCCCAAATCTTCCGGCCTCAACTCCAGACGCGGTTCCGTATCGTCGTCAAAATAGAACCGAAACGTTGGGGATGCCGATTCGGGAAAATGATGTTGCGCAAAATTGTAAATGCAGCCCGGTCCCTCCGTTTCCATCAGAACCCAATCGCCATGTTTGTCCTGGTGTTGAAACCACACTTGATCAATATTTCCGCCTGTTTTGTCAATGCTTCCTTCGTAAACCACGCGAGTGTCGAAACATAGCAGCGGGAGTTGTTCCAGATTCATCGGGAATGCCCCCCAAACGCACGAAGTGGAAAGAATCCCAAACAGAGTGGAGGTTGCAAAAATTATACAGGTTCTAAAACAACAAAGGCATGTTCTATTTTCTTCCGTACGTATTTTTATTTTTTTCATAAGGAAAATCTCCCTTCGTTGCAATTTTACGTTTAATTACAAACTTCCACCGGTTCAATTCCAGGAATCTGTATTCAGCGAATACGGATTCGGTCAACAAACAGTAGAAACAGTCTGTTGAAAATTTGTTAAGCTGTTGAAATTTCAACTTTCAGTCTTCACTATACAGTAATTAAAATGTGTTGTTAAGGGGGGTGATTTAGAATTTTTGACGATTTTGAGGCAACATTGTCTGGAAACCCGAATCAGCAGCGGACGACCGTTTGACGACTGTTTGCCGTGTTTTGCGAGATTCTTCCCTTTATTGGTTCTGAAAATCGGCTCGATCAGCTCACTGCAAGTCCATCCCATCCGTTTTGTATGCCATCCTTTCTCCTCAATATCTAATATCTTCATTTGTCAAATGGGCAAATACGCTTATGGTGCCCCCTCGAATCGAGATGACGAGACAACTATTCTAACATTTTTTGTGGCTGGACGGAGGTTTCGCGGGGGATTTCGAGAAAACTCAGGACGGGAAGTCGGGGGAGTTTGGATTTCACGATTTGTCGTACGGAAAAACGGATGGTGGGCGAAACAAGGAGGATGATTGGTATGCCCTGCAATTGTGCGGTCGCGAATTCCCGTTCGCAAAGTGCCGTCAAATGCTGGCAATCGTCCGGTAGAAGGGTACATTGCACTCCCTCCGATGTCCATTCGGTCGTCTGCTGGATTTTCTCTTCCCACGCGGTGGAGAGGGTCAACACGTGCAGGTTTCCATCCGACGCAAGGTTTCGCGTCACGAGCCATCGTCCCAGTGAAACCCGCACGAAATCGGCCAGTTCCACCCGATTTTTGGTTTGTGCCGCATGTTCCGCCAGCGTTTCCAGAATCATCCCCAAAGACCGGATGGAAACCTGTTCGGCCAGGAGCTGCTGAAGGACTTTGTGTACTTCCAGAACCGACATTTTGGCGGGAATCAGTTCCTTCACCACCGTGGGGGAGAGGGACTGCAACTCCTCGATCAGGAGGTGGGTTGCCTCGAGCGAAAGGAGTTCGGCGGCATGTTGGCGAGCCACTTCGGTCAGGTGTTCCTTCCAAACTTCCCGCGGTGTCCAGACCTGGTATCCCAGTTCCATTGCCCGCGTTTTTTCACCTTCCGCAATCCACACCGCAGGCGTTCCCCGCACTGGCTCCACCGTTCGCAGCCCGTCAGGGACTCCCGTGAGGACATCCCCCTCCACCGCCAGCAACGATTCCGTGCGTAAAACGTACTCCGCCACCGGATTTCCGTTGACCTGAATACGGTACTGCGTAGCGTCGAGTTCGGCGGCATTCGTGACATGGACTTGCGGCAGTAGAAAACCGAGTTCTCTGGCCAGACGTTCCCGCACGGTGCGAATTTCTTCCAGAATCGCTTCCCCTCCCTGTTCGGTCGTCCAGGCTGTAAGTCCGCTTCCCAATTGGAGTTCCATCGAGTGCAGGATCATCATCCGGGACATTTTCAGCTCTTTTTGCTGTCGATTTTCCTGCTCTTTTTCGGTTTCGGCGACCTGAAACGCCTTCTTTTTTCGATTCGATTCCAGTTTCCACGCCACCGCCAGACAGACGATTCCCAGAAAAATCAACGGTACTCGCGGCAACTGCGTCCCGGTCAGGAGTACCAGAAACAACGCCGTCATTCCCAACGCCCAGGGCCGACTGAAAAGCTGCGTCACCACTTCTTCCGGCAGGTTCTTCTTCCGGTGGCTCCGCGTGACGAGCAAACCGGCGGCAATTGCCAGCAAAAACGCGGGAATCTGGCTCACCAGCCCGTCCCCAATCGTCAGGCGTGTGTAGAGGGCAAAAGTCTCCTCCAGCGACATGTTTCCTGCCGAAATGCCAATGCCGATTCCTCCCAGAATGTTGATCAGCGTGATGAGGATTCCGGCAATCGCGTCGCCACGGACGAATTTGCTGGCACCGTCCATCGCTCCGTAAAAATCGACCTGATCGGACAATTCCGTACGTCGCCGCAACGCCTCCTCGGCAGAAATCGTCCCTGCCTGCAAATCCGCGTCAATCGCCATCTGCTTGCCGGGAAGTCCATCCAAAATGAATCGGGCACTCACCTCACTGATACGGGTGGCACCTTTGGTAATGACGATGAACTGGATGATGACGATGATGACGAACAAAACCAGCCCGACAACGACATTTCCCCCAGCAACGAAGTCGCTGAACGCGCGGACAACCTGCCCTGCCGCCAAGTCCCCCTGCTCCTGAGCGTTGGAGAGAATCAGGCGTGTCGTGGCAATGTTCAACGCCAGTCGAAAGAGTGTGGTACACAGCAGGATGGAGGGAAAAACGTTGAATTCCAACGGCGTGCGGATAAAAATGGTGGTCAGCAATATTAATATGGAAAGCGTCAGATTAAACGACAACAGCAAATCCATCATCCCTGGCGACAACGGCACCAGAATCAACAAAACCGACGCCAAAACCGACGCTGGAAAAATCAACGGATACAATTTTTTCAGAAAAGGATTTTCGCCCATCGCTTCCTCTGGGAAATGTTTTTCATATATTTATTTAACATAGCATAACGAAAAACCTTTTTTCTGTCCAGAGGAATTTTCAGAGAATAAAGAAATCGAAAATTCGATGGTGAATCCTTCTATCTGGAATATTTTTCCCAAACTTTGTGATTCACCATCTTTTCAACAAGGCAAAACGTGAAAACACTCTACCAGCCATAAGAGGTCTTAATGGAAGCGCTATCTCTGCCAAAAGAAGATTCCAGACCCGTAAGGTTCGAGCCATACCAGGTAGGTATTCCAAGGGAATTTCTGTTACTTCGTCGAACTCGATTCGTTCTAGTTTTTTCAACGCCATCAATCCAGGTGGTTCGCTTGTCAAGATTCAACGTTCTGGCAGTATTGCTGCCAATATAAGCATCTGCTTGCGTTCCTTTGGCCAAAACGAGTTTCGGCGGAGCGGATTTTAACGAAATTCCAGTCGTACTATTGGTATACTCATCAAACGCATAAAGTTTGTCCGCAACGATAGCCTTACTACTGCGAATATTGACACCACCCAGTGCCAACGTTGCCTCGTTTCCTGTAAAACCTCGCAGGAAAAGTTTCTTTTGAGCAGAGAGCATGAAAGAGGCATCTCCTGTTGCAGTCATATCCCGAACAGAAATATTCTCACCAAAAAGAGCGACCGTACTATTCGCACCAACCGAAATGGAACCCATTCTCAACCGTTCTCCAGCCGCAGATTTGGCAATGAAAGAATTGTTTTCGCCAATTACAATTTCACCACTCCCGGAGACGACTCCTTTTTTATTCAGTCGCAGAGAACCCTTGGCAATACGAAATTCCTGGGAATCATGAGCTTCCAAACTCCCGGTTTCAGGTTTATTACCCTGCCCGATACTGGCTCCTCCCGTGATTTTCTTAAGGCAACTATAGTGGATTCCTGAATCCATATTCTCATTAGTATAAAGTCCTAATTTAAATCCTTTGTAAGAAAATCCTTTTTTAAGCGTAATCCCATTCGGATTAATCAAAGTAACATTTCCACCATACTTACCATCGGAAAGTTTCGATTCCAATACACCTTGAAGATTGGAACGTTTTTTCGAGGTCACTTTATTGACAATACCATTATCATTATTGGTAAAAGTAAACGTTTCCTTTTTTCCAATGTCAAAAGTGTACCAATTCTTTAATTTCGCGCCAGTATTTCCCTGGAAATATCCTTCCACGGTCTTAACATCCAGCGTATTGACTTCCTTACCACCTTTTTCTGCAACAGGTAACTTTTTGGCATAGCTCGTTTCCAGGCCAAAAATCAAAATTCCAACAATGCAAAATCCAATAATCTTTTTCATTTTATATTACCTCTCGATCTGTTTTTTCAAAATAATCCTACCTTTTCAAAATCTCCGAAAAACTTCCTATTTTGAAAATTTTCCATTATTTCATGGAATTCATGGGCTTTCAGAGAAAATTAAAGAGTGAGAAAAATTCTGCCTGACAAATAGTTTTCCCATTCCCAGGCAGAATCTCCCATTTACCACTAGGAAAAAGTTCTCGCAACAGGAGAACTTCTCCTCACATCCGTGATTAGATTTTTTTCAAAACCTTATCCAAAATGGTGTATTCAATACTAGATCGGTTGGGGAGCCGGAGTTGGTGTAATGTACTCGGCAAAGTTCTTTTCCGTTACACGTTTGGGCGTAGTGATTTTCTCAGCAGATTTTTCCGCGGTTCCATCCCAATAATTCAGTTTCGCGATTTTCGTACCTTTCGCAATGCTGAACTTTTCAGGAGCGGATTTCTTTTCAGAAGTTCCGAAGAAGTTCACCGTACCAAGATCCGAAGCGTTGGATTTGGTCAAACGAACGTTCTTGGCATACACATCGGCATTGACATTACTCGCACTGCGGAGGCGGAGACGTTCTCCAGCTCGCAATTCTACTTTCACATCTACATTCTCGTCTTTTTTCTCACCAAGGATGCTACGCACGTTCAGGTTTTTAGCGGCAGCAAGGTAAAGTTCACCAACGTCTTTACCTGTTGCAATATCACGCACATTCAGATTTTTGCCGGAAGTCACGTCCAAAGTGGCTCTTTCACCCAAAGTGATATTTCCCAAACGAATGTTCTGTCCTTCGGGGCTGGAAGCATTGAATTTCGCACCTTCAACCAACGTAAAGTTGGCGTTACCGGAAATCGCGCCTTTTTTGTTCAAACGCAACGAACCTTTGTCGATCGTGAACGTTTTATCTGCGGCACTACCGAGGGAGATTGAAATACCAGGAACACCTTTCACGTCTTCAGGGCTTTTAACATTCGCGAAGTCAATCACAGCCGTCGTGGCACCAAACGCATCACCTTTGAACGTGAAACCTTTCCGCATGGTGATACCATTCGTGTTGACAAGGAACACCGTTCCACCGATGGTTTTGGAATCATCGAAGTACGACTCAATCGTCCCTTGCAGGGTGGAGCGTTTCTTGCTATCCACGACATTGACAATACCAACCGTATTCATCGTGAACTTGAACGTCTGCCCCTTACCAACATCGAACGAATACCACTTCTTCAGTTTGACACCCGTGGTTCCAACCGTATCCTTGACACTAGAGACATCAAGCGAAGGAAGTCCTTCACCACCTTTCGTTTCGACAGGCAACTTCTTCGCACTGGCATCCATCGTTCCCAAAATGAGAGCGAGTGCCGCACACAATACCATAGACTTTTTCATGCTTTTTCTCCTAAAACATGGTTGAAATTTGTTTGTGGAGTCCTTTTTAGACCAACTTTTGGAATAAAATATCCACAAACTTACCAAAAAACAATAATGTATGATGTTTTTGCCTGCCAACAACGAATTTGAAACGGATGAGGCCACTTTTACATGACTCATTTTCCTGTCAAAAGGGTAAAACAGCGTCCGATAAAACGTGTTGCGATTCAGAACTTCGGGTAATGGACCATTTACCACTTGTCAGAACCGAGATTGCCACAAAAGCAGGTGGAGGAGAAAAAACGCTTTCTCTCCTCACACTTTTATCAAACAGAGCAAAAACAGAATTGTGTCTAATTCCAGAACAGGAAAAAGAAAGATTCAATGGGTTCTCCCATAAATGTACACCTCCAGAGAGGAGGTTCTTTATTCTACCCCCCCCCCCCAGCTTATCGCATGATTGAGGTTGCAAATTCTTTCTTATCATGTTCATCTTTTTTAAAAATTTTGAATTCTAATCTTTCAGGAAGTCAGATGTTAATCTTTAAAATCTTTCTTTTTTTCAACATCGGCATTCTACCACAATTCCGTTCAGGTTGTCAAGTACCCTTCCCTTATTTTCCGAAAAATTTTTACTCTTTTTACAGATTTTACGCATTTTGACGAAAAAACAAAAAATAACGTCTCGGAAAAACCTTCCCATTATAGAAAAACAGGAAAAACAGCCCTTCCGAAAAAGGAACCATTTTTCCTGATTATTTTGTGGATTCCGCGTCGAAATAATCCTATCTCTTTACAAAATCCACATTTAGCACAAGGGAAAGGTTTTCGTGGTGGAAAAAACCTCCCCGCCTGTACACTACCAAAATTTTATCAGATTTTATCTTCCTCAACATTCACTGCTTGCAGATATTGCGTATAGTTTTTCTGCGTAATCCGTTTCGGAGTCGTGAATCCTTTATATTCTTTCTCTGTATAATCAGTAGTATTACTATACGTTCTGATATTCAATCCAGCAACTTGAGTTCCTTTGGCAATGCTGAATTTGGTAACGGTAGGATAATCGCTACCCATTCTAACAGTAAGAGTACCCAATGACGAAGCGTTGGATTTCGACAGACGAATATCTTGTCCAGCCACATTGGCATCGACTTTATTCGCACTGCGAATTCGCAATCGGTTGGCAGCATACAGAGTAATATTGCTGTAATCCGTTTTCTGCACATTTTTCTCTAGTTCATCATCATACTCTTCTACCTCCCAGGAAGTTCCTGTAATGTCACGGACGTTCAGGTTTTTGCCGGATTCCAGATACATACTAGCATTTTTTGCCAAGCTCACGTTGCCAATACGCAGATTCTGACCTGCCGGAGTTTGAGCATAAAAATCGTCATTTTCGCCCAAATCAAAGTTGGCATTCCCGGAAATGGCGCCTTTTTTGTTCAGACGCAAGGAACCTTTGGTGATTGTGAACACTTTGTCCTTCTCCTTACCAGCCGAGTCCCAACCCGACGGCTGAATCAAAACGCCATAGAATTCGGGTTGCGGGGTCTTTCCGTCGTTAACATAAGTAAGGCAGGCAACCACATCCGACAGACTCATCGTCGTGGCACCAAATCGATCACCTTTGAACGTGAACCCTTTCCGCATGGTGATACCATTCGGGTTGACCAGGTACACATTTCCACCAATCACCGTTTTTTCTGGATCATTCCAATCTGCTCGATACGACTCGATCGTCCCTTGCAGGGTGGAACGTTTCTTGCTGGTGACTTCGTTGACGATACCACGTCCATTATTCTTCTCGAATT
>JAUNBF010000022.1 GCA_030527185.1 Planctomycetia bacterium | reverse complement strand
CAAAGGTAGGGGCTTTCCTTTCGTTTTCTGGAAATTCAAAGTGGAAGGAGTATATTATCGGGATTATGCTCCCATCAATAATTATCAATTATCAATTAAACCATGTCTTTAGGGAGGCTTTTTCCATGAGCAGAATTAGGATTTTTTTTCTGTTTTTTCTTTTGTTTGCCGGGTGTGGAATGAGAGAGGGGGAAGAGCGTGGAAAACCGATCGTTGCCACCAGTTTCTATCCGATGTACGATTTTGCCAAAAAAATCGGTGGGGAGGAGATGGAGATTTTCTGTCTCATTCCTGACGGGATGGAGGTTCACGACTGGGAACCCACGCCGCGAGATATGGCACGATTGCAGAAAGCGGACGCGCTGATTTACAATGGAGCGGGAATGGAACACTGGATTCCGGCCGTTTTGGAAACTTTGCGGGGAAAAGATATTTCGATTCTGGAAACGTCGCAGGGAATTTCCCTTTGTGAGGGAGGTTGTTGTGCGGAACACCATCACGGACATCCTCACCATCATGACCACGCCAACCATCACGATCCTCACGTCTGGCTGGCACCGCAGAATGCTCGACATCAGATGGCTCAAATTTGTGCGTTGTTTGTCACGCTGGACCCTGAAAACCGAGCCGTTTACGAGAGCCGTCTGGAAAAGTATTCCAGGGAATGCGACGTTCTGGATACGGAATTCCGCGAAATGGTGGAGAGTATGCCGAATCGGAATATTCTGGTAACGCACGCGGCATTTGCCTATCTCTGCAAGGCGTATGGCTTGACGCAGGTGGCTCTGGAAGGCTCCTTTGCCAGCAGCGACCCGGAACCTGCCAAAATGGCGGAGATGATTCGCTTTGCCCGCGAACATCAGATTGGGGTCATTTATCGTGAGAGTACCACCGCTTCCAAAGTGGCGGATGCGCTTGCCAAAGAGATTGGGGGACGTGTCGCGGTCTTGGATCCACTGGAAAAACTCTCTCAGGAACGTCAGGCCGCCGGGGAAGATTACTTTTCCGTCATGCGTCAGAATTTACAGGCTTTACAGAATTTACAGGTTTTGCAGGGGAAATGAAAGGGATGACTGCGAGTGAGGATGTGATTCAGGTAAATCGTTTGACCTTTTCCTACCGAGCGGAAACGACGTTGTTGAGCAACATCACGTTCTCCATCGCCCGCGGAGATTTCGTCGGAATCATCGGTTCCAATGGCTCCGGGAAAAGTACTCTGCTAAAACTCCTTCTGGGGCAACTTCCCGCTCCGCCAGAGACCGTTTTTCTGTATGGCGAAGATGTTCGCACCTTCCATCGCTGGTCGAAAATCGGCTACGTTCCGCAAAGTCACCATTATCTCGGAGTTGCCTTTCCCGCGACGGTGGAGGAAATGATTCTGGGAAACATGTTCTCACAAATCGGCCTCTTTCGATTCCCCCATCGGCAACATCGTGTTCAGGTGGAGAGAGCGTTGGCTCAGGTGGGGATGGAAGATTCGCTCCACGCCCGAATCGGCACACTTTCAGGAGGGCAAATGCAGCGAGTTCTGATTGCCCGCGTGCTGGTCAATGACCCGGAAATCCTTCTTTTGGACGAACCGACGAATGGAATGGATGCGGAATCCGCCCGTTCTTTTTATGGTTTGCTGCAATCCCTCCACGCGGAACAAAAGAGAACGCTTCTGATGGTGACTCACGATTTACAGCGAACGGCCGAATATTTTCAGCGTATTTTCTGTCTGGAGGAGGGTTCTCTCGTTGAGTTGACACCTTCGCAGTTGGAACATGAGCTGGCTCACCGTCACCGTCACCCGGATGGAAAAACTTTGTGCCCTTGCCAGCCGTAGGGAAATTATGGACATCTTGCAATACGAATTCATGCAGCGAGCTTTTCTGGTGGGGACATTCCTGGCGTTGATTATTCCGTGCATCGGGATGATTGTCGTTTTGAAACGGCTCTCGCTCATGGGAGAGTCGCTGGCTCACACGTCGCTGGCAGGAGTGACATTCGGCCTGATCATGGGGTACAATCCCACCTTTTGCGCCACGGTTTACTGTATTCTGGCAGCTCTGGGAATCGAGTTTTTACGCCGGAAATTCCCGCAGTATTCCGACATGGCCATTGCGATTATCCTTTCGGGAGGAATCGGTCTAACCGGTCTTTTGTCGGGATTTGTGTCGAGCACAGCCAACTTTCAGAGCTTCCTTTTCGGAAGTATCGTCGCCATCAGCAATTTTGAATTAGGACTCGTTTTGGCGGTCAGCCTGATGGTTCTGGGAACGTTTCTGCTATTTTACAAGGAACTCTTTGCCATGGCACTGGATGAGTCGGCAGCCCGTCTCTCCGGCATTCCGGTTGGATGGGTCAACACGATTTTCACAATCCTTACTGCCGTAACCATTTCGGTGGCGGCACGGACGGTGGGAGCTTTGATCGTCTCCTCGTTGCTGGTCATTCCGGTCGCGTGTGCCATGCAATTGAAAAAGAGCTATTTCCAAACCATTCTCTGGGCAGTTTTTTTCTCTCTTGCCGCGACCTGGGGTGGACTGTTCCTCTCGTACTACACGGGAACTCGTCCGGGCGGAACGATTGTTATGCTGGAAATTGGGATTCTACTTTGCCTGCTTGTGGGAAAGTCGCGTTTTTAGAGGAACCTTCCCACAAGCATAAAAAAACGTTTTACTGATAGACACGCACATAGTCAATTTCAAACCTCACGGGAAAAATGGAGTCATCAATCCCTTTTCCGCCCCCCCAGGCACCGCCGATGGCCGTGTTCAAAATGAGGTAGTGCGGCAAATCAAAAGGCCACGGTTCGATTTCACGGTCTCCTTTGCGGAACGTGAAGTAGAGGTGGTCATCGACAAAAAAGTCCATTTTATCCTTCGACCATTCCACCGCATAGACGGCCCAACGATCTTCCACCCCCTCCAGGCGAATGTGCGAACCTTTGGAAGTGTGGCGTTTCTCTTTCCCCGCGGCATGGACGGTCGCGTGAATCTGCGTGGGGTTGGAGCCGACGTATTCCATAATGTCGATTTCCCCGCATTTCGGCCAACCGATTTCCCGAATATTCGTTCCCAGCATCCAAATCGCCGGCCATGTTCCCCGACCTTTGGGCAATTTGGCACAAACTTCGATTCTTCCATACGTCCAGCCCGCTTTTCCTTCGGTTGTCACACTTCCCGACGTATATTTTGCGGTCTGACCATTTTCTTCGTAATCTTCGCGAAAACTTTCAATGATCAGTCTGCCATCCTTTTGGTAAACATTCTTCTCCCGCTCTCGGGTATAAAACTGGGCTTCCCGATTGCGGACGAAACCATGTTCATACGTCCATTTTTGCGCATCCGGCAAACCCACTCCTTCAAATTCGTCGTTCCAGACGAGCTTCAGCGTCCGGCCATCCGCCGTTTTCACCGTCTGAGGCACTTCTGCCGCCACCGTCATGGCAAGCAGAGTGGCACACACAAAAAACAAACATCTTTGGCAAATCATTTTTCCCTCTCCTTATCGATTTTCCTGAATCACTTTTCGCAAATGTTTCTGAGCAGGTTCCGCCACCGTTCCGTGGTTCGTCCCCTCAAAACTGTAATATTCCACCACGTTATGCCCTGCTGGAAGTTTCATCATCGCGGCGAGAAGGGCGTTTTCCTCCACCCGTGCCTTCCACTCCAGTTTGGTATCTCCCACATAGAGATACATCGGCGGTAACTTCTGATTCGTGTGGTACAACGGTGCGTATTCATCCACCACAATCGGATTGTACGGCCCCCCTCCCTTGGTCCCTCGGCGTTCGTTGATGATCTGGAAGTGCGTCGCCATCTGGCCGCTGATCGGGAAAGCTCCTGCCAGGTCGGTGTTGGCAATTTCCCATTTGGCCAGATAACGTGGATCCATCGCGACCATGGCGGTCAAATACCCTCCCGCGGAATGGCCGGAAACGTAGATTTTTTCGGGATTTCCACCATATTTAGCAATATTGCGAAACGTCCAGGCAATGCTGGCCGCCGCGTCTTCCAGATAATCCGGGCACTGCGCACGCGGAGAAAGACGATAATTGACCGCCACGATCAGAAATCCCTGCTGTTTCAGCAGTGCGGGAAAATGTTTTCCGCCCCCCGAAAGCCCGCCACCGTGGAACCAGACCAGCACCGGCAATTTTTCTTCCAGCTGTTTATCCGGGACGTAGATGTCCAGCAAACATCGTTCGCTACGATATTCCCGGTCGCCACTTCCCATCGTTTCCGCCTCATAATAGGGGATATTTTGGATAATTTCCTCCGAAGAAGCCTGCAAACTTCCCCAGCAGAAACCCAAAATCACCATTCCAAACCATCCCAATTGTCGTATTTTCACGCTTCACTCCTTTTTTTTGACCTTATTTTTTCTAAGAATCTTTTCTCCATTTCTCAATTGTACCCGATTCCCCATAGAAAATCCATATCCCTGGAAAGATTTTCTCAAAAAAGAGAAATTTTTCCGAGAAAACGGGTATCTCCCCTTGACTTGGAGGATTGAATATGGCATGATAGAGTTATTCAAGTTCCGCGAAATGTTTTTTGAAAAAGTTCGCCGAACCTGGATTTTTTAGACGAACGGATAAATACAAGTAAGACAATCTTTCACAAGGAAGATTGTCTTGCTTTTTTGTTGTTTACAGTTCCTTAACAGAACCATTTTCGCAACCATTTCAGGTCGATGAGGCAGAGAATCTTCTGTCGGTATATTGTTTTTTCCGACTCGGATGGTACTCAAATAAAAACGGGCATTCCCAAAAGGAGGGGGTTTTCATGGCAGAATTTTACATGACACAATCAGGTTATGACAAGTTGCGGGCAGAGTTGGAGCAGATGGAGCATGTGGAAATGCCTGCCATTTTAGAGCGTATTGCGACGGCCCGAGCCGAAGGTGATTTACGGGAAAATGCGGAATATCACGGTGCCCGGGAGTCGCTGGGAATGTTGGAAGCGAAGATGAGTGAAATTCGTTACAAGCTGAGCATGGCGGAAATTATCGACGAATCGACGATTCCTACCGATGAAGTCGCGTTTGGCTGCACAGTTCGACTCAAAGATTTGGATTTTGACGAAGAAGAAACGCTGACACTGGTCGGTTCTGGCGAAGAAGATTCCTCCCAGGGGAAAATTTTGGCGACAAGTCCCATGGCCATGGGATTGATGGGAAAAAAAGTCGGAGAAATTGCGGAAGTGGAAGTCCCTGCCGGACGACTGCGGTTTGAGGTACTCGAAATCAGTCGATAATGTTACCCGAAGACCACTACTTTTCAGAAAGACCGAAGGTAAAATCATGAAAATCGGATTGCCAACGTTGCGTTTTTACATTCATGCCATGCTACTTTGGGGCATGACGCACCCCATTTCCACCGCCATGGCTCAAAAAATGGAGGAGGAACCCACCGTCATCGCGGCCAAGTCCTCTGTCTGGGCGATCCCCTATATCCTCATTGTTCTGGTGACAGGGCTGGCGGTCTGGTGGCTCTGTATGCCTTCCAAAAGACGTGAAAAGGCCAAATTGGAAGACTGATTTTCCATCTTGGTTTAATGGTTATAGAAACAGAGGATGCCCTCCCCAAAAGGAAGGACATCCTTTCGTTGTCTGGAACGATGAGAAACAGGTAGGGAAAGACGGTGCCAGCCGCCAACGAGCGACGGTGAAAGGGTTTAAACGTCACTTTCGCTGCCGGTCGCACTGGCTACGATTCGCTATCAGTCGTACCGGCCGAGGAGGGCGGCGGAAATTTGTCCGGGGAAATTTGCGCTGAGGTGAATGAAACAATCGCCCGCAGGGGTTGTGGAATTGGTGACGACCTGAAAACGATAAGGTTTTTCCATCTCCGTAAAGTTTCGCGTGGGGAACAAAACACCTTCGCGTAGAGCATTGATTCCGGCAATCAATTCCACGGCTCCACTTCCAGCCCCCAGATTTCCGAAGACACTTTTGGCGGCCACCACAGGAATCGGCGTGGAACGTCCCGCAAAAACTTCGTCGATGGCCTCCGCTTCGGCACGGTCCATTTCCGGTGTTCCGAGTCCATGAGCATGGATAAATCCGATTTCTTCGATGGATTTTCCTGATTGTTCCAGCACTTTTCGCAAAACGTTGACGAATCCCTGCCGATAATTGGGCTGAAGATTCATCCGGTTTTTATCGGCACTGTGGGTTCCCACCATCGTATCGCATCCGGCGAGGAATTCCGCGAGAATAGGAGCCTTTCGTTCACGAGCATGTTCCAGGCTTTCCAGGATAAGCGTTCCCGCTCCTTCCCCCAGCACTTGCCCGGTTCGATTTCGGTCAAAGGGGCGACTGGCCTCTTCGGGCGGGAGATTTTTATCGGCCAGGGTTTCCAAAATGCCGGTCTGGAACGTCCGAATGGATTGCAGTCGCGTTCCGGTCGCACCGGTAATCATCATATCCGCCCATCCGCGAGCAATGGTATCGTGAGCATATTTCAGCGTTGCGTTCGCGGCGGCCTCATTCATGGTGAGGGAGTTATTCGGCCCCAGAAACTGATTCAAAATGGAGATATGGCACCCCGGCATATTGGGCAGCCAGACCAATAACCACAAAGGCATGACATGAGGCAATCCCTGAGAACCGAGCCATTGTGGGTGAAAGTTCCCCTCCTCGTCGATACAAGCCTGAAACGCACCCGCTGTGGAGGTTGGCTCAGAGAGCATGTAATCACTCCCATACATCACTCCCACACGCGGCTGAGGCATATTCCCAAAATCGAGTTGGGCATGCAAGAGTGCTTTTTGAGCCGAGGCAATGGCCATTTGCGTTTCCCGGCACATGATTTTAATCCCTTTTCGGATATTCCGTTTGATCTCTTTGTCGGTCACGCAAAAATCCGCAATATCCCCTGTAAAATCGGCACAGGGAGCGCCATACAAAATCAAATCAGCCAAATCGGAACCATCTTCACCCAGAGGAATAACGGCACTTTGTTGAGAGTGGAGACCTTTTTGGAGAGCTTCGCAACTTCCCCCCAAAGGGGAGACCAGACCGACACCGGTGATGACTGTTCTTGTGGGATTTATCATGTTTATGCTATTTCAATGAATTTCCATAACAGGGATCGCGACACCATCGCGTACTTCCCATCTTGTAGTACCGACAATACATTTCATTCTACCACATTATACCCTTTCATGCAATACCTTCCACCCGAAAATGAGTGAGAAGAAATCGTATTGAAAAGAATTCGTTTTATCGGCAAAAGCTTTTTTTTCCTCATGGATTCTTTTCCCCTCCTGAATTAACAGGCAGTTTCTTCCATAACGGTAGTGAAAAAACCACCTCTATGGTTTCCGAAACACGGAAGAGTGGAAATTTTACCAGAAAATCATCCCTTTTTTTCAGAGGCCAAGGTCGCCAACCCCTTAAAAGAGAGAGACTATACAGATTTTAACGTTTATAACAACTTCTCCTCCAGTTTTTTTCCCAAAAAACCGAAAAATTTCAAAACGTTACCTTGATAACTTGCAATAAGCTCAATTCAGGAGTCCCGCGGTGAAAAACATCCGAGAAAAACTTCGTTGTATGGTCGTTCTTCTTATTCCCGTCTGGTTATTGGGCGGAGTTTCTTTTTGGCTGAACGGGAAAGCCTCCTCCACCATCTTTCCCGTGGAGCAGGAAGAAATTACCTGTTGGGAAGAAATGGAAGAGTGTTCCCGCGAAACGATTTTAGAGGCAATTGCGGCTTATGAAGATTCCCTTTCTCTGGTCTCTCCACGGGTAGGTCAGGAGGTGCAGGTGGAAAAAACATCTTCCCTCACGACAACACCAGCCACGGAAATTGTCGTGGAAAAGGAGAGCGAGCCGTCACTGATTCCTCAAGTGGCAGCCCCCCCTGCTCTGGTAACACGACCCACGGCCAATATCTGGCAAATCAGCACCGTACGGATGTCCACGATGAATCCCACCGATGCGCAGATGTCGCGGATTTCCGTTCATCAGTGGGAAGGAGAACAGTGGATTCCCAGAGATTTAGCCGATTTTTATGCCTGCCAACACCCTGGAGAACCCGTTCTCTTTTTTATTCATGGAAATCGTGTTTCCGCGAATGAAGCGTTGGCGGAGGGGGTTCGATTGCTTCGTTGTTTTCCGGCTCATCCGCAAATTCGTCTGGTAATTTGGCATTGGCGTGCGGATCGCGTTTCCCGACGTCCGCGTCCCGAATATACCACCAAGGCCATTTACGCCGATTATCAGGGATATTATCTGGCCAGGGTCTTGCGGGGAATGCGGGAAGATGCGTCGATTCTGCTGGCAGGACACAGTTTCGGTGCCCGGACGATTTTAAGTGGTCTTCACCTTTTGGGGGGTGGCGGTTATGGTGGTCGTTTTCTGGATAGCCCTTCGGAAGGTGTCGCGCTGGATATTCAGGCATTCCTGATTGCCGCGGCCACGCATCGTACCGACTTCATTCCCAATGGCAAATTCCATCAGTCGCTGAATATGGCTCAGAAAATTTACATCACGCAAAATTCCCGCGATCCTGCCTTGAAACTTTATCCCAAAATGGCAGCCGGAGGACGCCTTCCCGAAGCGATGGGCTATGCTGGACCAGCCACCTGGGGCATTTCTGCGGAAAATATTCGGAAATTGCAGATTCTTTCTCTGGCATTCCCTTCCCACTCGGTGGAAGATTACCTTGCGCAACCGAATGTTCGAGGGACGTTGTACCACACGCCCCTGGTGACGATATTACCTGGAGAAGAGCCTTAAAGGAATCGGATATTCGGAAATCTTTTTACCAAAAGTCCCCAAACCGTATCGAAATTTGAAAAACCTTGAGAATGGAGGGGGGGAAACACTTGCAGAGAGGGGATTTTACGTTATAATAAAGAAAATCCAGATATTTTGGATCAGGAATATTTCTTCTTTTTCATCCATCCATCAAAATTATGAATCCATATAGTCCAGCGGTCGGAATCGACCTGGGAACCACATTTTCCGTTATCGCGCGTCTGGACGACACCGGACGTCCTGAGTCGATCGTCAATGCCGAAGGAGACCGTACCACCCCCAGTGTGGCACTCTTTGAGTCCGGCCAGGCGGTCGTGGGAAAAGAGGCGTTGAAAGCGATTTCGACCGACGCTTCTTCCATTGCCCTTTGCGCCAAGCGGGATATGGGACACAAAGTCTTCCACCAGGCCTTGGAAAACAAACAGTATCCCCCGGAAGTGATCGAGGCGTTTATTCTGAACAAACTGCGTCAGGATGCCGTGGCGCAAATTGGAAAATTCAGCAAGGTGGTCATTACCGTACCGGCTTATTTCGATGAAGTTCGTCGAAAAGCCACGCAGGATGCTGGTTATATGGCAGGTTTTGAGGTTCTGGACATTATCAACGAACCGACCGCCGCCGCGTTGGCTTACGGTTATCAGGCCGGACTTCTGGGAAAAGAGACGGCCCAGGAAAATGTTCTGGTGTACGATCTGGGGGGAGGTACTTTTGACGTAACGATCATGCGGATTGGCGGCCATGATTTTACGACGCTGGCGACCGACGGGGATGTGCAATTGGGAGGGTACGATTGGGATCAACGTCTTTTGGACATGGTTGCCGAAAAATTTGTACAGGATTTTTATCTCGATCCACGGGAAGATATTTGTGCCCGAGGAAAATTGTGGCGGGAGTGCGAAGATGCCAAACGGACGCTCTCCGCACGTCAAAAAGCGACGATTACCTGCGATTTCAAAGGTTTTTCCAAGCGAGTGGAGATCACGCGGGAAGAATTTGAGCAAATGACGCAGGATTTGCTGGATCGTACCCGTTTCACCACCACGCAAACTCTCCAGGCGGCAGGTTTGCAGTGGAGCGACATTTCGCGGATTCTTCTCGTGGGTGGTTCCAGCCGAATGCCTGCGGTACGGGAAATGTTGCGGCAGGTGACTGGTCAGGAGCCGGACGCCAGTTCTGCGGCAGACGAAGCGGTGGCATGGGGAGCGGCCATCCACGCGGGGAATTTGCTGGCACTTCATGCGGGGAATACGCCGTCGTTTGCGATTCGGAATGTCAATTCCCACTCTCTGGGGGTGATTGGAACCGATCCAGCCACACGGCTGCCACGGGTGGGGGTTTTGATTCCGCGAAACTCCAAACTTCCGGTTGCGGTTCGTCGCACTTTCCGAACCCAGAAAATGAACCAGAAGAGTATCCTCGTCCAGATTGTGGAAGGGGAAAGTTCCTCGCCGGAAAATTGCACTTTTATCGGAAGTTGCAAGGTTCGGCCGCTGCCCCCGATGTTGCCTGCCGGGACGCAGATTATTGTGACGTTCCGCTACGAGCCGGACGGACGTTTGCGGGTGAGCGTGGCGATTCCGAGTATCAATACAGCCATCACGGAAGAATTTACACGGGAAAACAACCTTCCCAAGACGTTGCTGGATGGCTGGCGGCAATACATTTCCGGGGAAAGCCCCACCGATTATCAGTAAATCAGGTCTCGGCGGATGTACCCACTGGAAGATACGATCATTGCCATTGCGTCGGCTCCTGGCAAGGGAGGTGTGCGCGGAATTCTGCGTCTCAGTGGTCCGAAATCGTGGAAAGTCATGCGGGAATGGGGAATTTTTATCTCTCAACCGGGAAGGGTGGAAACTTCTCTTTCCCTGGAGGGGCTGGACTGGCCGGTCATCTGTTATGCCTGGGAAGATGGGAAAAGTTATACCGGGCAGGAAGCGGTGGAACTGCACACCGTAGGAGCCATTCCTTTTTTAGAAAGGTTGATGGAACGGTTTTGTGAAGGGGAAGTCCGCCTGGCACAACCGGGAGAGTTTACGTTGCGGGCATTTCTGTCCGGTCGCCTCGATTTGACACAGGCGGAAGCGGTTTTGGGAGTCATCGACGCGACGCAGGAATCTCGCCTGCAAACAGCCCTTTCGCAACTTGCAGGTGGTCTGTCACAGCCACTTCAGGAATTGCGGAACCTTCTTTGGGAATTGTTGGAACATCTGGAAGCGGGTTTCGACTTTGCCGACGAGGACATTGCGTTTATCACTTCGGAGGAAATTCGCTCACGTTTGGAGATGGCGTATCAGAAAATTTCGCAGATTCTGGAAAAAACGACTTCCCGTGGTCAGAGCGACCATCTTCTCCGTGTGGTCTTGTACGGACCGCCTAACATCGGCAAAAGTCGGCTTTTCAACACCCTTTTGGCGGAGGAAAAGGCGATTGTTTACGACATGCCGGGCACGACACGGGATTATCTAACCGCCCGGTGGGAGTGGCAAAATGACCATTGTCTTTTGGTGGATACAGCGGGGGATTCGTGGCAACAGGAGTCGGAATTTTTGTCGCAGCAGTCACAGAAAATGGCACGAACGCAGCAGGAACAGGCCGACATTCGGATATTGTGCTGGGATGCACGGGAAATAAAGCACCTTCCTCCCCGTTGGCTGAGAGAGGAAAATGCGTTGGTTTTAGCCATGCGATGCGATTTGCTTCCGATAGAAAATCGGCTTGCCATCCCTTCGATTCTGTACGTCAGCAGCCAGACAGGAGAGGGGCTGGAGGAATTCCAGAAGCGTCTGGCGGTTCTCCTCCAGGAACGTTCGGGAGCGGAATCGGAAATGGTGGCTTCGACGGAGATTCGGTGTCGAGATTCGCTGATTCAAGCTCATAAAGCATTGCAAAATGCCTTTCAACTTTGTGACACGCCGTATGAAGAGCTTCTGGCCTCCGAGGTTCGCGTGGCACTGGAGCATCTTGGCCGAATGGTGGGAGCGATTTATACGGAAGATTTGCTCGACTCTATTTTTTCTCGATTCTGTGTGGGGAAATGACTTGCCAGGAACGTGGTTTTGCGATATAATGGCATTTTACAGAAAATTTCCTGCCGTTTTTCAAGGAGTCGAAGATGAAGAAAAGAGCCTTTGGGGTTGTGATTTTGGGATTTTGTGGTCTGGGGTTCTCTCTGCTGGCCGAAGAGGAGTTGCTCCCCATGGTCAAGGATGGGCAAGCTCCCAAGGCGGTGGTCGTTTCACCGTTTGAAAAGGGAAATCTGGTTTCCTCCCAGCGTGAACGGACGAAGAATCTGTGGGCAGATTCGTGGCTCTTCCTGCAAGTCCCGCGACTGGACGAAAAAGGGAAAATTTTGGAGGAAAACGACGAAACTGCCGATATTCCCGCCATTGATCGGGTGGAGGCCTTTCTGAAAGTAGAGGAGTGGTACCACGAAAAACCACCACAACTGGAAGGAAAATATCTTCTGGTCGAATTTTGGGCGACCTGGTGTCCCCCCTGCCGAAGAACGCTTCCCATGCTCAATGCGTGGCAGGAAAAATTTGGCGACGAACTGGTTGTCATTTCAATCTGCGAGACGGATCGAAAAGCCATCGACGATTGTCCCGGCGACTTGAAGGGAAAAGACCTGACGCACTATGTCGGAATCGATACCCAACGTCGGACGGCGAATGCCCTGGGCGTTTTCGGGATTCCTCATGCCGTGTTGATTGAACCGCAGTATGGCGGGATTGTCTGGGAAGGAATGCCGAATCAGCCGAAGTACGAATTGACCGACACGATTATCGAAAAAATTTTAAGCGTCGGACGTCGTCAAAAACGTTAAAGGGAATTTTCCTCGGAAATATCGGTGGGGAAGAACGTTTCCACCGCTTCATAAAAATCTTGCTCGGTAACGCTCTTCCCAACCGCAATCCGAAAATGGCGGGCATTGCGAAGCCCGGAACCGTAACAGGGAGCCACCCGCCGCATGAGGAGAATCGCCTCCTGTTCGGAATATTGTTTCCGCAAGAGGCGAAAATGCTCCAGTAACCACGTTTTTTGCTCGGTGGCAGTCGGCAACATGGGGGTTGTATCTCCCCGCAAAAGACGTTCCGTCTGCCGGAAAATCCAGGGATGTTTCAACGCCTGCCGTCCAATCATCACTCCGTCCACACCATAGTCCCGAAAAGCCCGCACCGCATCTTCCGGCGTGCGAATGTCGCCGTTGCCAATCAGGGGGATTTTTTTCAACGCACGCTTCACTTCCGCAATTTTTCCCCAATCTGCCGTCCCGGAATACATCTGTTCCGTCGTTCGGCCATGCACCGTCAAGGCCTGAATCCCCGCTTCTTCCAGTGCCAGCGCATTTTCCACCGCGTTCACCGTTTCTGCCGTGAATCCCAGCCGGATTTTGGCCGTCACGGGAGTTGCCCCTGCCGCCTGCACCACACATCGGGCAATTTCCGCCATCTTTTCAGGAAACTGCAACAGCCAGGAGCCTGCTTTCGCTTTCTGAACCACGTCCGGCATGGGACATCCGAAATTCATATCGATGACCTGAACCGCAAATTCCTGAAGAATCTTTTCCGTCACCGCCGCCATGGCCTCCGCGTCGTTATCCCAAATCTGGACAGCCAGGGGGACTTTTGGGAGTGCTTCGTCATGCCGGGGAATCCCAAAGAGCCGACCGTGGAGCGACTTTCGCCGTCGCGACATCTCCAACAACCCACGGGCATGGAGCATTTCCGTCGCCAACAGCCCCACACCACCAAATTGCGTCACCATCTGCCGAAACGCGTCGTTCGTAAAACCCGCCATCGGTGCCTGAAAAAGAGGTGGCGAAATGGTCAAAGAACCCAACTGCATAAATAATTTAATGATAAGGATTAATGGGGCAAGAAAGAGGGAGACCCCTGCCAAATGGAGGGGCTTGGGGGGAGTATGAGTACCCCGCATAACACAACTGCCCATGAAAATACGGCATGAACATCAATAATTATCAATTATCAATTAATAATTATCAATTTAAAAAGCATTAGGGCGTTTAGGGACGTTGCTCTACCGGAATATAATTGGTTTCGGTATTTCCCACGTAAACCTGTCGCGGACGGATGATTCTTCCACCGATGGTGTCGTGCTGTTCTTTCCACTGCGCAATCCATCCCGGCAATCGTCCAATCGCGAACATCACCGTAAACATGTTCGTCGGAATTCCCATGGCTCGGAGCAACAGGCCACTGTAAAAATCCACGTTGGGATACAACTTCCGGTCGATAAAATACGAGTCCGCCAGAGCCAACTCCTCCAGTTTTCGGGCAATGTTCAGCAAAGGATCGTTCTGATTTTTCATCGTCGCAAAGACCCGGTCACATGCTTCACGCAAAATTTTGGCTCGCGGATCGTAGTTTTTGTAAATCCGGTGGCCGAAACCAAAGAGTCGAAACGCGTTGTTCTTGTCTTTCGCCATCTGGATACAATCTTCTGGAGTCAAACCACCCCGATGAATCCCGTCGAGCATCTCCATCACCTCCACGTTCGCCCCGCCATGCAACGGTCCCCACAAAGCACTGATTCCCGCCGCACACGACGCAAAGACATTGGCCCGCGACGACCCCACCGTCCGAACCGTCGCGGCACTGCAATTTTGCTCATGGTCGGCGTGCAGAATCAGAATCAGATTCAACGCATCCTCCACTTCCGGCGAAACTTCATGATGTGCATACGGCAAAGAGAACATCATGTGGAGAAAATTGGCACAGTACCGTAAATTCGGATTGGGATAAATGTAGGGCAAACCCTGGCTGCGACGGTAGATAAAGGCAGCCACGGTACGAATCTTACTGATCAGTTGAGCGGAAACGTCCATGAACTCGTCATCCGTATCCAGCACAAAAAGGTCACGATGGAAACAGGCCAGATTGCTCAACGAAGCGGACAGCTGCGCCATCGGCGGAGCGGAAGTCGGGACACTTCGGAACTGATAACGCATCGTTTCGTTCAGCAACTCATTTTCCGTCAGCCGATTCCGAAACGTGATTCCCTCCTCCCGCGTTGGCAAATGGCCGGATAACAGCAGGTATGCCACTTCCACAAAGTTCGGCGAATTGGTGACAAACTGTTCGATGGGAATCCCACGATACCGAAGAATCCCTTTATCGCCATCAATATACGTGATGGTACTTTTACAGACTGCCGTATTGGCCAGGGATGGGTCAAAAGTGGTGATATGATGTTCTTCATACAATTTGGAAATATCAATGGCAACGTCCCCCTCCGTTCCACGTACGACAGGAAATTCAATTCGCTTTCCGTCCAGAGTCAGGATTGCTTTTTCTTTGGACATATCACCCTCCTTTCAATAAAACTACAGATACATGAGTTTCTTATTTTAACCCTAATTATCCAGAGAGTGAAGGGGGGAGGGAGAGAAATTTGTCAAATGCAACGTTCAGAATGTTCCCTTCACCTCCGTTTACCATTCTCCTCGCTGGATTCGCAACCAGATTTCCGCCGCCGCCAAAGCATCCTGAAGCGCATCGTGGTGCTGGAACGAAATTCCCCAGTAGGCCGCCACGGTGTTGAGCCGATAGTTGGGAAGGGTGTGTTTCAAAACCCGTGAAAAATAACGCCGGGAGTGCTGAAGCGTACACTCCCACGGATTCTCGATCATCGGCAGTTCATAAAAACCCAGCGTCCCTAACAAAACACTTCGGTCGAAGCGGGCATTGTGCGCCACCAATGGATAGTCGCCTAAAAAATCACGCAGAGGAAACTCCCAGTGTTTGTCAAACGTCAGCGCATACCGCACATCTTCCGCCGTCAGACCATGAATCTGCGTAAATTTCGGAACAAAATAAAGCCGTGGAGGGCGAATCAGGGTACTGTACGTCTCCACAATCTCCCCCCCGACACATTTCACCAAGCCAACGCTGCATGCACTGAAAGAATCGTAATTGGCCGTCTCGAAATCAATCGCCACAAAATCCCGAATTTCGCAATTTTCCACCCCGGCGACACTCCCCTCCATCTCTTAAAACCAACTGGCTGTAAATCCGCCATCCACACTCACCACCGCTCCCGTCACAAAGCGTCCGGCCTTTTCCGACAACAAAAGCAATGCCGTTCCAATCAGTTCGTCCGGTTCGCCGTAACGTTTCATCGGTGTATGCCGCATGATACTCTCCACGCGGGCTTCGTCCAACAGCTTCCGATTCTGTTCTGCCGGGAAAAATCCAGGGCAAATCGTGTTCACACGCACCCCCTGAAGTGCCAAATCCTGAGCGATATTCCGCGAAAGATTCAGCACGCCCGCTTTACTGGCCGCGTATCCAAAAACACGCGAAAGGGGCAAAAGCGACGTGACGCTTCCGAAATTGAGAATCGCTCCGCCTCCCTGTTGTGCCATCTGTTTTCCAAAAACCTGGCAGGCCAGAAAGATTCCTTTCAGGTTGACGTTCATGATGAAATCCCATTTTTCTTCGGGATAATCCAAAAATGAGGCGCCGAAATTCACCCCGGCGGCATTCACCAGCGCATCGACCCGACCCGTGACTGCCATGGCCGCTTCCAGAGCCTTTTCCACCGACTCCCGCCGTGTCACGTCAATCAACGTCCAGGAACATTTCCCTCCCAGGGATTCCAATTGCTCGCACCGTTTTCGGCATCCCTCTTCCATCACGTCGGCAATGACGACATGTGCCCCGGCCTGCACCAATCCACGGGCAATCCCGCCGCCCAACTCTCCGGCACCGCCAATGACGACCGCCACTTTTCCGTCAAAACCAAACAAATCCTGCAAATATTCCGCTGTTCCAGCCATCGTTTTTTCCTACAACACAACCTTTCTTTTATTTTAAGTAAAAATTTCCAGTTCCAAACCCCGTCACCCATTAAAAACCCTATCCTCGAACCAGTGTCCTGCCGACGCGAGTTCGATAGTAGGTTCGGTAATCGTTGATTTTTTTCTGCATATTCTCGAAATCGCTCATTCCGGGGATGTTCAAATCTTCAATCGCACTGGTCGTTCCCTGGTCTTTCAGACGGAGTTGCACGGTTCCGACACCGATGATTCTTTCCCAGAGGTTTCGCTTGATATTGACCTGTTCAATGTCGAACAATTCGATAAATCGCGTTTTCTGGACGATAAAACCATGCCGATAAATGAAATTTTGCGGCGTGAGTTCGTAGGAAGTGCAGACTCTTCGGATAAAGAAGAGGTAACTTAACCAGCACCAGTAAATCAACGTGGGAATTCCAAGCAATCCCAGCAACACATACCGCCAAGCACCTTCCGTCACTGTACAGGCAATGATCGCAATTGCCAAAAAGACAATTCCAAAAATACTCTCATCAAGCAGGTCTTTCCCGGTGTAACGCCAGACAAACGATTCCGTTGGGACATTTTCTTCCACGACGGTCGCCTCTTTTTCCATCAGTTCCTCAGACATCGTTCTTTCCTTCCTGACATGAATCTGAAAAAAACTACAGGCACACTTTCATTTCATCGTTTCCATTGCGCCATTCCTTTAGTTTATCATCTTTTGCTCCAAAAAACAAGGAAAGTGAGAGCGTTCCCCCGAAAAAATTTCTAAAATTTCCAATATTTTGATAAATTTCTCCCGTCACGCGGAATATTCCCCTTTCTTTAGAGCCTTTTTTTCGATATAATCAAGAGTGTGTATCGAATAAATGAAATTTTCCACGAAGAAAACTATCTTCCATTCCTTTTTTCACCGGATAAACCATGAAGTGTCCCAGTTGCCATCAGGATAATGACCGCGTTATTGATTCCCGTGCGTGTGACGACGGATTTGGCATTCGACGGCGACGAGAGTGCCAGTTCTGTTCCCGCCGTTTCACCACCTACGAACGTATCGAGCGTGCCAGTATCAAAGTCATCAAACGCAATGGAACTCGGGAACCCTTCGACCGCCAAAAATTGAAAAACGGTTTGGAACTGGCCTGTCGAAAACGTCCGGTCAGTGATGCGCAACTGGAAGATATTCTCAACAAAATCGAAATTGAGATTGAAAATCGTTTTGATAACGAGGTCGAAAGCCAGTTTCTGGGCGAAATGCTGATGGAGCATCTTTTTCTGCTGGACCAGGTGGCGTTTGTCCGTTTTGTCAGCGTTTATCGGCAATTCAAAGATGCCCGCGATTTTGTGGAGGTACTCAAACCAATGCTGGGGCGAGGCTCTCACAAGAAAATTTAATCCACGTCTGCCGATTTTAGGGATTGGTTAAAATATGCCTGCCTCCACAAAAAATGGACAGGTCGGACGGTATCTTGCCGAAATAGGGATTAAGCTTTATTATAAATTCCCTGGAAAATCTCTCTCATCTGCCGCGGAACCCCACGGTACGACGGCTCCTTTATGGTATTCCATGGGAAGGAAATATGGAATAGATTATAAGGATTTCCTCATGGACCAACAAAATCTTTCGTCGGACGTAACGCGATTGCTGCAAAAAATAGAACAACTCGAAAAGGAAAATCAGTTGATACAATCCCATCTCCGTTCGGCGGCAACCATGATTTCACTGGGCGAATTGCTCAGCACCACGACGCATGAGTTCAATAACATGTTGATGACGGTGATGAATTACGCACGGATGGGACTTCGCCACAGCGACAACGAAACGCGGGAAAAAGCGCTCACGATCATCCTCAACGCAAGCAATCGTGCCGCTCAGATTTCCGAGTCCGTTTTGGGAATGGCGCGAAACCGTTCGGTGGGAAAAGAGGCGACCGATCTGGTTCAATTGACCGAAGCGGCTCTCCTTCTTTTGGAGCGGGAGATGAACAAATACCGGATTCAGGTGGATACCGACTTTTCGCCCAACGTTCCCGAAGTTTTTATCAACGGCAACCAGATTCAGGAAGTTCTCTTGAATCTGTTGACCAATGCCCGCCAGGCGATGGAAAAAACGAAGGGTCGGCTTTTGATTAAAATTCACTACGATGCCGCCAGTCAGATGGTAGACCTGGTGGTTCGGGACTACGGTGCCGGTATTGCGACGGACGTTTTGCCGCACATTTTCGATCCCTTTTTCTCCACAAAATCGGGGCCGGACGACAGTGGCAAAGGGGGAACCGGGCTGGGACTGTCACGATGTCGGGAGATTATGGAAGACCACCATGGCCGGATTCTGGTTCAGAGTACCCCGGGCAAAGGAACGGCCTTCACGCTGAAACTTCCGTTGGCTCCCAATGCCAAAATTCCCTCTTCGTTGCCTCAGGAAGAAATTCCCGCCCGGAATTCCGTTTCCGCTCCGGCAGCCAATGCTCAGGAATCCAAGTCGCGGCGAGTGGTTCGGAAAGTCTGATACCGGGAGAGCGTCCCTGGAACTTTTCAGGAGGAAAAGATGTCGGAAAGTTCCGTACCCTTTTTGGTGGACGCTCACCTGCATCCCCTGCCAGGACACTCCGCGGCAACTTTCGCAACGTTGGCAAAACAGCTTCGCGTTTCCCAGCTGATTCTCAACGGCTCCCAGGAAAAAGACTGGCCGCAGGTACACGCTCTTGCCAACTCTCAAGCGGAAATTCAGATTTTCCCTTTTTACGGTCTCCATCCCTGGTACGGTCGGGAAAAAGAGAAAAACTGGATGGAATTGCTTCGTCAATTTTCCTCCCATGCCGCCGGAATCGGAGAAATTGGGCTGGACACACGCCATGGTTTGCCGCATTCCGAAGAAAACAGTTCTCTTCAACAGGACGTTTTTCGTCAGCAACTGGCGCTGGCACAATCTCTTTCTCGGCCAGTGACGATTCACTGCGTCCGTGCCTGGCACCTTCTGCTTCCGATTCTTCGGGAAATGCTCCGCCACCATCCCGTCCCGCTCCTCCTTCACGGATACAATGCTTCCGAACCAATCCTTTCACAACTTTTGCCATTCCCGGTATGGTTTTCGTTGGGAGAGCGTTTTTTTCGACAAAATCCTGAAAAAGCACGTGCCGTTCTTTCGCAAATTCCACCGGAACGACTTCTTTTGGAGAGTGACGCGACCACTGTCGAAGCCTTTTCACAACTTCCCGGTTTTTACGAAAAAATAGCCTGTTATGAGGGGCTTTCCCTTCAGAAACTTGGTGGTCGGATGGAGGAAAATCTTCTCGCTTACCTCCACGCGGCGAATTCTCTCTGACATTTTTACCAGTGCCAGAGTATTTCCCCAACCCCCAACAAAAGCAACGTCATACTAATGAGCGCGTTGACATGAAAGAAAGCCTGGTTGACACGCCCTGGATTCCGCACATCCACAATGGCATGCTCATAAACCAGCAATCCCGCAATCAATCCCATTCCCACCATCCACGCCGTCTGAAAAGGGGGGAAAAGAAAGCCACATCCGACCAAAGGGAACAACATCAGAAAATGACACCCTGCCGCCAGCCGTAACGCGGTGGGGATACCGTATTTCCCAGGAATGCTGAAAACGTCGTGCGTCTGGTCAAACTCCGCGTCCATGCAGGCATAAATCATATCGAAACCGGCTGTCCAAAAAAGAACGCCAGATGCCAGCAAAAACGGACTCCACTCCACGGTCGGCCAAATCAATGGACTTCCCTTTTGCCATTCCAGCCAAAGATTCCACCAAACGCCTCCCCGAATCGCAACCCACGCGGCGACGGGAGCCAACATCAACGCCCCCCCCAGCCAAAAATGCACCCATTGCGTAAATCGCTTGGCCAGGCTGTACCCAAACAAAAAGAGCAGAACCGGCACCGACATGAAAAGGGGAATCGGATTTCCGGGCAAAAAACAACAGGTCGAAAGGATAAAACCGAACGAGCAAATTCCCGTAAAACCCCACACTCCCTTTCGCGTCAGTTTTCCTGCTGGCAAATGCCTCCCTGAAGTCCGTGGATTTTGAGCGTCGATCGCCTGATCTGCCAAACGATTAAAGGCCATCGCTGCCGAACGCGCAAAAACCATGGCAAGTAAAATTCCTGCCAAATCCTGCCACCGAAACCCTCTTTCCGGCACTTGTGCCAGTTCGGGATGAAAATTGACATACCACGCCATGAATGCCGATAACAAGGCAAATGGCAACGCAAAGAGCGTGTGGCTGAAACGAATCAACTCCAGATAGGAACGCAATTTTGGCCACATGTCACATCGCTCGCCGAATCAGAAAAAAACCGACCACCCCAAGAATCAGATTGGGAAGCCACAGTACCATCGGATCCACCGCCAGATTTCGTTTCACCAAATTCAGCAAAACCATGAACGCTGGATAATACATCAACAAAAGAGGCGCAATCGTCGTGGCACAAAGCAGCAAAGCTCCATGTTTTCCTTTCCACAAGGCCAGGGGAGTACAAACCCAGGCCAGAAAAAAACAGTTGAATCCCAACGCCCACCGACGGCATGGCTCGATGTTGGCACGTTTAATCAAATACTCATTCTGTTCCATTTCCTGATACAACGGATTCCACTGAGAATCTCCGAAAGCCGCTAAATCTCCCAGAATCAAACGTTGCGTCGTTTGCAGGGCAATCTTTTTTTTCAATTCCTCGATCCTCCCTCTCCTTTCCTGCGCAAACGTTTTCAATTTGTCGTAAGGCATGGAGGGCGGGTAATCATCTCTCCCTTCCTGCAACAGTTTCCCGATTGGAAATTCGCTGGCAGGGATATAGGCCACCTGAGTTCCGGGAATCGTCGTGCGGATTTCATCCATTTGCGTACTCACCCGCTCAAACGTCAACTTGACGATCGTTTCTTCCTCATCGGAAGGATTGTAGGCGGTTCCCAGAAGATTATTCTGCTCGTCGTTGGGATTCCAGACATCTTTGGCGGCACCAATCTCCACCCGGGCACTCTCCGCAGAAAAAAGAACCATTTCCGAAACGTCCCTGGAAATGCAGACGGGGTACAACAATTTTTTCCCTTCCACCCCTTTGACATTGACGGAATATTGCTTGTAGGAAAAACTTTTTTCCGTTTTGAGCGTATTGTAAAAAATATTCTCCGCATACGTCGAAATCACTCGCGTCATCCCATATTTTCCCCACGAATTGTGTGACTCAGACATGAAATAAGAAAAAAAACTCATCACCAAGCCCAAAATAAACGCAGGAATCATAATCCGAAGGGAGGAAATTCCTGATGATTGCAGAGCGATAATCTCCCGGGACGTATTGATTCGGGTATAGACAATGATGACTGTAAAAAGTACGACAAATTGTCCTGCCAGTGATTGGGAAAAGGGGAAAATATAGGGAATCACAAAAGGAAGGTCGCTGATGGGAATCTTGTCAAAAACACCTTTGACAGCCATTCCCATGACAAGAAAAAAGAGCGTGAAAACCACCTGTATCAACAGGAAGACAGTCAACATCTCCTTCAATATTTTTCCCGGAATGATTTTCATGCCAATCCATTATCTGCCTTGAGACCAGGTATCTCTCCAAAAGCCTCCCCCCCACGACAACCCCACCCCAAAGCCCAGCATGACCGTTTTCATCTGAGGGGTCAATCGGCCACTGGCTCGCAGTTCGTGAATGAGAATCGGAATCGTGGAACTGACCGTATTTCCCACTTTTTCCATTTGAATCGGAGCTTTCGCGGGGTCAATATCCAACGTCGCAATCAAACTTTCCAACATTTTCCGCGTGGCCTGGTGCATCAGGAAAAGATCGATTTCCTCTTTCCGAACCTGAGCCTTGTTCAACAGTTTTTCCATCAGCGGCGGGATTTTGGAGTTCGTAAAACGCATCAATTCCGCTCCATCCATGTACAGACTGCTTGCCCAACGCCGTCGGTGTCGCGGTTTCAGGGAAAGTTCTTCCGGCCGCATCCCTTTTCCGTACGCAATCAGCGTATCCGCTCCTTCGCCATCCGTCCCGAACAGAAACGGCCCCAGCGTCTGTTCTTCGCTGGCATCGATGAGCGTCGCCGTGGCCGCATCACCGAAAATCGTCCGCAAGGAACGGTCATTCGTGTCGATATATTTCGTGTAGGTCTCCACCGTGATGAGTAAAATCCGGCTGGCCACTTCCGTCCGAATGAGTCCATCGGCCAGATTCACCCCATAGACGTACCCGGAACAGCCTAAATTATAGTCCAAAGCCCCACAATCAATTCGCAGTCCCAATTGGTGCTGCACCAGACAGGCCGTGGTAGGAATGGGGTAATCAGGTGTTTGCGTACACAACAAAACAAAATCGATACTTTCACGGGGAATGGCATATTTCTCGATCAGTTGATTCGCCGCAGCCACCGCCATATCGGAAGCAAATTCGTCAGGAGCAGAAATATATCGAGCATAAATCCCCGTTTTTTGATGGATTTCATCCAATTCCCACTCCGGGTGTTCCATTTTCAAATCTTCAATGGTCTCACATTTTTGGGGCAGATAAACCGCAATCGGTCCGATGGACGCATATTTCATTGATTTTTTCCTTATTGATTTTCTACCATACCGATTCCGTCTAAAATTTTCTTTCCGCTTTACCAGGGAGAATAATTCCCATGGAATTCCTGGAATCCCCTTGTCACATGCCATCCTCGAAAGGATTTTCCACCACAACCGCGAAAAGTCTAATTTCGGACACTACGGACAAATAATACGTTTCATATTGTACACGATGAGCCTCCAATCGTCAATCCAAATTTTCCAAAAAAAGAAAGATTCGTCCAAAATTTTCGCGCTCTATCATCCTTTTTTCGGGAACATCGGAAAAATTTCTTCCCATTTTCGGCTTTCCACCCTCTCCATCCCTCTCCATATTAAAAACGCTTTTGAAAAATTTTCTTTTTCGATTATGAAAAAAGGCAGGAATTTCCTTCCTTATTCCCAGTCATTTTCCTGTTTTCCCGAAATCCCCTCTTGAGGCATTATCCATTATCAATTATCCATTTAACACGGCACTAGACCTCCTCGCCCCAGACCACCGTTCGCAAAACGAGCGCCACCAGCACAAACGCCCCTCCCACCAAAGTCCACCACGGTTCCGCAATTCCCCAAAAAAGCCAGACCCAAAACGGCGTTAAAATCGGCTCCAGGAGCGTAATCAGAGCCCCTTCCTGTGCCGAAATCTTCTGAAGTCCCCTGGCAATCAACCGATACGGCAGAGCGAACTGAAAAATGCCGAAAAAAGCGAGCAACAGGAACTGCGGCAGCGTCGGAAAATAGCCGGTCGCCAGGTACAACGGCAAAAAACAGAGCATCGCAATCCCCACATTCCACGCCACCAGAAGCGTCGAATCGTATTGCCGCAGCCACCGTAACGAACCGATCACTCCGGCAAACAGCACTCCCGCCAAAATCCCCCACAGAAGTCCCACTCCGCTGGCCGACGACGCGAGCAGCGTAAATCCGAGCAAAATTCCCACGCCCAACATCGCCAGAAATAACGGAAACGTCCGCCGAAACGTCCACTTTTCCCGCAAAAAAAGGAGCGAAAAGAGAAAGACCCAAAACGGTGCGAAACACTGGAGCCAGATTGTTGTCGCCGCTGTCGTCTGCCGCATCGACGCAATAAACGCCAACGACATCCCAAACACGCAGAGTCCTGAAAGAAGCATCCCCGGATGAAAATGCCATCGTCGAACGGCCGGTACAAAAACCAGAAAGGCAAAAAAAGCCCGCCAAAAACCGAGGACAATCGGCAGCGAGTTTTCAGGAATCGACCCCAGCCAGGGAGATTGCACGAAAAATCCCGACGTGCTGGAAAGCGTGGCGGCCAAAACCACGCACCACCGGGCTTTGGCCGTTTCCGAAAGACGCACCTCTCTCCCCCACTCCTATTTCGCTTCCCGTTCCAGAATCTCCAGAACGATTTGGCTCAATTTCGGTTCGGCGGCATTGGCCGTGGCGATAATTTCCTCAACATTGGCAGGCTTCAACGCATCCGGCAGCGCCATATCGGTCACGATCGACAAACCCAACACGCGCATTTGCGAATGGACCGCCACAATCACTTCAGGAATCGTCGACATCCCCACCACATCGGCTCCAATCGCCCGTAAAAACCGATATTCCGCCCGCGTTTCCAAATTCGGTCCCAGAACGCCAACATAGACACCCCGGTGCGCCACAATCCCATTTCGCAACGCAATTTCCATGGCCGCGTCCACCAATTCCCGCGTATAAGGTTCACACATATCGGGAAATCGGTCTCCCAGGGAGTCTTCGTTGATTCCCACCAACGGATTCCCCCCCATGAGGTTGATATGATCTTCAATCACCATCAAATCCCCCTGACGAAATTGCGGATTCATCCCACCGCACGCATTGGAAACAATCAGCAAATCGGCTCCCAACGCCTTCATCACGCGAACAGGAAACGTAATCTGTTGGTAGGAATATCCTTCGTAAGCATGAAAACGCCCTTCCATCGCGACGACATCCATCCCCTGGAATTTGCCGCAAATCAGGTTTCCCGCATGGCTTGTCGCGGTGGAGACCGGGAAATGGGGAATTTCCTCGTAGGAAAACATCGCCTCCGTCTCGATTCGTCGCGCCACGCCTCCCAGACCGGTTCCCAGAATGATTCCCACTTTAGGCACGCCTGCCCAACGGTTCCGAATCACCGCCACCGCGTCCTGAATCTGTTGAGGAATGTTCAGCATTTTCGTTCATCCTTTCTTTGGGGAAAAATCTCAAATATCGTCGAATTCTTCCACGTCGTCGTCATCTTCTGAAAAATCCTCAAAATCTTCTGTAACGACTTCCTCGATAATATCGTCTTCCGGCAGGAGAATTTCTTCCGCCAGACTCAAATCCGCACCTTCCGGCAAGAACTTGACTTCGCCATCCACATCGCCGAATTCCTCTTCAAATCCATCGGGAATTTCGTCGATATCCTCTTCTATTTCTTCGTCGAAATCTTCTTCCTCAATTTTATCCAGATCGTCGTAATCTTCGTCAAACTCATCTTCAAAATCTTCGTCGAAATTATCGTCGAAATCTTCGTAGGTATCTTCATCCTCAAACGTATCGTCGTCGGGAATTTCATCCAGATCGTCATCGTCCTCATCGTCGTCGAACGAATTCGTTACCACGGCCGGAGGAACATCCCTGAAAAAGAGATTGTCCGACAACGTACCTGAATTTCCGTTGGGCCATTCGAGGGCTTCCGCAAAATGGATTCCGTTGGGAGAAGATGTGACGATCATGATACCATCCTTAAAAATGACGTTTTTTTGATAAAATTCCCCTAACCAAGCTCCCCAAACCGTTATTTTGGCTTGCAAACCATTTTTGTCAAGCCCCGGCAGCCGTGAATATTCCTTTTCCAACAAATTTTTGGGAAATTTTTCTTTAAAATCCGGGGAAGGTATTGACACGGGGATGTCTCTCTATTATACTTTTGAAAGTAGTCGATGTTTCCCCAATTTTTTTGTTCTTCGAGAGGCATTTCCCATGAACAAACCAACTATCTTACCCCCCCCCCGCATTTTACCAGTTTAATCCTGGCGGGAATTCTTCTGGCAGGAATTTCTATCCATGCGGAGGCGGTTGAGTCGTCCAGTTCTTTTTCCGGTCTCGGAGTACTGTTTCATTTGAATACCGACTCCAATTCCTTACAATTAAACGCCGACAATCAAGTCATTTCCTGGAACGATGCTTTGGGAAGTGGTTATTCCTTTACTCCTCAAGAGGTCAATTCGCAGGCCGTCCTGGGAACGATGAACGTCAACGACAATGCTTATGCTGCCGTGAAGTTGAAAGATACCTACCTTACTGGCAGTGGAAATGCTGCTATCAAGTCGGTCTTCATCGTCAACAAAATGGAGTCCACGACGGCCTGGCGAAGTATTTTTGGCGGCTACGGGAGCGAACGCCGGATACGTTTTATGGATCAAGGTAACTGGGGTTATCGCAATGCGTATGCGGATATCTGTGAGTACGGCTACATGGCGGCCAATGGCAATACCGACTTCCAAATCTACAAACGTACGAATAATACCCCTACGCATTTTTTGACAGTTCCGCCGACCGATCCCAATATTATCGCCGCCCAGACAGGAACCTCACAAACGGTATACACTCCGTATTTGGGAGATACTTACACCTCAACCTCCTCAACCACCCCCCGGTTCGATGGAGTGATTGCGGAAGTGGTCGCGTTTGACTTTACCCTTTCCGCCAACGAGATCAAAATTGTCCAAACGCTTCTGTCAGCAACGTACAATTTGACCGACAGCATGGAAACAGGTTCGGTTTATGAGCTGAATCCGAATTACACATCCAACCTTTTCTGGCTGGGACGGACGGTGGACGATACGAGTACGGTGGTCGGGAATGCTCACCGCCGGGATGACGATGGGACGGTTCTCCAATACTCCACGTTGACCGACACGGCAAACCGGTATTTTGACGTAACCTCCAACCGCCGTAGTGGTTTTGGGTTGGAATTTTCACGCCAGAATGGTGCCACGGACGTATTCTCTACAGAAGATGGAGGAAACAGTCTTTTTGTGGCCTCTTCGGAAGATGGTTTGGTATGGAATATTCGCTCGGACGGAGAACTCACCTACCTCGACGAAGCGGATACACTGGTTTCTCTAACTTTCGATTACGACCAGTGGAACATCGGCTCAGGGATTGACGATTACAACCTCTTTTTCCGTCCTTCGGAATCCGACGGGTGGGAAATCCTGACGAATTACCTCACACGAACAGCAGGGGCGGATGGGCTGACGTTTACCTTTGCTGCCGAGGATTTTGCGTTGGGAATGTACACGATTGGCGTTCCTGAACCGTCGTCGATCAGCCTGTTGTTACTGGGAATCGGCCTGATTCTGGTTCGGCGTAGATTTTCCGCCAAAAATTGAAATGAGGGTTTTATGCGAAGTCGTAACGGGTTTACTTTAGTGGAACTTCTGGTCGTCATTGCCATCATCGGAATGCTCGTCGGGCTTTTGCTCCCGGCGGTCCAGCAGGCGCGGGAAGCGGCCAGAACGATCCAGTGCAGCAACCACCTGCGGCAAATGGGGCTGGCGTGCCTGAATCACGAAACGCTCACCGGGGCGTATCCGTCGGGTGGCTGGGGATTCCAGTGGCTGGGAGACCCGGATCAGGGACTGGGGGTCAATCAACCGGGCAACTGGACATTTTCAATTCTCCCTTTTATCGAACAGGATGCCCTTTTTCAGTTGGGAGCGGGCGGAACTGCGCAAGAAAAGAAGACGGCCAACGCGACCCGTATGGCGACACCCCTGGCGATGTACCACTGCCCCTCCCGGCGAAGTCCCAAAATTTATCCCTTGTACGGAAAAACAAGCCTGTACAATGGGACGAACACGGGCTACTCCGCCAAGTCGGATTACGGTGGAAATACCGGAAGTCAGGCCTACAACGCTTTGTACAAAAACCAATGTTCCAGCATCAGCGATTGTGCCTCCCAAACCGAGGCCTGGTGGAGAAAGGCGGCGGGAGAAGGAGAATTGGATCCCACCGGGCTTCTTTTTCGACGCAGTGCCGTGACCAACAGCGAAATTTCGGACGGAACCTCCCAAACCTACCTTTTAGGCGAAAAATACGTTCAGCCAGAGGCTTACGAAACGCTGGCGGTCATTCATGATGGCTGGAGCGTCTACCAGCCACTGGCCATCCATACCGCACGTCATGCGACATTGTTGCCGCGTCAGGATCGCATGGGATTCGAGGAAGGTTCCGGCATTTTCGGAAGCACCCACGCGGGCAGTTTGGGAATGGCCTTTTGCGACGGTTCCGTTCAGAGGATTCCGTACACCATTTCCAATGCCGTCCATTATTGTCTGGGATTCCGAAACGATGGCGGATATTACAACAATCAGTTTACCGCCATCCAATTCTAAACCACCTTTGCTGGCAGCCGGAAAAATCAATCTTTCGGGCGGTAGAACCGTTTCCGATTCGGATCGATCTGTCGCACCACTTTCGGCTCCGGCTTTTCCTCCGGTTCCTCTTCTTCCGTCGCCTCTTCTTTCTTGAAAAATCCCCAAAACTGTTTCATGGCATTACGCATTTTCGGTTTGGCCGCTTCCAGCATTTCGTGCGTTTTTTCTCCCAGTTTATTCATTCCGTCGCTGATTTTTTCGCCGACATTTTCCGCCATGGCCGTTCCCTGTTCCTGCCACTGTTGTGCCTTTTCCGCAATCCGATTTCCCACTTCGCCACTTTTTTCAATCCACGGTTCCCATGGCTCCCCGGAAAGACGTTCGGTCAGCGACTTTTTCGGCATTTCAGCAGAAGTGTGGGATGGAAAAACGGGAGAAATGACCGGTTCGGGACGTATTTCCCGTTCTTTCGGCACCGCTTCTTCCCAAGTCTCCTCTTCCTGCGTCATTTCAGGTATTTCAGGAGGATATTCTTCCGAAAAAGCGGGCGAAATTTCCTGAAATTGCTCCACTTCCCGGGATACTGCCCCATTCACCTCCACACCCATTCGCAGCAAAGCAAGCGTCGCATCGTCGTAGCGGATTTCCCCCACACTCCGCATTTGATCCATTTCCTGGGCAAATTCCCGCATTGAGAGTTCCCAAAAACCTTCCCAATTGGGATTGACGCCCGCCTCATAACAGCGTAGTGCCCATTGCGCCACAGCGTCGGTGGCCAGAATCACCCAGTCCCCTTCCTGCACAATCCGTTGAATCGGGTGAAATTCCAGAAACGCATCCTTGCCCAAATCGGCACTCCCCAAAACGACCGGAGATTCCTCAAAATCTTCCGATTTCTCCACCGGAATCACTTTCAGCAAATCGGTTCCATCGAAACTTCCTGTCGCAGGTTTCCCCGGACGCAGATGAAAAAGGCAACTGTCCCCAATCGCATACCCCGTCATTCGGTAGCATTTTCGCCCTGGAGCCAGCGTTTCCACCCAATCCCACTCCGGCTCCCCCTCCTCCGGCGGCGCACAGGGTTCCAGTCGTACCCACAACAACGTCGAAAACGCTCCCGTCGCCAGTTTCGGACGCTGGAACCAGGCCAGATTCGTGGTATCGATTCCCTGAAACCACTCTCGACGCCGAGCCTGTAACCATTGGGCAAAACGTTCTCCATTCTCAGGATTCGGCCACTCTTCCAACACTTTTCGAGTCAACAAATCGGCCCAGGCCGCCGAAAAAATAGCGGAAGAAACGCCGTCCGCAATCACCGCCATTCCACGGTCGGCATCCAACTGAAACGCGTCCTGATTCTGCTCCGCGTGTTCCGGGTCTTTGGCATAGGAAAACGCCCGACTTTGAAATACCTTCATCCTCATCCCTCCAACCCATGACATCGGGAGGCCATCGTATCGATGACTTCAAACAAAATGTCAAAATTCATATTCACCATCAAACCTCGTGATTCCGCGTGAATTCCCGGACGGATTCCGGCCAGAATTTCCCGTCCCGGCAAAGGATCGCTCCACTGCCAGAGTTCTTTCAGCAATTCCTCTTCCGTAAAAAATGGATCGCTTGGGCAACAAACCCCGACGTGCGGACGTTCCGTAAAAATCCAGTGGCACAACCATACCGGTGGCAAATCTTCCGAAACCAGTTGCCGCCGAGCCTCGTCCATTCGATTTCGCTGAAAATCCCCTCCGGTAATATGCAGAACCAACGGCTGCAACCATTTCGCCGGACGTTTCCGGTTCCAGAGCCGAATCACCTCCGCAATCTGCCCAAAAGCGGGAACGGGGTCGCTACGAAGTGTCGGATTCGCCTCCGCAAACCAGAGTTTTTTACGTGGCAGGGAAATCAATCCTCCAATTCCATTGGGAATCTGAATCGTCGTCGTTTCCACTTTTCCGGCACTCTCCACCAGAGAGTTATCTGCCGCAAATTCTTCTCCCAGCAAATCGGTCTCCACCCGCGTTCCCGATGTCTCTTCCCCGTAATAAATCAGCGAAACATCGTACCGTCCCCGTCCGCGCCGCGCCAGTTCCCCCAGCATAAATGCCGTCTTGTTCGCCCGCTTCTCCCAGGCATCCAGTGCGGGGCGATACGTCAAATCCGAAACGGATCGATCCACCAGCAAAATCACCAGAATGTCCCTCGCCCCCAACGTTTCCGACTCGCGAATCGGCTTGTTTTCCGGCAATGGCTGGCAGCAAAAGGTGTAACCTTCGGGAATTTTCGGCATTTCGGCTTCGGCTACCACTTCTTCTTCGAGTTCCGTGTCCGTCTCTGGCGAAAAAGCAGGTAAATCCGAAGAATTTCCCAAATCCCAGGAATCCTCACCGCCATTTCCCGACGAAACAGCAGGGTTGGCCGCCATCGTTTCGGCCATTTTCTGGTATCCCTTCACCGTATTCATAAACCGCAGCAAATCGATCGTACGGCCATTATAAACCAGCCCTTTCGCACCCGGCAATGGCACTTCCTGGTTCTGCAACAGCAACTGCCGCGTCGCCTCATCGAGTGGACTGCACGCATAAAACATCTCCTGAATCGCCCCTGGAGGCAAAAATTGCGGCGACGAAGGATACTTGATTGCCGGCACATTGGCATTCGTCCCGGCATGAAACTGGTACAAAATCGGAAATCCCCAGACCGAAGGGACTTGCCCCAAAACTGCCGCAGCTTCCGCAACCGAATCCGCAGGGGTGAGGTCACGCAAAAAACTGACGACCAATGGCGGTGCCACCAACTGCGTATTTTCCACACGCTGGGCCAAAAGGTCGGCCACATACGCAAATGCCTTCCGACGCGGCAAATCCCCCCCCGACATTCTCGGCTCGACCCAGATTGGAAAATCGACCGGAATCTCTCCCACGTTCTTCGTCACCGGATCGACGACATGCTTCGTCCGAACTTCCACACTCAACGGATTTTGCGGCAGATCTTCCGTGGAAACCCAGACTCGTTGCGAGAAAACGCCTCCCCACCGGGACGCGACTTCCGGCTCTCCCGTTTCGGAAAGGTGATAACCAATCAACGCAACATCCATCGGAAAACCTTCGGCAATCTGGCGGAGGGTGGAATTGATGGCCGTGCATATCACTTCCGCCTTGCTTTTCGTACTTTCCACCATACGTTGCTGCAAGAGAGACGATTCATCCATTAAAAAAACGACACATGCTTTACTCATCCCGGCACACTCTCTTCCCCAAGGCTATCTTCCCGTACTGGAAACGAACAACACCGTACACCTCTGTCCAAATCAACCTTATCGCAATCCCGGTGCCGCCTGCGTACCCATATTCAAAAACTGAATCAGGCAAACCATATCGGCATTGAACGCCATCCCGCGAGCGCCCGGTTGTAAGGGGAAACCCTCCATCACCGCGTGATGATAAAACGATTCCGGCAAAATACTCGACATTTCAAAAAGAGCATACGCCAACTGATCCGGCAATCCGGCAGGCGTGGCGGGAAACATGAACGAATCGGAGGCCATCATCGAAAGGTGACAGTTGAACAGCAAAACATTCCCATCCTGTGTGGCCAATTGCGTCAACTCCTGGGCAATGGGAATCGGGTCGCCGTCCTGCGACTCACCATCCGTAATATGGACGACAATCGGTGGAAAACTGTAGGGATGCTCCTGAATCCAGACGGACAACAATTCTTTGGCATGGTAAAACATGTGGCACATCGGCGTCCCCCCCTCCGCCACCGGATCAATCCAAATCGGCACTTCGCACGGAATCTGAATCACCTCTCCCGTCTCCTCATCGGGAATAAACTGCATTCGCTGATCGATCCGAATCGGATTCATCCCAATGTCGCAAATCGACACAATCGACCGACCAGCCAACGGCCCACGCAATGCTGACTCAATAATCGGCATCCCCCGCTGATCCGTGCGATAACCCAAAACCCCAATATCCATCCAATCCTTAATCCCTTGATCACCACTGGCGCGAATCGCCATATTTTGCAACCATCCGTTGATGGCCGCCACCAATTCGTCGCATTTACGATTCTGCGAAGCTCCCAACGGTTCTTCCATCGAATACGACTGATCCAAAAGAAAAAGAAAACATGCTTTGTTGTGACGACTGATTTCCTGTGTATAAGCCATGAGATAACCTTAAAATAAAACCACCAATCCATTCTGGAATCGATAAAAATAGTATTCCCTTTTTTCAGGGTGTTGTATAAATTTTGTTCAGCCAACGCCAATGTTCCTCGTCCAACACCACTTTGGCGGTGGCAATTTCTTTCCGAAACGAAAGGGGAGACGAACCGGAATATTTTTTGAGTTGTTTCTCCATTTTCTGGCAGCCATTCTGGAACTCGACCCACGCTCCACGCTCGGCAAAATGTTCCTGAACTCCCTTCCGCAACTCCGCGTATTCCTGAACGAGCCGATTTTCCAGTGCCAGACGAGGTTTGCCCTGAAATTCCGAAACCTCGTACGTTCCCACCGAAACGGTTGGATTTTCCCACTCCGCCCGACTGGGATAGCATTTGTAACCGACGATTTTTCCATCCTCTTTCACGTCGCGGAAAAATCCCTGCAACAACGTGCCATTTTGCAAAGCAACCTCTTCCAAATGCGCATCCACCGACGACTTCCTGGCAGGCACCCCCTCCAAAATCCGCTTTCGGACGATCGTTTGAATTCGCTGATACTGGGTGCGAATCTCCTTTTCCTGAGCCTGACGGAGCGAATCCTCCCCATCCTCTTTCACCGACACCGCCAACTCATCCATCTGCCGACAAATACCTGCCGCCGTTTCCAGCAGTCCGGGAATCCCCCCCGGTGTCGATTTTCCCAAATCCCCCACCTGACGCTGAATTTCGTCCCACGCTTTTTCCGACGTGATTTGGAGCCGCAATTGCCGCGTTTCTTTTTCAAGCGATGCGAATTGCTGCCGTTCTTCCTCATTCAAATGTTCCACGCCGACCTCTTCCAGAGAGGCCAGAAAACCTTGCATTTTCTCAAGGCGTTCCTCCGGCGAACCACTTTTCAGCTTCATTTCCCCCAACTGATCTGTCCCGGCGTGGACTTCCGCACGTGCCTTGAGCCGAATCACGGAAAGTCGCACCGTATCTTCCAAAACCTCCTGGTAATCGGCCAAAAGCGTATTGCACTTGTCCCGACAGAGGGCGTACCGCTCCAAATCGAAACTGTTGCGAGCCTCCGCCAGCAAATTTCCCGCCTCGGCATTCTTTTCCGCTTTCGTCACACGTTCCTGAAAGTCCTCTTCCTGCAATTCCAGAAGCCGAACCACTTTCTGACTATTTTCGGGAAAATGCTCCACGGCCTCTTTCCGAAATGCCTGAAAATCTTCCAACGTCCGTTTCAGTGGAGGAACTTCCTTCCCGCGAAATCCCCACAGCAACTCCAGATACCGGGAAACATCCTGTGAACAGAGGTTCCAACGTTCCAATGGCACTCCCAATCGGTGAAAACCGGCCAGACGCCGCAAGGTCGCCACATTCTCCGTCGCGGGCAATAACAATTCCAACCCCATCAACGCCTCTTCCGCCACGGGAACAGCACGGATTTTCCCTCGAAAATGAAGTTCCTGCTGACGAACTTCCTGCAACAACTCCGTATCGTCGGGCACCTGTCGGGGAGGAACAGAAAAGAAATCCACGAGCGCTCCCACCGTCAAAAATCCCAACGGCATCAAGGCTAACAATAAAATAAAAAGCGTACGTTTCATCTTTGGAATACCATCATTCTCGATCCAACCGTTCTTCCAAAACCTGGATACTCTCCGGTTCCAGTTTTCCCTCCACACGATAACGTTTTCCGTCCTGAATTGGTTCTATTGTAAACCAATTTGTCTGAAACACCACCGGCCCCGTCGTGCCATCCGGCAATTTTTTGGAAAATCGAATCAAAAGTGCCACTTTTTTCGTCGTCGGAACGATTTTCCCCACCGGAGAAATTTTGCGGGTAATCACATTCTCCACCCGCATTCCCCGCTCTTCCTCACCGTTGTGTTGAAGGACTTCTGCTTCGGCGTAATATTGCTCCAAAATTCCCCAATGTTTTCGCTCCTCAGGAGAAACCGCTACCTGAAGGAGTGCCTTTTCATGTCCCAGTTGCCGTCGAGTCGCATTCTCTGTATCGTCCAAATGCCATAAAACATTCAGCACATCCACACCCTCCGGCAGATTCCCCCTCTCCACCGGCACCTCTTTCCCCTCCGTTTCCGGGACATCTTCCGCCGCAAAGGGGTCTTCCTCCTCCGTTTCGGCAAACGTTTCTTTTGCCTCTTCCCGGAAAGGACCCGACGGACTTCTTTCCGCAGGCAAATGCGTTTCTTCCACCGAAACACGCTCTTTTTTCTTCCTGAGAGGCTTTTCCTCTTCCAGTTCCTCTTTGGCAAAGGGACTCTCCCCAACCGCCATTCCCAAACCGCTCTCACTCCCCACAACCACCACCAATTTCCGACAACCTGCCTGAAAACGTTCCCAGATGGCCTCTTCCCGGGGGGAGAGTTCCCCATCCTCAGGAATCACCTGAAATCGCAACGATTCCAAATCTTTTTCCCGTGCCGCCACCATTTCGTTGGCTCGCAGCAACAAATTCTGATAAACTTTTTCCTGAGACTCCATCGCACGCCGGTATCCTTCCACCGCCGTCTCATAGAGCCGTTGCGTAGCAAACTGATTCCGAATCGGCTTTTCCCCCGGCAGTTCGATCTCCATCTCCATCTGCTTCGCCAACCGCAACATCAAATCCCGTTTTTTGGCACCTTCCGCTCCCCCTTTCATCGCCGCCTCACACGCTCGGATCGACGAACGCAAAACCCGATTCTCCGATTCCAACCGCTCGATTTTCTGCCGATGTTCTTCCTGTTTGGCAATCTCTCGGGGGGAAACCTGTTTCCGAATCGTCTCCACATGGAGATAGTAAAGTCCCTCCTCGTCGGGACGCATTTCCACCATCACCGCCGCCATCTCCAACGCTTCCGCCAGTTCCGGCAACGTATAACGCCGACCGGGAATATCCAGCACCATCGGCTCCTTCATGGAAACTCTGCCCGACGAATGTTCCTGCAACTCATCCTCGGAAAGAACATGTTTTCGCGGCAAAGCACCTTCCGATTTCGCTTCTTTTTTTCCCCGTCGAACAGGTGGCAAAATCCCTTCCGGCAAGTTCTCCCCAAACGGAAAAGCGGTCTCCTCAAACAGCAGATAACCACCCTCCAGACGCACTCCCCGCATCTGCCGCGAATGCCATTTGCCCAACGTCTGCACATCGACCGTGGAAACCATTCCCCGCCCCGATTCCCGTAGCGTCATCGCTAGAGACGCGTTCGGCGGCACCTCTTTCAACAGCGCATCCCACGCTGCCAGCGTCTGTTGCGACGTTGTTTCAAAAGGCCACGCATCGGGATTTTCCTCCGTCTCCTCCTCCACAGGCTCCGCTTCCGGTTTCGGTTCCTCCGGCAAAACATCCTCTTTTTCGGGGGGCGGGAGGGGGATTTCCTCCTGCTTCACCCTCTTTTTCGGTTTGGGAGGTGTCGATTTCTCTTCCCGTTCCTTTTCCGCCGTCACTTCCACGGTGGGAGGTTCCGTTTCCTTTTTCGCCCCCTCTCCACCCAACAACAGAAAAAAGAGGAGCGTTGCCACCAGTCCCACCCCCAATCCCCCCAATCCGATTACAATCGCGTTTTGCCGGGCACGTTTCGACGCGAACCATCCCCCCACTTTCCCCGCAGGCCAGTTTCCCGTTCGCAGATACGCCTCCACTTTGGGGTTCAACTGCTCATGCACCATCCAGCCCGGTGGCAAAAAAGGCTCGCCCGTCCAGCCGCGAAAAACCTCTTTCAGCACACCATACAACCGTCCCGTCCACGGAATCCCCTCGAAAACCGTCCGGCCATTTTTCGCAAATGCCAGACAGGCCGCTTCCAACGCGGACGCTTTTCCCACCTTCCGTTCCGCATTCCCTTGCAGTATCACGACTTGCATAGCCGTTTCCTGCAACCGTTTCCAGTTCTGAACATGCCGACGTGCCACATCCGGCAAAATATCCTGAACGTCGTTCAAAATATTCAACAACGCCGGAATTTCCGCCGGACGATCCAGAATGTCATCCCCCCACGCTGCCGCTTTTTTCCCCAGTCGCTGCGAATCGCCAGGATAATTCTGGAAAAACCAACAGCCATACGTCCGATAAAGTTCCAGAAACACCGCCGCGGGAACCTGTTCCACCAGATGATCCAGCCGTTGGCGAGCTTGCGTCACCAATTCGTGCGTCGCTCCTTTGCGATCCATCCAGAACGAAACCCCAGCAGCCAGAGCCACCAAAAATTCCTTTCCATGCTCCGCCGCACATTGGCCGTAAAAATCTTCCAGAATCTCCTCCGGCAGCCGAACCAGAACCAACGGCATCACAAATTTCCGAAGTGTTCCCTCTTTCCCCACCTCCGAAAAAATCGCGGTCATCGCATCCTGCCACAAAAACACGCAATCGTCCGGCAAGCCGCCATTTCGCCGAATCCAACGCTCCAGCACCTTGGAAACCAACTCCTCCGAAACCGGGGCATAACGCAACCAGGACGATAACTGGTTTTCCTGAAGATTCGCCAGCAAAAGTTGGACTCCTGACTGGACTTCCGGTTTTTCGCTCCCCGTTCCCAACAGTTCCAGAATCAACGACTGCCCCGGCGTTCCCACCAGTTCCATCACCTCCTCACGAGAAAGTGTTCCCACCTGTTCCGCCGTCCGACGTTTCAGATATGCCACCGCCATGGGACTTTTCGCAATCGACAATTCCCCCAAAGTGTACGGCAGTGGATTTTCCTCCTGAGGCGAAAAAATCCGTGAAAAAACATCCCCCACTTTCGTCATGGCGGTCAAATCGACTGCCGTGCGGACGCCGACCGATTCCAGATTCTTGCAGAAACGGCTGACTCCCGGCAAACCATGAGTGTAAAATTCGTTCCAAATCTGAGCGACATATCCATCCCGCGAATCCCCTTCCTCCGAACAGCGTCCGTTCCAGGTGTTCAGTACCCAGGCCTGACCATGGTACCGTTCTTCCTCCAAATCGTTCTTTTCCGGGTGTTCCAGCAGTGTGGCGGACAATTTCGTCATCCCGCGTTGCGGCTGCGGTTCGTATGTGGAAAAGCTGAGACCTCGCGTCACACCACGCGGCACGAAGAGCGAAATCCCGTAAAAAAAGAGCGCTGCCATCGATGGTTCCGCCAGCAGTAGTAAATTTCCTTCCCGATCATCCCGAATTTTCAAAAAACCACGCAGGATTTTGCGAAAAATCTCCCGACGGCACTCCACACTCATTTTTCGCCATCGTGGCGGAATCACGTTTCGCGGATCCCAGAAATCGCCATCCTTTTCCGTCTGTAAATACGAGAGAAAAACCCGTTCCTGAATTGCAGGTTCCCGTCCCTCCAGCATTTCCTCCAATCGGGATAATGTCGGCAATTCATAATCCAGAAAATCCCCATCCTCCTCTATCCAACCGGGAGCTTTCCAAAGAGCCAGAATCTTTTCCCAATCTTCCCCACCTTTTTTCTCTCCCACCAGCGTATGGGCAAAATAAGACCCCACCCGACCTGCCGTATCTTTCTGGCGATACACCACGTTCAAAAGAGCCGGACCGCCATCCATCGTCGGGAGATAAACGTATCGACAGGGGGCTGTTTCCGCACTTAGAAATTCCCGTTCTTCCGCCGTCATATCCACCGGAAGATAGTAATAAACATACCGTTCCAGACGTCGAAAAAATTCCCGCAGCCGCTCCCCTTCCAGAGAGGCACTCCGAACGCTGTACCCCATCGGATGACGAGCCATCTCCCCCTTTTTACGCTCCAATGCCGACGTGCCATAAGTACAATGTGTGAGAAGTAATTGTTGTATCATCGGAAAACCTGCTAAAATAAATTGATAATTGATAATTACTTGGATTCCAACTTAATCGTTATGGAAAGTTTTGTTGCTGCTCTGCGTCTGTTTTGTCTCACCAAGGAGTGTCATGAAAAGTTCTCCCTAAAAACCATTCCGTTTGTGTAAACACCCAAAATTATCAATTATCAATTATCAATTCTACCGTCTTACCAGCCAAACCACGATTTTTTCTTTACGGTCAACGTGCCTAAATCCAGAGGTTCCGTCGTCCAGGTCTGGGTTCCCCAACGGATTACGCCCCACACAATCACGTGCATGCCGTTCCAAGCCGATTCCGGTTGGAGTGTGAGGCAACTTCCCATCTGCTCCCACTGGATACGGCTGATTTCCTGTCCCAAAACCAGTTGCAAATCTTCCGGGCGATCGGTCGTCAGGGGGGCTGTTGGCGAAATTCCCAAAAAACAGGCGTCGCCAAAACGGACGGCTGGCCAAGTCCAACGCACCATCACCGTCCCCTTTTCTCCCGGCAAAAGGCTCGCCCGCCCCATTGCCGGTTTCAGACCGTTCTGTTTCCGAGGCAAAATCCACTCCACAATCCATTGCCCCAGCAACGTCGCGGACGGTTCAAAAGAGGGCGAATTTTCCACAATGGCACGAATATCAAACTGTTGCACAAATGTCTGGGGATTTCCTTCCTGAATCGCCCCCAACATTCCACAGGCATGATTCCACAATTCCGCACGACTTTTCACCACCGTTCCCATTTGCCCATCCAACGGGTATCCTTTCAAAAGCGGTTCCGCCAAAATAGCCGCAATTCGCCCGGAATCGTTGTACTGCACCGCTTCCCGCAATTTCTCCAGAATCACACGACGCCGCAACGCCATATCGTACCACTTTCGATACTTCTGTGCCTGGGGACAGTCGTTCAGCAATTTCTCGTCCCACGCCTGCAAAACCTGTTTATCCATCTGATCGAGAGGCGTTTCCTTCTTCACACTTCGCAACATTTTCAACCGCGGTGCCCGTTTCAGTGCCAATTCCGCCCGTTCCCGATTCGGAGTTGGCAGTAACTCCTGAAAACGGTTCTTCCTGATTCCCATCCACGCATCCGCAATTTGAATTTCGTTTGGAACCGGTTCCTGAAGTTTTTGCAACAGTTCCTCGATCATTTTTACCGCTTTTTGGGCTTTTTCCACCCGTTTCCGCAATCCATAAACATAGTCCGGGGCAAACTGCTCTCCAATGGCGGCGATCGAACGTTCTCCTGAAAGAATCTGCTTTCCCTCACTCAATTTCGCCATCTGCGCCAGACGATCCAACAACTCCACCCGTACGCGAGCCTGTCCGACATGCTGTTTCACCTCCTCCGGGACGGGAAACTGTTGCAAAAAAGCATCGTTACAGACGCGACAGACCGCACGATCCCCTTTTTCGCTCACCTCATACGTCAACGTCTGGTAATCCTGCCATGCCCGCTCCTTCCAAACCTCTTCATAAGCCTGCTCAATCAACGGTTTCAGGTGGGTGGGAACATCCTGCAAACGAAGGGATTGCAATTGTTCCACAGCCTCCCGCCACTTCTTGGCTTTCAACAGTGGTTCCACACGCCGAATCGGACTGGTCGCCACCCACAACGTTGGAACCTGCGCCATCGGCAATGCGGCACATCGCAGCAACAAACTCGTAAACTCCTGCACCTCCGGGTCTTTGGAAGCCATCAAATCCTTTATCAAAGGGCTTTCATTCGGGTTCTGAATATCCTCTTTGCGAAACATCAGTTTGTCGTAATCGGGAAGCACCACATAGTTTTCCCACAAACTCACATCCGCCGCCAGTGCCCGCAGAGCCAGATAGATCATCAGTGCCGAAAAATGGTCCATATCCAGTGCCAGTTTCGTCGCACCATCCCGCGACGGATGTTGGTAGGGTTCCACACCAATTTCCAGATTTCGCCGTCCCACCAGAGCTGGCACGCACATGCAGTCGTAATCGACCAACTTCATCCGTCCCTGCGGCGTCACCATAATATTCGCCTGCTGGTAATCCCCGTGAGCAATCCCCGCATCCTCCAGTTCCCGTGCCACCCCCAGCCACACTTCCGCCGCCATGCGCAGTGCCGAAACGTTTTTGGCCTTGCACATTCCGTCCACCCACTGGAAGAGCGTCATCCCATCCACCCAGTCCATCAGAATCATCGGGTACCATTTTCCGTCCGTCGAGCGAATCGCCGCGTCGCGATATTCAAACTGCACAAGGCAATCCAATTGTTTTCCCGATAAATACTGGCTAATCAATTCATACCGTTCATGCCGCTCTGGAGATTCGCTGGAAAAAACACGCACCGCCCGATGCGTACCGTCCTCCAATGTGGCCTTATACACCACCGCAAAAGCTCCCGCCCACGGTTTTGGCTGTCCCTGGGAGTTGCGCAAAATCGTACATTTCTTCAACTCCGCGTCCCGAAACGCCACCTGCGGAGTTTGCATCATGGTACTAAAATGAGATGCCAACGGCCATGCCATAGTCGATTCCTCTCTCCTTCTTCCCACCACCGGAAATTATTTGTCAAGCGTAGGAAAACCGCTCATTTCCAACAACCACGCCAACGGCTCGATCAGACCAAACGGTGCGATCGTGCGCAATCGCAAATCCGCCTCGCCAGCACCATCCAGCCCCACTGGCGTCAGAGGGAAAAACATGTGTCTGCCACCAAACAAATCGTTCACCTGCTTCTCCACATCCCAGTCCGGCCAGATTTTTTGCCGCAACACGTCCGTCACCTCACTGCGTGCCTCGATAATCCGCTTGTTCAGAGCCATTCCTGTCGGATCGATCCGTCCCAGTTCTTCGTAAAACTTCATCGCCTCCGCTTCCGAATCCCCCAACGCGTCGACCAACGGCAAAAGATCAATTTTCGTCAGACAAATCGCAATCGGTAAATGGAGCGACTCTTTCGGGTCCAGCCCTTTGAGTTCCCGCAAATCTTTTCGGAAACGTCGCAGCGCCTCCGCCTGAGGCCGCCACGGATACGTCGGGTCGAGGAAGAAGAAAAATCCATCACTCAAAAGTGCCCGTTGACGCCGAAAATCGTCCAGCGACGTGTCGGTCGTGATTTCCCCCGAATAATCAAAGATATTCGCCAATAGTTCCGTCCGCCCCAGCCAATCTTTGTCCCGATATTTCAAAACCAACGGCAGTGGAATCCGATCTCGTTGCGTTGCCGCGGTTCCCACGCGGATATTCATGATTTCGTCCACTCGCCGCTCCATTTCCTGCGTCACCGACGATGGGATACACGAAATGCCCAAATGTGGATAATACCCTTTCAGAACCTCCCAGTACAACATCGTCAGCCAGTGCGTTTTTCCCACCTGCGGAATCCCCAGCGTAGGGAAGGACAATTTCGTCCGTGGTTGCAAACTCCGCTCGAAACGATAACCGCACTCCTCGTAGGGCACTTCGCTCACCACCTTTTTACAAACCACAAAATCCCGTGGCAATTCCGTTTCCGCCACATTTCCATGCTCATCGCACGGCACCAGTTCCCCCTCCGCCAGGCAGTGTGGACAACGGTTGGCAATCATGCGGCGACGTCCCTGAACCTCACTCCAGTAATACGCAATTCCCAAAAACGTCATCCCCGTCAGCCCGATTCCCAACAGAAACCGCAGCAGGTGTTTCCAGCGCAGATATTGCAACGTCTCCCCCGAAATGGAGGTGAGTTTCCCATTGATTGCCTGCAATTTTTGCCGATCCGCCTCAATCTCTCCCTGAATCTCCTTCAGAAGTGCCAACTGCACCACCATTTCCCCCACACTTTCCCGCCAGGCATTCCACTGTTGCAAAATCTCCTTACTGTTCGCCATATTTTTCGTGGCAAGCGAGGTCCACGCTTTTTTCTCCTCTCCCCACGCTTCTTTCGCACGAATTTCCAGTGGTTCCCAATCCCGAAACGTTTTCTGCTCACGTTCCATCAACTGAACATGGATTCGCCGGGGTGAGGTGGTCCGAAACGTCACGTCGAGCATCATCCGATAGAGAAATTCCCCCATCACAAAAGAGAGAACTGTCATCAATACCAGCCCCACAAAACACCCCGCCAGAATCTTCGACAGCCCCATCTGCCGCGCACGTCCCCCGTTGAGCCAACGGCGGATTTCATGCCGACGTTCATGAAAGGAGGCCAGCACCAGAAGTCCAAACGCCACCACACCCAAAAGCCAGAACCACCGTTTGTCCACACTCAACATCGACGCCAATTGAGCCACGATATGCCGATTCGACTCAATCTCAAAGAGCAGAAATTGCCGTTCTTCCAGTTCCTGCCGCAGCTTTTGCCAAATTTTCCGTTGCGAGGCAACCTCCCCCCGCAGCGACTGAACCGTCTCTTTTCCCGCTCCCGTAACAGGTGTCATTCCTCTGGCCATCATCTGGGCCAGTGGCTTTTCCATCTCCTTCAATTCCGGGAAATCGACATCATCCAGAATCGTCATGTTCGCCAGAAGCCGTCGCAGCGATCCTCCCTCCGCGCACATTCCGTGGAGCCGTTTCGTCTCCGCTTCGAGAAAAGCCGTCCGTTTCTGGAGCGTCACATTCCGACAAAACAAATCCACAAACTCTTGCGCATGAATTGCCGCTTCCTCTTGAAGAACTTCGGGAATCTGCAACGTTTCGACCGCGTCCATCCGAACATTCTGAATCCGAACCTGCTCTTCCGCCTCCGAATTCCCCGCCGCGGAATCTTCTCCCTCTTCTTTTGCCACCACGTTTTCCTTCGGTGGGGAAGGTTCTGTCTTCTCTACGTTCGGCGGTATTTCTGGAGAGACCGCTTCCGTCGTCGTTTCCGCAATTCCTCCCTCCGTGGCCGTTTCGCCCCATGTTGTTCCCACGGTTCCGAAAAGAATAATACCTCCGAAGAGTCCTGCACACACATTCCTGAAAAACGATTTCATAGATATAAATTTCTTGACGTGAAAAAAGTTGGGTAACAGGGAAGGCTCATTCGCCCTTCACCATTTCTTCATCGGCTAAAAGCGACCTATCCTTCTATAGAGTACCTCACATTCCCCAAAATGTCAAAGGGTGGTAGAAAAAGTTCCCCCTTTTTTCAAGAAAATTCATCCATTCTGCCTTTTTTCATTCCTGAAAAACGAATTGCCAGAAAAAACCGTTTCCCGTCTTTCCTGGCAATAGAAATCCGTCACCATTTTCAAGTTCAGACTTCCTTGGAAACTCCCGGCACCGGTATCGGATAGAGGCCATCCGCCCCTGGAAGCACCGGCGGGTCGCTTTCCAGCGTCAAAGCGTCATGATTCTCGTAAATCATATACGTTTTCCCTTCATTCACGGCTTGCTCCCACGTAATCACCTGCCCCGAATACGTCGCCATACGCCCCATAATCCCAATCATGCTGGCCGTGGCACCGATCCAACCTTCGTTGTAAGCCAGATTGTTCCGAATCGCGTGGAGCAAATCGGTATGTTCGACTTCGTACGGATTCGGCTGGCGTTCTCTGCCTTCCGGTTTCGACGCCACTTGCCCACGTCCTTTCAGACCTTCCACATACTCCGTCACCTGATTCCAACAGCCTGCCATCTGACGACTCTGGCTGAACATACGCCGTCCATCCTCGTATTCAAATTCCACAAAATGGTGGTCGAAAATCTGTCCCGCACGCGGCGTCGCTTTCCGAGCCTGCCGTCCTCCCATTCCGTTCGCACGCACAGGATGATAGAGCGGGTCACCTTTGCCCAAAACCCAGTTTCCAATGTCCAGGTTGTGAACGTGCTGCTCCAGAATATTGTCGCCGCAAAGCCAGACAAAATAGTAGCGGTTCCGAATCTGGCGTTCCATTTCCGTTGGCTCTTCCCCCGTTCCACGCACGGGAATCCCGCCCTGATTCCAGTAAACTCGTGCCATATAAATGTCGCCGTATTTCCCGTCCAGAATTTCCTGATAGCCCTTCAGATAGACTGCCTGGTGCCGACGCTGCATTCCGACGCCGATCTTGAGATTCTTCTCGTCCGCCATTTTGTTGACTTCCATCAACATCCGATAGCCGTAGGAATCGACGCAACAGGGCTTCTCCAAAAAGCAATTCAACCCCTTTTCCACCGCGTACTTGTAATGAATCGGGCGGAATCCGGGTGGAGTCGTCAAAATGGCATACGTCGCACCATTGGCCACCGCGTAGTCGATCGCCTGACGATATGCCGTAAAGCCTGTAAAGCCAGCCTCTTTCGGAAGGTTGAAATTCTTCAAGGCCGCTTCGGTTTTGTCCGGGAAAACATCTCCCACGGCAATGATTTTCGTCTGCTCATTTTTCAGGAAGTCCACCGCGGCTCCCATTCCCCGGCCTCCGCAGCCGACCAGAACCGCCTTGACGGTCTCCTCGGTCTCCTGAGCATAAAGGTTGGCAGCCACCGCGCTGCCCAACAACGTCGAGGCAGGAACAAAACGTCGGAAAGTTTGATTCATACAAAACTCCTTCTCTTGATTAAGTCTATTTTTCAATATTTCAACAACAAATCCAGCATTTTCCGGTCGAGCTGATGGCCGTGAAAATCTTCGTAAGCCACATCTTCCCGGCCGCTATCCAGAATACCGATACTTCCTCGCAAATTCCACAACGCCCAGCCCCAACCCGCCTCTTTCCAGTTCCGCAACAGGTCTTCCATCCATGACAACACCACGTGATGAGGCGTTTTGTTGTACGCGCCAAATTCTCCCACCATCACTCCACCGCCAGCATTTTCCCACGCTTTCCACGGAACGATATAGTTTTCCTGATGCCACTGCCGGTCAATTTTCATCCCGCCAGCCAATTCCCCTTCCCCGGCCGCATTTACCGTATAACTCAATTCCGCAACCGGAGAACTCCAACTGTTACTCAATGCCAGAAGGCTTTCGTGAGCGGCCTTTTCACTCTGCATGACGATCTGTTCCAGCGACATCCAATCCCCTTCCGCCATTCGCAACTGAATCGCCGCTGTTCCTGCCGGGACCTCCACGGAATAGTCCCGTCCGTAGTAGTTCTGATAAACTTTCCACTGCGGTTTGTAAATCTCCTGCGTCCACTCTCCTTCCCCTTTGCCCGGACGAAATTCTTTGTGGAAGAGCGTCCGCACCACCTCTCCATGAGCATTCAAGGCTTCCACATAAAAATTCGCCAGATGGGAAACTTGCCCGACACGCCACTGAAAACGGACTTTCCCGCAATCCGGTGCAAGAGCAATCCGCAGGGGGTGTTTCTGGGTGGGCAAAATACCTGATTTTTGAGGCGAAAACAACATTCCATTCGTATGGTACAACGGCCACGTCGGCGGAATCTTCATGTTTTGCAGATATTCCCCCACCCAACTGGCGCGATAATGCGAAATTTCCATCGGCATATACCCGCGTGTCGCCTGTGCCACCTGCAAGTCCAGCAACTCCATCGTCGGCTTCGTTCCCCACGCCATCCCGTCGCAAATCATCAAACGCCCGGCATCTTCCGCACGAATCGCCTCGCAGAGCGTCCGGTGAACGCGCAGAAAATCTTCCATCGGCACCAGCGCCGGCTCGTTGAAAAGGTTGAAACTGACATGACGATTGGAAATTCCCGCGTAACGTTTGGCAAAGTGCCGCCAGTGCATTGTACAAACGTCGAGTGCCTCCGCGTCGTCCCAAACCAGCTTCGCCTCCTGAGGCCGCGCCACGGTATAACCCGGAGCACGGTGAAAATTGAGACAGACATGAATGTTATGCCGAATCCCAAAATCGACCGCCCGGTCAATCTCTTTCAGCACCGATTCATCCAGTTTCCGCCAGTCCCCATCCACGATCCACGTGCGATAGTCCATCGGCAAACGAACGAAATTGAAGCCCCAATCGGCCATCCACTGAAAATCTTCTTCGCGGAATGCGGGATTTCGCCCCCGATCTTGCCGGATGAATTTTTCCAGCAGGTTGAATCCCCGCCATCGGGGAAGTTTCTGCCAACTCGGCATCGGAAGTTGGGATTCCGACACCTCCACCGCCTCTCCTACAGAAACAGGCGTTGCCATCCCTGCGGCCATCGTCGCGGCAGACCACTTCAAAAAATCTCGACGGGGCATCCTTTTTTTCATGCTCATTTCCTCTCCTCATTTTTAAGATAACCGATTTCCCACCTGAACACAATCTTTTTTTTCCGCAAATATTCCTTCTTTTTCCGCACATTCCCCTCTTTTTTGGAAAATAGGCAAAATAACCTCCTTGGAAAACCTCTTTTTCAGGGTTCCGGTTCCACCATTTCCAAACACCGACGGACAAAATCCGCTTCCGGTCGCAAATCGTATTGGTCGTAAAAATTTTCCAATTCTTCCCACCGTGGCAGAAGTTTTCGCTTGCACGCCCACCGCAACTTCGCCAGGCATTCCGGGCAAAATTCCAACGGCGTCTCGTCCGCCTCCTCCAACGAATTGGCTCCATTCATCCCACATCGGTATTTCGTACAGTGTTTGAGGGAAAACATGTGCCCCGTCTCGTGCGACGCCACGCGAAGTGTCCGCCGCAGACATTGTTCCCTTTCCGCCTCGTTGGAAGAGTCCCCGTGCCGCGCCATCGACCAAATTCCCACCCGTGCCTGATACATCGCATAGCCGAAACAGAAATTCCCCCCCTCTCCCGGCCATAAGTCCTCCGCAGTCAAGAGGATATACGCCGCAGCATCTTTCGGAAGACGGGGATACATGATTTTCTGGGCGATAAAAATAGCCTGAAGTTGCCGCTGACCGGTATCGGGATGAATCCGCCGGGCAGTGGCAGGAACTTTCGAGAGAGACATGGCTGGCAACCGTTTTACCTGCAAGCCGTAAAAGATTTCGAGATATTCCACCGTTCGACGCACGATTTCCTGATCCGTTTCTTTCATTTTCCCCAAAACCTGCACGTACAACACCTCCCGTTGGCGAGTGGCAACCGTCGGAAGGCTTTTTCGATACTGCGTGTACGTCTGTCCCGGCTCCCGATGTTCGTACTGCCAGTCCCCCGGCTGGAGTTCGGGAAAAGGCTCATACAACGGAACCACGTTCGCACAAATTCGGGGCAAATCTTCCCCCACGCACCATCCCACCATGCCCCAACAGGCCAAAATTCCCAAGACTATTTTTATTCGCACGATTTTTCCCCACCCTTTTTATTCCACAACCAATGTTTCTATCTCGTACCGCCTCTGTCCATCCGAATGTTTCAACGGCAGGGCAATTTGCGGCGTTCCATCCCGTTTTCCCACGGAGACGAAAAGTCGATATTTTCCAGGTCGCAGCGTCGGCACATCCCCATCCAATCCCGCGGGGCCATGGTCTTGCGTGTAGGTAAAAACGCCATCGTTGATTTGCGGAATCGGCGTGCGAATTCCCCAGTGACATTCCGAAACATGCCTCTTTTCCACCGCTTTTCCCGACGGTGCGGCAGGCAGTTCCTTCACATTCCACGACTCGTCCGAACAGACCCAAACGATATTCCCGGCCGCGTCGCACAGCGTCCACGTCACCCAGCCACCCTCATAACAAGGAGCGACTCCCACATTCGCCCACGTGGCGGCAATAGAGCATTTTTCCCCCACTTTCACCACTTTGGGGTACTCCACTTTCCGCAATTCCAGCCGATAACCCAACCGAAGATTGATCTTTTTCACGACCTCCTGATTTTCCTCCCAAAACTCTTTCGGCCACCAGTGAATCGAGAGGTAACTTCCCCGGTAGGCCTCCACGGATTCCGCCAGAAGTGCCTTGTCCCACGCCCCTTTGTCGCGTGAGAGGCCGTAATGCTCGTGTTCGATAATGACGGGGAGCCGGGCACTGAATTTTTGTGCCAATTCCGCGTGGTACCACTGTTTGGGATATTTCTGCACCAGAATACTGTCATCTCGCAGCGTAACCCCCTGCTCCAGCGCGTAATTCAACGACGGAAACTCCGTTCCTGGCCGAGAGGCTCCCGCAACGTCGTCGCTGATACAGAGCAGCGTGTCGGGAAAATGCTTCTTGTGCAAATCGATATGAATTTTGACGATTTCATCCATCTGTTCCTGATTCAATTTCGACGTTCCGCCCGTATGCCCTTCTCCCCACATGCCAAACGTTCCGACGTCGATAAAAGCCACGTCGGGATTCCCGTTGTAACGTTTTCCCATCGCCTCCAGAAAATGGCCCAGTTTTTCCAGAAAAATCGGGTCTTTGTAATCCGGTTCCCAGAGCGGCTCCGTACTCGCTTGGGCACGAAACGTGGCAAATGTGTAGTCGATTCCCTTGGCTCCCGCCTCGTGAACCCATTGGGGGGTGGCGTAGCGGAAACGGTTTTCACACGCCGTGATCCGCAGAGCAATCTTTTTCCCCTTGGCAATCCAGGGTTGTGCGTAGGAATCGAGAATATCCCACCGATACTTCCCCTCCTCCGGTTCCAGATAACACCACGGCAGCCGGAAATAAATCACCGAAACGCCAGGAAACCACTCCAGCGTATCTCCCGGCGGTGTCTGCGAACCATACGCCCAAAGTCGGTTGGAGTAGTGAAAATAGACCCACCCCATCCCTGGATTGATCAGTGCTTCCTCCGTATTTTCCGGCAAAACCACACACCTTTCTTCCGCCCCGCCTGCCGTCCCTCCTCCCAGCATTCCCACCAGGAAAAACCATCCCAAAATCCCGCCGATTCTACATTTCATCTTCGCCACCTTTTTCAATATTCTCATTTCCCAAATGTCTCTCCCACTTCGATTATAAATTCTGGCACCATTTCCCACAACCCCTATCGTTTCTCTTTCCGAAAACGATTCATCGTAATGCCGTACCGTTTGAGAAACATCCGATTGAGAGCCGTTTCGCTCAAAAGTCCACACTGGCGGGCAATTTCCGACAATTTCAGATCGGTCTGTCGCAGAAGTCGGAGAACTTTTTTGAACCGCACGTTCAGAATCTCTTCCAGAACCGTATGCCCAACCACCTCCCGGAACCGTTTTTCCAGCTTCCGAACCGAAACGTGCAAAAAGCGGGCGGTACTGTTGACCGTGGCACCCTTTTCACCATGTGTGTGAATATATTCCAGAGCCGCTCGAATCAGAACGTCTTCCTGCAAAAACGTCTGCGTGGAATGACGGCACGTGACATGGTGTGGCGGATAACGAACCGTCCGCGTTTTTCGGATTTTTCCCCGCATCATTTTATCCAGCAACTCTGCCGCCAGATACCCGCCCAACTCAAATCCAGGATCGATACTGCTGAGCGTCGGTTTGGTCGTCGTACAAATCAGTTCCGTATCGTCCACCCCCAAAACGGTAACTTCCTGTGGAACATCCATTCCCAATAGAAAACAGGCTTCCAAAACCCGTTGCGCCATCAGGTCGATACTGGCAAAAATCGCCACGGGTTTCGGCAGGCTTTTCAACCACTGGAAAAAAGCCTGCTCGCACGACGCATAAGCAAAACCCTGTACATCGGCACTCCATTTCCCGTAGTTGTAAAAATGGTTCCTGGAATCACTCCTCACATATTCTTCAAAAAAAGCCGCCCGTTCCACCGACCAGGGATAATGAAATCCATCGTAAACAAAGGCAAAATGACGAAATCCCCGCTCCCGCAAATGTTCATACGCCATCCGGGCAATGGCTCGATTGTCACACTCCACCGCCGAATGACGCGGAGGCAAGTCCAAATTTTGGGGGGGATCCAGACAAACCACCGGAATTTTCGCGTCTTTCAAATAAAAATAAAATTTTCTACTGGAAACCAAAACGCCATCGCCACCATGCAACAGAAAATCTTCCAACGACTTTCGCGACGGCATTTCCTCCAGGTGAATTTGCCAGGGGCCATGTTCCTTTTCATACTGAAAAACACCCTGCAACTTTTTTCGGGAAGACTCGGCCTGCAAACCAAAAGCCACATAGACGTGAGGAATATTCCTGGCAACGGGAAAACTTTTCATCGGAAATCTCCTTTCTCCAAAACCACTATCTCCAGGAGGGGCTTGGAAGACGAAAACCGGAAAATTCAATAAACTCCTGTTTAGCATACTTCCAATCCCATTTTTTGTCAAGTGTCGCGTTCAAATCCTTGAGAAACAACCGTTTACAACGTTCGCGAAAAGGCTTTCCGTTATGCGCAAAAAGATGGCCTTTTTTCGTTGACTTTTGGTTTCATCTATTTTATAATGTTATTTAGAGGATTTTTCCGTAGAACATTCCATGGATGGGGGAAAAGAGATTTTACTATAATTCCAGAAAAGAAATTTCGTGAGGCGACGATGGCACATACAGGACAAAAAAACAGTGGGTTTATACAAAAGTCATATATATATATGCGGTAAGGGTTTACGAAGCATCCTGACAGGGTTGTTCCTTCTGGGACTGGCGGCAAACGGTCTGGCGGCCACGGTCGATGTTTACCAGATGGACAGTTCCAGTAGTACCACGTCCGGCGGCTTCAACACCACCACTTGGGGAAACAGCCTGGGAACCATCGAAGCGGATGTACCCGTTTATTTTGTAGGGGACAGTCAAAGGCTCTACGTCAACGGAGGAGCCACGGAAGCCACCTTCCCGAACGGCACTCTTTACATCGGGTATCAATACGCTTCCGGCACGCTCTCTTTCTCCGATCCACTAGGAGAATTTCGGGTTCAATCGTCGTTGAATGCCAATATCGTATTGGGCAATGCCAGCATGTACATGGCTTATAATAGTGCAACAGAAGAAGGAACCCCGTACACATTAAAAGGGACGCTGACGATTGCCGACAACACGACTGTCGCGTTATCGGCCAACGCCCAAAAGAAAGTCTGGAATATTTCCAGTGCCATTGGTGGTGGAGCAGGTTCCACGGTAAACATCTCCACCAACGAGGCCAATACGCAAATCGTTCTGCTCAATGCCAACAACACGTTTTCAGGCACCTGGAATCTGACCGCAACCTCAAGCAAACCAACGCTGCTTGCCAACGCGGCCAATACGCTGGGAACCAATTCCACCGTTTCCATCAACAATTCCAACGGCAAAGTCCAAAGTGGTGCTGCCCAAACGATCAAGAATCTCACGATGACGGCGGGAACTTACGAGTCACAAGGAAATAACCTGACGGTTTCCGGGACGACGACGCTCAACGGAAACGCTTCCATCACCGCAACAGGAGGAGAGCAAAGGTTGGGAACGTTGAATGTCACCGGAACGAACAATCATTTGTCGGTCTCCAACCTTTATGCCAATTCCATCGTCCTGAATGAAAACAGTGTGTTGTCGATCGGAAAAGCGATTTTTCGGTTGGAAGACTGCACCATCTCTGTAGCAGACACGGCCAAATTCCAGCTTGGCTACAACGCGGACGGCACCCTCTCCTCCGATTCCTCGGGTTTTTCCATTAGTTCCACGAACAATGCCAGCCCCACGATCAACCATTTCTATCTTGGGAACGGCAGTATCCTCACGGGTAGTGGAGGAGCTAAGACCTTGAGTGGAACGCTCTATGTCAGCGGGACGGGACTGCTTCGAGCAACCAGTAATTCGGGCGAAACGAATCGAACGCTGACCATTGCCAGTGCCATTTCCTCGGAATCCGCGACCGCCAAAGGAGAACTCTACCTGATTTCCAGCAATGCCACCGGTTCCAAAGTTCGCCTGACGGGAAACAACGCCAATTTTCTGGGGGACATCTACGTCGGCAAATCGGATTGGAGCGGAGGTGCCGAGACGATTGCGGAAGTGGTGGGGAACGATACGCTGGGGAGGGGAAATGTGAGCGTTCTTACCGGAAGTCAACTCACCAGTTCCGGCAATCAGGAACTCCAATCGTTGACGTTGGAAGCCAATACCCTGTTGGCGATTCAGTCTGGCAAATGGAATATCACCGACACTTTTACAGATGCGACTTCCTCCCAAATCAAGTTGCAGCTATCCAACCTGGATACCAACAGTCTGGTATTGCCGGATCGTGCGGAACTTACCGGAACGATCTATCTCGACACGAACGAGACGCTGGACATCCAGAAAATCTATCCGTTCCTCTTCACGACAGATCAGGATTTTACGAACTTTGTCCTTTCGGAAACGTTGTTAAATGCTGGATTTACGGTTTCTTATGCGGACAATGCCTTTCAATTGAGAAATACCGCGGGTGTCCCGGAACCATCGACGTGGGGGCTGTTGCTGATGGGGCTGGGTTGGCTTTCATTTCGGATTTATCGCAAACGTTGAAAGGGAAAATCATGGGGAAAAAGATGTTTTACCATCCCTCCGGGTTCACCCTGGTGGAACTTCTGGTGGTGATTGCCATTATCGGAATGCTGGTGGGACTGCTCCTTCCCGCCGTTCAGCAAGCTCGTGAGGCCGCCCGCGCAATGCAGTGCAGCAACAACCTGAAAAACATCGGCCTGGCGATTTTGAATTACGAATCCATGCGGCAGGCACTCCCTCCCGGACGTCTTGGTTATGACGGAAGTCTGCCCTCCGGCGTAACCTCCGCCACGAATGACAAACGGTGCGCCGCCAGTGGATTCGTGATGATTTTGCCGTATTTGGAACAGATGGCGTTGTTCCAAAGCCTCAACGAGGGAAAATTCAGCCCGGAAAATAACGATTCGACCATCAGCGGCTGGGAAACGACGGCCTGTGTGGACGCGATTGCCACCCGCCCACCGGTTTTTGTCTGCCCGAGCAATACCTCCCTCCCCTATTATGAAGGGAGCAACAGTTTCACCCGTCTTTCCAACAGCAACGCCAAAATTGCGACGGGATGTTACGCACTCAACGCGGGCACCGTCGGACCGGGAAATGTCACCTCCGATTATAAATACCGGAACGACGGTCTTTTTTACTACGTCAGCAACATCACCTTCCCGGAAATCCATGACGGCACTTCCCACACCTTTTGTGCCGGGGAAGTCGTTCAAGCTCATACGCTGGCGTCGCGGAACAACTGGGCTTACAATTTCCGATTTATCGACACTTTCCGCACCACCAACAATCCCCTCAACAGCGAACCGAAATGGGGAACGATTCACTCTTCCTCCATTCAGGAAAACGGAGCCTTTGCGTCGGAACATGCCGGACGATGCAACTTTGTCTACGCGGACGGGCATGTCACTTCGTTGGGAGAAGGCACCGACATGACCGTTTACCGTGCCCTTTCCACAAGAGCGGGCGGAGAGGTTGGTACAATTGATAATTGATAATTGA
>JAUNBF010000170.1 GCA_030527185.1 Planctomycetia bacterium | reverse complement strand
CGGGCGTACCCCTCCCAAAGGTAGGGGCTTTCCTTTCGTTTTCTGGAAATTCAAAATGGAAGGAATATAAAATGGCCCAAAACCCTTCCATCATCATTTCGGTTGGAAAAAACATAATTATCAATTATCAATTTCACCAACCCACCCCCCGCCCTATCGGGCGTACCCCTCCCAAAGGTAGGGGCTTTCCTTTCGTTTTCTGGAAATTCAAAATGGAAGGAATATAAAATGGCCCAAAACCCTTCCATCATCATTTCGGTTGGAAAAAACATAATTATCAATTATCAATTACTTTTAACCGGCATGAGGAGGATCGCCAGCGCACTGCCCAACGATACCAGGGAGAGAACTCCCAGCAGGATAATCCAGCGCCAGTAAACGTCGATCGAATGCAAAAGCAACGTTTCCTGCCGGGAAAACGGTGCGTCAATCCCCGGTCGCAGGTATTGCCAGACCTGCCACGTTTCGTAAAGGTTGCACTCCGCAATCTTCGGAATATACGGTCGGGTGACATAGTAATAGACACTGAAACCGCCGAAAACCGCCGCCAGAACAAGCGTCAGCACCAACAGCCCCAACCGTCGTTGGCGGACCCCCGCTTCCTGTTCCTGCAACGATTTTCCCGCAGCTTTCTTTTCCGTACGTTCCACCGTCGGGCAATTTCGCAACTGCCGCAACGGAGGAATTTCCAATTCGACACCACACGAACACCTCTGCGTACTGCCTGCCGCGGTTTCGGCTACTTCGTGAGTTTTTCCACAGGAACAGCGAATCTGATAAATTTTTTGCATGGCTGAAATTAAAAATAAAAAATGAAAAGCGGCTATCGACTTGCCGCAAATCGCGTTATACCTGGCCGGGAGAGACACTCCCTCCTCTACGGATACGGAAACGCGAAGGTTCCCTCTCTCACCCCTTCCGTATTTCAGGAACACTTTTTCTCCGACAAATCGGGAATGGGAAACTGCAACGATTCCCGGCAAACCTCCACCGTTTCCACCTCGGCGTGATACTTTTCCCGAAGGAACGCGAGGATGGAACGCACCACCGTTTCCGGGGCACTGGCTCCGGCGGTAATAAGCACCGTTTCCACTCCGTCGAGCCACTCTTCCCGCAGTTCCTCCGCACCATCCAGCAAATAGGCTTCCACCCCCTGTTGTCGTGCCAGTTCCTGCAAACGTCGGCTATTGGAACTGTTCGGACTCCCCACCACCAGCACCCGCTCCGCCTGGGATGCCAATTCCCGCACCGCCTGCTGACGATTGGAGGTGGCGTAGCAAATCGAACCTTGCGGCGGCTGGCGCAATTTCGGAAATCGCTCTTGCAAAACGGCCAAAATTCGTCGCATTTCCTCAATGGAAAACGTCGTCTGCGTCAAACAGGCCACCTTTTCAGGATTCGGAACGGAAATTTTGCGTGCATCCTCCACACTACTGAGAATTTGAATCCTCTCAGGCACTTCTCCCATAATCCCGACAATCTCGTCGTGACCACGATGTCCCAAAAGCAAAATTTCCAATCCCTCTTCCGCAAATTGCCGTGCCTGAGCATGAATTCGAGCCACGAGCGGACACGTCGCATCGATTGTGCGAAGTCCCATTTCCGCCGCTTTTTCCCGCACCTCCGGCGAAACGCCATGTGCCGAATACATCAGGCAACTACCCACCGGAACTTCCTCCAGCGTATCGACAAAAACGGCACCTTTGGCCTGAAATTCCTCCACCACCCACCGATTGTGGACAATTTCATGATAAACGTACATCGGCCTGCCGAATTTCCGCAAGGCTTCCCGCAACGTCTCAATCGCTCGATTCACCCCCGCGCAAAAACCTCGCGGCGAAGCCAACAGTATCCTCATCATCCACCAAAAAAGGGTTAATTGATAATTGATAATTTCGGCGTTCACACAAAATTCACGATTTTATACCAGTGTTCCTTGAAATTTCCGGTTTTCCGCACGAAAGCCCCTCCCTT
>JAUNBF010000169.1 GCA_030527185.1 Planctomycetia bacterium | reverse complement strand
CCTGCGACGTTTTCGGACATCGTGGCATTGAGGAAACCGATCAGAGAAGTTTTGGAAATCACTGGAAAAAGGAGTGAAAAATGAAAACGACACGACGCGATTTTTTAACCGTGGCCGGCGCGGCCGCAGCCTCTGTATGGGGAGGCATTCCGAGTGTGAACGCGGAGAAACTTCCAGAAAAAATCATGGAGAAAGGTGAGACGATGAAAACGATTCGACTGTTGTACCCGGACTATTTGAGCGGTGGGTTGGAAACTTACTATTGGGGCGCCCAACTGCTTGCGCACCTGCTTCCCGCGAATGCGAATCAGCCTACAACATTGGCAACGGCGTATTTCGACCGCTCGACTTTCGTCGCATCGTAATTTGAATATGATGTATATTACATAAAAGCATGATATAATTTTTCTGCAAATTACAAACTTAAAAAAGGATAAGAAAATGAAGGATATGAATAGAAAAGCACTATTACTGAGCGTGATCGTTAGTCTGACAGTCTTGGTATTTATTTCCGCCTGCAAAGGGGAAAGTGCGACTCAATTGGCCGAACTGCCTTCTTCTGCCATTGTGCTTCAAGATCAAGGCGGCTATGCCGTTGGAGGACGGAAGGTTAAACATGAAGGGACATTTGACATGGCGCATTGCTACGAACCCGAAGGACAGACAGCATACGGCGACCATGCTTACGCCCTTTATCAGATACCTGTCAATGCACGGAAGTACCCTCTTGTCTTCCTGCACGGCGGCAGTATGACGAAACGCTGCTGGAGCAGCACCCCCGATGGTCGCGACGGATTTCAGAATATCTTCCTGCGCAAAGGCTACAGTGTGTATTTAGTGGACCAACCGCGCAATGGAGAGTCCGGCCGCACTACCAATGTAAACGAAGCTCCGATAGTGACCAATGTCCCCAATTACGACGACAGGCTGCGGTTCACGCTTTTCCGCCTCGGCGAATGGCCTGACTTCTATCCCGGAGTGCAGTTTCCCAAGGATTCGGCCAGTCTTGAGCAGTTCTTCCGTCTGGGAGCGATGACGGCGGGTGAGGACGATCGCGACGTCATTGCCGAAGCTATGGCGGCACTGCTTGAGAAGATTGGACCTGCCGTGCTGGTAACACACTCGGCTAACGGGACTGTGGGATGGCGCACTGCCTTGCTGTCGGATAAGGTGAAAGCAATTGTTTCCTACGAACCCGGAGGAGGCAAATACGGACCTTTCATTTTTCCGAAAGGTGAAGTCCCGAAAGCAATCCCTACCTATTGGGGACCTATTGAGCCAATGGCTGTGGAGCCGGATGAGTTCAAGAAACTCACGAAAATGCCCATTATCATTTATTACGGAGACAATATCGCCACAGAACCCGTTGCCGATGCAGGGCGCGACCAATGGCGCGGCGAATTGCAGATGGCACGCATCTTTGCCGAAACGGTCAATCGTCATGGCGGAAATTGCACCGTCATTCACCTGCCAGAAATAGGTATCAAGGGAAATACGCATTTTCCGTTCTTAGATATCAACAACTCGGAAATAGCCGACCTGATGGAAAAATTCCTGCAAGAAAAAGGACTGGCGGATTTCCCGGAAAAGAATATCAAATAAAAAACAGGACTGTAAGAACACGATTTTATCAAGTACCCGAACGTCGTTCCGATTCCCGGTTCCAAAAATCAGGAGCGGATTCTGGAAAACCTGGGCGCGTGGAATGTGACACTGACCCCTGACGAGTTCGACGCGTTGGAACGATCCCTTGCGACCTGCGACGTTTTCGGACATCGTGGCATTGAGGAAACCGATCAGAGGAGTTTTGGAAATCACTGGAAAAAGGAGTGAGAGGTGTAAACGTCGGTATTTTCCCGGTTTGCGTCTTGAAAAAGGGCTTCAGGCCGGGTAGAATGTCGAAATGTGGCGGGGTTGTCCGGGAATGTTAAAGAAACCAATATGCTTGGTGCGGCGTACGGAGAAGCCCTATGATAAACGACACCACTTCGGGTACGTTAT
>JAUNBF010000021.1 GCA_030527185.1 Planctomycetia bacterium | reverse complement strand
CTTCTGCGTAATCTGCGGACAAAAAAAGGAAGTGCGGGAAAACGAATTTTTTAGAAAGAATTTAGGAGAGTCTTTAGGATAAATCCAACAATTTCAACGACTTCCAACGTTAATATTTGTCCGCAGATGACGCAGAAGACGCAGATATTTCCATTCCCACTTTTTCCTCGGCGGATATTTCAAACGGGATTGTCGTCGAGATAAATAAATCGGTTGAGAATTTGACAGTGTAGGAAACTTTCCGCAGAAGATAGAGGTAAAAGTAAAATCATCTGCGTCTTCTGCGTAATCTGCGGACAAAAAAAAGGAAGTGCGAGAAAACTTATTTTTTAGAAAGAATTTAGGAGAGTTTTTTGGATATACCAGTGTTCCTTGAAATTTCCGGTATTCCGCCCGAAAGCTCCTCCCTTGGGAAGGGGTGGCAGCCGTAGGCGGGAGGAAGACACCGTTTTTCCTTGACGACGGGGTGGGACAGGAATGGGGGGGCTATCGTAATTTGCCCAATAGAACATCGTTCCGCCATTTCACCAACCCACCCCCCGCCCTATCGGGCGTACCCCTCCCAAAGGTAGGGGCTTTCTTTTCGTTTCCCTGAAATTCAAAATGGAAGGAGTATAAATCGGTTGAGTCGTTGACAGCGTAAAAAACTTTCCGTAGAAGACGCAGATATTTCCATTCCTGCTTTTTTCTCGGCGGATACTGAAAATTGGGATTGTCGCCGAGATAAATATACCAGTGTTCCTTGAAATTTCCGGTTTTCCGAGCAAAAAAAGAGAATATTTTCTCCTGAAAGCCAAAAATATTTCTAAAAAAGAGGACTCCCCTGTTGGTTTTTTCTTGAAAATCGGGTAAAATATTGTTCGTGAGACGATTTTATGCCTGATAACCTAAAAAGGAGAATTGAACGTGAAACATTCCATCCGAATTTTTTCTGTCGTCCTGTTGCTGGCTGCCTGTGTGGCTACAGGGGTGGTTTCCAGTGTCCTGTGTGTCCGTTTTCTGCCGCAAAATGCCGCGTTTGACAGGGGAAATGGGGTTCCCGTCGCGCAGGCCTCCACATCCGACCGCGTGGATGGGTATCTGACCTGCACCGCACCCGTCGATGGAGGAAGCGAAGCGGTTTTCGTACTCGATTCCACCACCGGACTCCTGTCGGCAGGGGTTCTTTCCAAAGTCTCCCCCACCTTCCAGTCCCGGTATCAGGGAAACGTCCACGCCGACCTGCGAAAAGCGGTTACCATCCTGAACAATCGCGGCAAAAAAGGGACTTCCCGCACCAAGAAAAATGCTGCCAAACAGGCCATCCAACTCCCGCAGGAACCGAAGTACATCATGACCGCAGGTATCCACAGTATCGTCGGACAGGGTGGAAATATCCGTCCCGGAGCCTCGGCCTTGTACATTACAGAAGTCAATACCGGTTTGATGTTGGTTTACATCCTGCCCTGGAATCCTTCCTCCTTCTCCAGCAATTCCCCGTTCAGCTCTCCATTGACCTATTATACGGTCGATCGTTTTGTCATGCCGATGGTCATGGAGGAAGTGGTGGAGGAAGAATAGCGTGAAATTGCTCATCAACGGTGAAGAAAAAAATGTGGGAAACGTCTCCACGGTCGCGGAACTGCTGAAATTCCTGAATTTGGAAAAGGCGTTCGTGGCGGTGGAGGTGAATCGTGAGTTGGTGCCGAAAGCGCAACACCTTGATTTCGTGTTGCATGACGGCGATATTTTGGAAATCGTCACTCTGGTGGGTGGCGGCTGAATGGATTGAGTGTTCGGAAAATCATGAAGAAACCTTTACAAATTGGTTCCCATACCTTCACGAGTCGACTTTTCGTGGGGACGGGAAAGTATGCAACGTATCCCCTCATGCAGCAAGCACTGGATACTTCCGGGGCAGAATGTATTACGGTGGCGGTCCGCCGGGAACGTCTGTTTGACAAGGATGGCAATAATTTATTGGATTACATCGACCTGAAAAAGTATACCATTTTGCCCAATACGGCAGGTTGTTTTTCGGCGGAAGATGCCATTCGCGTGGCACGGCTGGGACGGGAAATCCTTACACAAATGGAAAATCCTGGTGCCAATTGGGTCAAACTGGAGGTTCTGGGAGATGCCAAAACACTCCTTCCCGATCCGATAGCCACGCTGGAAGCAACGGAAAAACTGGTGGCCGAAGGTTTTGAAGTCCTGGTTTATACCACCGACGACCCGATGATGGCTCGGCGACTGAAAAATGCTGGAGCCAAAAGTGTCATGCCAGCCGGGAGTCCCATCGGTTCGGGACAGGGGGTGCTGAATCCCAATAACATTCGGATTTGTATGGAATATTTGAAGGAAAACGACCCCGACTATCCAGTCATTGTCGACGCGGGTGTCGGAACGGCCAGCGACGTTGCTTTTGCCATGGAATTGGGAGCGGATGGAATTCTGCTCAACACCGCCATTGCCCATGCGAAAAACCCTGTTTTGATGGCGGAATCGATGAAATGGGCATGTGAGGCTGGCCGTGCCTCCTATTTGGCAGGACGAATCCCGAAAAAGCTCTACGCAACCGCCAGCAGTCCGATGGACGGTAGAATCGGGTAAAGGATGTTGATGAGAAGGAGGATATGATGAATATTTCTGAAAATGAATATGAAGAGCGTCCTCTTTCCACAGAGGAGTTTTTTGGTCAACTGGAAGAAAATCCCCAATATCAGGCACGTATGAACCTGATTATTCTGATTCTCGTGATGATTTTGGGGGGTGGTTTTATTTTTTTCGGTCCCAGTTGCTTTCGCGTGGACTCCCAACAACATTTTTTGGCAGGGCTTCCTCTCTGCTCCACGGAATCGCTCCATCCGTTGGTGGGAACTTCGGAACCGCCATCGATGGAATCCCTTGCTGAAAAAACTGTTTTGGTGATTTTATGGGGGCCATGGGATCACAAATCGTGTCATTTTTTGGCTCAACTGAAGGAACCTTTGAAAGAAGCTACCCGAAATTCTCAATTGGTTCTTTTGCCTGTTGCCTATCTGGCTGTAAAAACATTGTCGGAAGAAGAGGAGAGTGAGACCCCGGAAAGTTTGAAAATGGCCTTGCGTGATGAGGAACCTTTCCGCAGAATGACCGAGCGAGCTATCTTTGCCTCTCAACTTCCGTTTTCCCAGGTCTGGTGGGACCCGCAGGACATTTTTCGGACCAGTCTCGTGGGAATGGCCTTGCAGATCAACCCCAAAGCCAAAATGTACGTGGATGGTATTGGTTTTCCAACCTTGCTGCTCTGTCAGAATGGAGTCATTACTCATGCCTGGGGCGGTGGGTCGGAAACGCACCTGGAGGAGATTCACCAACAACTGAAAATCCTCTCTCTTCTTCAAAAATAGCCTGGGAAGGTGAATTTTTAACGACAAATGTTAAAATTTAACGATTATAACGATTAGAGAATCTAAATCAATTGAATATTTTGTAGAGTTTGTAAAGATTTTGCTTGACTTGCGGGATTTATGGGTTATGCTATAGGTAGACAAAAAAGGATTGTCACCTCAATTATAATAAGGGCAACCGATGCAAGGAGAGGCAAAGAATGCTGGTATTAACTCGTAAAAAAGATGAGAGCATTATTATCAATGATAATATTGTCATTACCGTAACGGATATTCGAGGAGGAAAAATCCGTTTGGGAATTCACGCTCCAGAAAATGTTTCCGTCGTTCGCCGGGAAATTCTGGGAAGAAAAACCGTTCCTCGGTCCAAAGAACGAATGCTCGTTGGGACGTATCATGGCGACTAATGGCGTGTCAAATTGATAATTGTGGATGTTTCCGCCGCATTTTCAGGGGTGATTGTGTTATGACTCATGATATTTATTGGACATAACACCACCCTTTATAAAAAGCGGCTTGGCCACTCCTAATTGTCATTCCTAATGATCAGTTGAACAAAGCTCCAGGGAACGTCTAAAAAACATTCTCTCCTTTTTATTCTTCTTATTTATCTCGTCGAAATCTCTGTTTCAACTATCTGCCGAGAAAAGTGTAGGGGACGGAAATATCTGTGTTTTCCGCGTCGTCAAGGAAAATACGATTTACCCTGGCGACGCAGAAGACGCAGATGAGATTTTACTTCCATCTCCATTTTTTACGGAAATTCTTCTACGCTACCAACGGATCGACCGATGTTTTCCAAATGTCAAACGTGGTAAACAAATTCTGGAAGTGTTCTAGCGTACCACACATCGGAACTTCACCGCTCCTTTTTCACCGGGAGAGAGTGGTTGTGTCACTTCCCAGCGAAGTACCAGGGAACCGGACTCATTTGGCTCATAGGAAAAGAGCGCGTCCACACTGCTTTCCGCCGAATCTTCGAGAATCTCCAGACGAGCGGAGAGATTATCGACCAAAACGACATTTCCTACGGGCACCGGGCCGACATTTTCAAAGAAAATCGTGAAATCGACCGTTTCACCGGGGTTGGCGGCGGAACGGGACGCGACTTTATAAATCTTCATTTGCGGTTTTTTGTCCCCTTCCTGAACTGTATAAATCGACGGTACCGACTCATTTTTCACCGAAACGGCAGCGCTGACTTTATCGATAAAGACCTGCAATTCTTCGTTTTGCGTCCAGGTATTGGCACGATCCATTCCTTCGGAAATCCAGGCCGACATTTTTCCGTCGACTTCCCGTACCCCCTCAATCAGAGTACCTTCCTGGGCAGCCACCGCGTCCTGTGTGTAAGCTTTGGCAACGAGTCCGCCGTCCACTTCCCCGGTCGATTGCCCGGAAGCCAGTTGTGTCATGACGGTTTTCCCTTTTTCCTGGTTGGCCTGTACCTGTTGTTTGGCCGTTCCAGGGCCGGTATTATACTGCTGGAAGTGGATTTCCACCGGATTGGCAATATCGCCTGTCTGAACGATTTGCGAATCGACGCTCAAGTCCATCACCTGCCGAACGGCTCGGAATCGCGGGGCGTAAAGGGAAACCGGATCGGTGGTCTGAACCGTTTCACGCCCTTCCGGGGAGTTATAAAACAGGTACGTTCCCTCTTCATGCTGGGTATTGAGCTTCCAACGGTCGTCCAGTTTTTTCTCATTCCCCTTCGGCTCCATTTTTTGGGCAGGTTTCACGCCCGCAGAAAGGTACTCATCCGACGGCATGAAATCGGGACGCTGGGGGGAGGGGGCCACCTCATTTCCAGGAACCGCAGCCACGGCAGAAACGACCTGCTCCGCCGTTTCTCCTGCGACAGGCATCTCCGCACTGATACGTCGGATAAAGGCACTTTCATTCGTGCCAAACTCCATTTCCGCAGAGAGACGTTTGAACTGGGGGTCAACATTCCCTTCCGCCGTTCTGGCAGGGGGCGTTTTTTCCTGGAAAATAGGAGCGTCGGTCAACGTTTGAGCCTCGGACATTTTCAACCATTCTTTTTCTCCATCTTCCACCAGAGGCAAGTTTTTCACCTTCCGACGCGATGCTTCCGGCAACTCCAACGGCAAATCCGGGGTCAACTCCACCTCCGTTTCAGGAATTTGCGGCAAAACATCGGGCAATTCCTCCACGGGCAACATCGGCTGGGGTGCTTCAGGAGTTTCCAACGATGATTCAGGAATTTCGAGTTGTGGAATTTCTGTCTGTGGAATTTCCTGCGGTTTTTCCTCCTCATTTTCCTCCAAAATCATAGGAGCGGCAGGGGCAACCTGTTTGGGAGTTGTCTTGGTTTTCGATTTCTGGGGTTTCATGGTTCTTCGCGGAACGCTGGAAGATTTTGGAACCGTTTCCCGGACTTCCGGTGTCTCGGACAGGACGTTTTCCACATCAATCGGGAAATTTTCCACACTTTTCTCGGCAGGAGCAACTTTCGGTGCTGTGGCAGAAGAGGTTTTTCGTCTCGATGGAGAGGTTCTGGTAGGTTCCGGGATCGCGGGAACACTGGCTTCCGGTACCTCTTCCAATGCTGGAACGGGATTATCCCGCGGTGTCCCCATTTCCACCCCTTCGTAAAATTTATCTTCACTCGAAGTTGCCGGAGCGGGTACTATACCGGGAGGCGCATCAGGAATCAACGTCTGATCCATCGGACCGCAAGCAGCCGTGGGAGAACCTGTTGCACAAGAACTGCACGCCGCGTTCCCACAGCCCGTCACGCAACTCTCCACAAAAACCGTCCCGTGCGGGTAATAACGCGGATAACTCCCGGGCAGAGAAACCAATGGCTGATTGCGGGCACTGCGGCAGGAACATAAACCCAGCACGAAAATGGCACATAAAATCCAACCCGTGGCACGAATCGCCCAAAATTTCCGCGGCTTTCTGATGAACCCATGTATCCCAGACATTCTTCCCGCCTCACTTCCGAACAAAATTCCTTTTTTATCCATGCAAACCATCTCCACAACGAGTCTTTTCCCTATTTATCGGCATAACCATGGAAAAACTTAACGATTTTGGAAATTTTAACGATTATTCGGATTGTAGCAACCCCTTTGATAACATTAGAACATTTCTAAAATCCGTTTGCCACATTTACCATTTGGAAGTGTAGAAGAGTTTTCCGCAGAGGATAGGGATGGAAATAACATCATCTGCGTCCTCTGCGTAATCTGCGGACAAAAAAAGGAAGTGCGGGAAAACCTGTTTTTCAAGAAAGATTTTTGGATAAATCCTGAAATTTCAACCGTCAAGGCAAACCGTATTTTCCTTCCCTTCCAACGTTAAAAATTATCCGCAGATTACGCAGAAGACGCAGATATTTCCATTCTTACTTTTTTCTCCGTGGATACTTGAAATGAGGATTATCATCGAGATAAGTAAGAAGAATAAAAAGGAGAGAATGGGAGGATTTAGGGAACCGCCCTTCCCATAAAAAACGGAGGACTTGCCATCCTCCGCTTTCGTTCATTCCTGCCATGCTTCCCAACGGCGGACTATTTTACAGTCGCCACGGTTGGAACGACCCAGACGTGCAATTCCGACTCGATTTCGCCTGTGAGATGGACTTTGACCGTGTACAAGCCCAATTCACGCAGTGGACCAGCAAGGCGAATTTGGTCTTCCGCCAGGTGAATGTTGATGTTCTTCAACGCCGCCACGATTTCCGGGGCACCTACCGAACCATACAAATGCCCTTCGTCATTCGCGTTCGCTTCAATCGAAATGCTGGCCTTGTGCAACTGCTCCGCCAACGCTTCCATCGCTGCCGTCTTCGCTTTGTGAATTTCCGCCAGACGTGCCTTGTGTTTTTCCACCATCCGTTTGTGGTGATCCGTCGCCACAGTCGCCAAACCTTGCGGAATCAGATAGTTGTTCGCGTATCCCGGTCGAACTTCCACCACATCCCCCTGTTTCCCAAGGTGATCCACGCTCTGAATCAGCAGCAACGTGACTCCCCCGTTCGGACCTTTCGGCAATCGCTTCATCTTGAATGACGGACGCTTGATTTTCTTCTGTTTCTTCGTGTTGGGCATTTTCTGCTCCTTTTCTGTTGGATTTCTTTCGATGAACGCTGGAAAAAACAAAACAAACCTTCTTCCAGCGAGGTGTCCTTGCACCACCTGTACAAGTTAGATGGCTTCCGCCACCAGCTTTTTTTCAACGCCAGCAAAAAAGAATTCTGTGCGCTGACCGCAAAGCGTCGGACCGGTAACGACCGGCTGCGTCTGTTGGAAAAACGCTCTCTTCCAACTTCCCTTAAAAAGGAATGTCGTCGGCGGGAGGAGGGGTATTGCGTGAAGGAGCCGAGTAACCACCTCCTTCATAACCTCCGCCATAGGCTTCCGATTCATCACGCGATACTCCACGGGACGAACCTCCAGAATTGCCGCCGGAACTACCACCACGGCTCCCCACCATCTGCATCCGCTCACCCACCACTCGCAACTTCGACCGCTTCTGCCCTTCCTGTTCCCAGGTATCCAGCTTCAAACGACCTTCGATGAGAATCGGCGAACCTTTCTGCATATACTGGCTGCATGTTTCTGCCGTCTTGCCCCACAGGGTAACGTCGATAAATGTCGCCTCCTCGACCCACTCCCCTTCAGGAGTTCGGCGGCGATCGTTCACCGCAAGGCCGATTTCACAAACCGCCATGCCCGACGGTGTGTATTTCAAATCCGGGTCTCGGGTTAAATTACCCAGCAATATCACGCGATTATAACTCGCCATGGCGGACTCCTGCTATCTCTTTTCTTTCAGGTTGACCCAAACAGACCACGGAATCTACGCTATCCCGTCGGAAATATCTAGGCTTCTTCTCCCTCAAATTCTTCTTCGGGAATGTACTCTTCTTCCACTTCCTCTTCGACTTCCGGTAATGCTCGATCTTGCATTGCCGCGGGACCTGCCATTGCATGTTCCACCAACGCATCCACAATCCGCGGATCAATCTTGATGAAAAGATTCCGAAGATTCGCGTCGTAAAGACCACACTGACGGTTCAGTTCCGCCAACTGCAAACTGTCCAGACGGAAATACGTTAACCAGTAAACCCCTTTGCGCTGGCCGTTGATCGGGTACGCCAGACGACGTTCTTCCCAAAGACGGCTGACCAGGATTTCGCCGCCAGCGTCCTGAACCAGTTTCGTGATCTGTCCCGACACATTGTCCGGGTCACGTGCAAAACGACCGGAATCCAGAATAAACATTCCTTCGTAAACGTTAAGAGCCAAAGTACCACTCCTGATGACAAATGTTTCTGTTACTACTACAAATTCCTAAAATGTTGTTATGACTATTCTTGTCGCTTTGGGCCGTCCCTCAATCAAAATTCCCAAAAACGAAAAGCTGGACTCCGACCTTGCCGTATCCTTAATTATAGCGATCCATACTGCGTTCGATACCCGATGTCACCCACAAGGCGGCCGCGTCCGTTGCCTCTTTCACCGCCGCGTCCATCACGGCACGATCTTCTTTGGAAAATTTCGACAATACATAATCCGCCAAATCCCAACCGGGCGGTTTTTCGCCAACACCGACTCGCAAACGGGCCACCTTGTCCGTTCCCAATACGCGAATCACGTCGCCCAAACCCTTTTGCCCGCCACTGGAACCTTGTGCCCGCAGACGAATTTTGCCTGCCGGAAGGCTTACGTCGTCGCACAATATCAAAATATCTTCCACCGCAATGCGATAAAAATCGACGCACGGACGGACGCTGGAGCCACTGCGATTCATGTATGTCACCGGACTCAACAGCAAAACCTTCTGCCCCGAAAGGGACGCTTCCAGCAACTCACCCTGGAACTTCGATTTGGGACGACCGACTCCATAACGCCTGCCGAGTTCCGCCAGAACTTCATAACCGATGTTATGCCGCGTTCCGACATACTGCGCACCGGGATTTCCCAGCCCAACAATCAGTTTCACCGGCGAAACTCCTTTCCCGGATACCGAAGAAGGGGACACTGTGGAAGGGACGCTCAAACATTCCTTCAGTGACTTCTTCGACGCAAGAATCTTCCGCACTCCCGCCGTTTTCGGCTCCTCTTCTTTCAGCCGCTCCTGAAAAGCCACTTCCACCGCCGTCGGGGTTCGCGAAGTTTCCTCCGCATTCCAATCAGACGTCTCTGAAAAAACCGCATCTCGTATCTTCGCCTCGTCCTCCGACTTTTTCCAGCCAGACTTGCGAAAACCCAACAGAGACCAGATTTTTTCCCAAAACGCCATGATTGAAAACTATTCTTCCTCTTCCGTTTCCTTCTTGCGGGCAATGACTTCCGGTTCCGCTCCTGTCACTTCCGCGGCCAGCTCGATTTCCACTTCGACCTTTTCGTGGCACTGCACCAAAACGGTCTCTGCCGGAAGCAACATTTTCACTTCCGCCGGAAGTTCCACATCCGCCACCGTAATGTTCTGTCCCAGTGCCAAATCGCTGACACGCACCACCACTTCATCCGGGGTATTCGAGGCCGAACATTCCACTTCCACTTCGTGAACCAACTGATCGACCACACCACCCTCTTTCAGGCCAGCCGCTTCGCCACGCAGCACCACCGGAACGGTCAACTGAATCTTCTCATTCGCATTGATACGGGTAAAATCGACGTGCAGAATCTCTTTGCCCCACACATCCCACTGGACTTCTTTCACCAGTGCTTCGCCGTTCGCTTCGCCCGAAAGATTGACGATGTGATGCCCATGCCGCATGAGCGTCATCAAGTTCTTCTCAGGAATCGAAAGATTGACCACTTCCTGCCCATGTCCGTACAGAATGGCGGGAATCCAGCCGTTGGCACGCAGACGACGCACCCTGCGCTTTCCAAATGTATCACGAACCTTCACTTCCAAAACTTCCAATGCCGACATGAACGAACCTCTACTTGAAAAATGGTCTCACTACGATATATCTTCTGGTCTTTGGAAACGTATCCTATAAAAGATACCTCAAAGACTCCTACAGTCCATGGAAATGGTCATTATGGTAATATTTTCAGATTTTTCAAGCCCCCCCACCCTTTTTTTCAGATAAAATAGCCAAAATAATGGTTCGGGAAAGGAATATCCCCTCTTCATGAAGAAATATCCCCTGCCCTCTTTTCGCTATCCTATTTCTGTGCGTTTTCCCAACGAATCGGATACATTCGGTATCCAATCTCGCGAAATTTTCCTATCGTCTCCCAATACGGCGTGTCACAGACATCCAGAAAACCATTCTGAAAATTCTCTCCATCAAATCGTCCTGTCGTTGCCTGTTCGCCGAACTGGTGCCAGTGAACGCCCACGAAATTCGGGTGTTTCAACGCCGATTCCACATAATGGTAACAGGCCTGCGCACGTTCCTCCTGATTTTTCACACCGACAAGTGTCCAGTGGAACATCCCGCGGTCCAATGCTCCGAAATGCCATTCCCCCACCAGAATCGGCAGGTCGATTCCCTCTGGAAGACGAAAATCGTCCAGTGTAAAACGATAAATGTTGAAACTCAATACGTCGCAATACTTCGCTCCCATTCGCAAAAACTTCTCGTTGGCACTCCCCGCAAAACGACATCCCAAATAGAGCGTATTCGGTGCCACTTTTTTGAATTCCTCCCGAATAATCCGATAATAGGCGTCCACAATCACGTCGGAAAATTCGCCGCAATCCGCTTTGGCTCCTGGAGGAGGAGTTTTCGTCGTCTCCAAAAGTGCTTCCCACGATGCGTAATTCCCGCCCCACACCTCGTTCAGTTTCTCGATCGTTCCGTACTTCTGTTTCAAACGGTCGACAAATTCGATTTTTGCACACTGATCTGCCGGAGATTGCAGCGTCCACTCACCCAAAGAAGTATCACCGCCCCAACTCAACTCGTTATCCACAAAGAAACCAATGCACCACGGACTGTTCAGTTCCTTTTCCCGTTCCTGAAGCTGCTTTCGGAAATTTGTCCGAAATTCCGGGTGAAACGGGTCGCGAAACGGCCACCAACCATCGTGGGAACCGGCAATGGCGGGGGATTTCAACTCAATGCGATCCGTGTACGGCGTTTTGTCCATCTGGCAAATGTTGACATCCGAACTGTTCGCAATCGTGTTCATTCCCCAACTGCGTAAACGCTGATGAGCCAATTCGGCATAGATTTTTCGCCAGTTTTTGCCATATTTTCGGTAGGCGTTGGCGGAGGAAAAATCGTATGTTTTCTGGATATTGCGTTTTTCATAATACGGTCGAAGAAGCTCGTCATGAGTCTTGTAAAACTCACCCAAGGGAGAATTTTCGTCGGGCAAATCGGTAAAATAGTGTTCCCGACCATCCAACGGCGTCACCGCACTCGAAGAAGTCACCCGCACCGGACCGTTCGACCAGTACAGGCACCCCTCAGGGTCGATCATCCACCATTTTCCGTCGATTTTTTCCACACGGAAATGGCCGGTCGCCTGGTAACGTGGCCCGTCCGCCCAGCCACCGTAGCGATTCCACCCTTTCGGACCGGGATGCGTGGCCAAATCTTTCGCTTCGACCTCCCTGGCCTTCTGCAAATCGGCGTCGCTGTGGATTTTGCCCGGCCAGTCTTTGTACTTGAATTGTCCGTAAATATCGATGAACGGGAAAAATTCCTCTTCCGTCATTGTCATCCATTTCGGATTCGGATCGAAATACGCCAGATAATCCAGCATCGTGGGATGGCGAAATGGCTTGATTTCCTCCCGTTGGGTTATTTTCGCCAAATCGATTTTTTTCAGCGTGATTTTCGCAATGCCCCACTTCCAGTCCAAGAGCGGTTTCGGCATGTAAACGCCAATCGACGTGATTTTCGTTCCCCGCAACGTGCTGACCAGCCCCAAGCCATCCCACGGTGCGCGACGCATTCCCGTCGTCTGGAATTTCGCCCCCTGAACAGGAATCGTGCAGAGGGTCGTTCCTTTTTCCGGCACTTCGGTAGAAGCGATATATGCGTCTTCCTGACCACCCAGTCCACCAGTTGCCCCACCCAGACGCACTCGCAGGGGAAGCCGACCCTTGTTGTCCCGGTGAATCACCACCACTTCCACCGCGTTGAAATCGTCCTGATTCCATTCTCCCCGAATCGCAATGCCGGGATAGACTTCCTTCCCTTGTGTCTGCTGACCACACGTTTCCACCAGCAATCCTTCCGGTGTTTGCTGAAATGTTGCGCCCGCCAGCGAAACAATCGACGAAATCGGAGTTGCGGCATCATACACAACAACTTCTTTTGCCATCGTCACCAGACACCATCCCATCACCAACCATCCCAGAAGACTTCCCACAAACTTTTTTCGCATTTTTTTCCTCTCAGAAATCCTTTCATTTTATGTACTCTGAAGAACGCTGCCTTGGGGGAGAATTCTCCAACGCTCGCTCTATTATAAAGGAAGATTCACGAAATTTCAACGGAATTCCATCATGATTTTTCGCATTTTTTCTCTTTTTTTCGCAGTGGGAAGAAACGGGACAGATATAAAAAAACGCCCTGGAAATCCCTTTCCAGAGCGCGTCATGAAGAAAACCATCGGTTTTCAAGAGGGAACGGTTAGTGGCTGGTGTCTCCCGAAACAACATTGCCAGCCCGATGGAGGTGATCCTGGTCGATTTTGATGACTTCCATCCGCTCTTCCGTCTTGACGGTGTACGGAATCGGCCAGCCATTGCGAATCACTTCCGTGAAATAAACTTTGCAAACCCAGTGCGAATGGTGTACCTGAACCGGTCCCACCAGGGGTAAAACCCGAACCGGATCGACAATGTCCTGCACTTTTTCTTTAACAATACGGACGTTATTGTGTTGGACTTCGTACAGTCCGGGGAAATTGCCACGAACGTTATGGATTTCGTGGAACTTCCGCATGATCTGATCGTCACTCGGCGGGTCTTCCGCGACGTGTGTCGTTCCCGGCGGAATCGGATCCAGAACTTTCATTTTGGAGTAGCGTTCCTCCATCGCCTTGTCTTCCTGTTTTCCCTGAAAATAAGGAGAAACGGGAATCGGCACGGAAAGGATTCCGATACTGGGTCCCAGTGTGGTAAATGCACAACCGCTCATCGTGGCAACGCTAAAAGCCACTGCTACGAGCACCATTCCCTGGATGGATGTTTTCAACATGACTCCCTCTCACATTGTTCGTATCAAGACCATTGCAGATAAAAATCTGCCTCCGGTAATTTCGTATCTCTCGGATATATAAACCTTATCGGTGATAAGATGTAGCGGACTTGCGGATTTTTTGGATTTTAACGAAAAAAATCAGGAAATATTTTCCCATTCCGCAAAATAGACAAAATAGGAATAGTGGGAAGACGTTTCTTTTTAATACCTTTTCCTTTTGGCAAATTTGCCCACCTGCCAGGAACATTCTCTTTCCCACTCCCCATTGTCAAAAACAGTCGGAGGAGTATACTGAAGGTTTCTATAGCATGGTTTAATTTTAATGTTGGATGGACAGGTCTTTCATGAAACATTTACTTTCCGGGAATGAGGCGTTTGCCCGTGGGCTTTATGAAGCGGGGGCGACGCTTGCCGTGGGTTATCCGGGAACTCCTTCGACGGAGATTCTGGAGAGTTGCGTCAGGGGATATAAAAATTTCGTGCGATGTGAATGGGCACCGAATGAAAAGGTGGCGCTGGAAGTGGCTGCCGGGGCGGCGATGGCCGGAGCGCGAACGGCGGTGACGATGAAACATGTCGGGCTGAATGTGGCTGCCGACCCGATGATGACGCTGGCCTATACGGGAACACCCGGAGGCCTGGTCTTTATCGTGGCGGACGATCCGGGAATGCACTCGTCGCAGAATGAGCAGGACACCCGCCATTTTGCCCGCTTTGCCAAAATTCCGATTTTTGAGCCAGCCGATTCTGCCGAAGCGAAGCAATTTATCAAGGTTGCCATGGACGTTTCGGAAAAGTATGGGACGCCAGTCATTTTGCGAAGTACCACACGGGTGAGCCATTCGCGGTCGTTGGTGGCTTGGGAGGAGCGAAAAGAGCTTGACCGACCGATAGGTTTTGTGAGAAACCCGACGCAATTTGTCGTGATTCCCGCCTGGGCACGGCGTTTGCGGGGGAAACTGGAAGACCGTCTGCAAAAAATGGCAGAAGATAGCGGAAAACTGGACGGTTCGGAAGCGTGGGGAATCAATCGGGTGGAAATGCGTTCCCACGAACTGGGAATCGTGACAGAGGGAATTGCGTATCAGTACGTACGGGAAGTCTTCCCCGAAGCCTCGGTTTTGAAATTGGGGTGTCCATTTCCGTTGCCGGAGAAACTGGTGCGGGAATTTGCCGCCACGGTGAAGAAGGTTCTGGTGGTGGAGGAACTGGAAGATTTTACGGAATTGCAGCTCAAGGCGATGGGAATTCCGTGTGAGGGGAAAAAATACGTCCCGAAAATGGGCGAGCTGACCCCCGATATTGTGCGGGAAGCGAGAAGTCGTTACGAATCGGTGGAATACCGTCCCTCGCCGAGTTGCCGTGTTGTTGGAAACAAGCCGTTGCCGCAGCGACCACCGACGCTCTGTGCCGGATGTCCGCACCGGGGGATTTTTTACGCCTTGACGAAAATGGATTGTGACGTGACGGGGGATATTGGTTGTTATTCGCTGGGCGTTTTGCCACCGTTGAGCCGAATGGACACCACGATTTGCATGGGGGCAGGCGTCTCCATGGCTCACGGTATGACGCAGAGTGGGCAAAAGCGGAAAGTGGTTGGAATCGTCGGTGATTCAACGTTTTTCCACTCAGGAATTACGGGAATTTTGAACATTGCCTGGCATCAGGTTCCCACGACGATTATCGTGGTGGACAACCGTATCACCGCCATGACCGGCCATCAGGACAATCCTGGCACGGGGGTGACGCTCATGGGAGAAACGACCACCCCCGCATCGATTGAGGAAATTTCCCGAGCCTGCGGAATCAAGAATGTCGCGGTCTGCGACCCACTGAACCATGCCCAGACGCTGGAAGTGCTGAAAAAAGCGACGGAATCGGACGAGCCGTGGGTGGTGATTTCCCGCAGTCCCTGCGTCCTGGCCGTGCGCAAACGTACCGGAAATGTCCGCAAAATCGACCCGGAAAAGTGCAAGGCGTGTAAGATGTGCCTGAAATTGGGCTGTCCGGCATTGGAGTGTACGGGCGAAAAACCGAGCGTCAATCCGATCGTCTGCAATGGCTGTTCGCTCTGCAATCAGATTTGCAAATTCGACGCCATTTCCGATGCCTGTTGAAATTTTCCGTGAAAGAAACGCAGAATCCCGAAATTTATTTGAAATAAACGATCGTATCATGAAACAAACAACAAGTATCGTCCTGGCCGGTGTGGGCGGGCAGGGAATTTTGCTGGCAAGTGAAATTTGTGCGAAAGCGGCTGGTTTTGCCGGATTTGACGTGAAGACGAACGAAGTCCACGGCATGGCTCAACGTGGCGGGTCGGTCATTGGCCAGATTCGTTACGGCGAAGAGGTTTTCAGTCCGCTGATTTCCCAAGGGGAGGCAACGGTTCTCATGTCGCTGGAGCGAATAGAAGCGTTGCGGTACGCGGATTATCTGGCTCCCGATGGGCTGGCGGTTGTCAACAGTCAGGTCATCGTGCCGGTGACAGTCTCTTCCGGCGGTGCCGTTTATCCCGAAAACGCGGAAGAGCTTTTGCGTCAAACGTTTCCGCGTCTGATTTACCTGGATGCCAATCGTGTTGCCATGGAACTGGGCAATCCGAAATGTGCGAATGTCGTTTTACTCGGCGCGTTGGCAACGGCACTGCACAACATTTCCGTGGATATTTGGAAAGACGCGATTCGGGAATGTGTGAAACCGGCGTTTGTGGACTTGAATCTGCGAGCATTTGGAATCGGGGCAGCGGCAGGTGTAATTGATAATTGAGGACGTGACGTAATTGTAATAATGAGGTTGCGAATTCCATAGAAAGGTTAGAGAATGTCTTACAAAGTTTACATCAATGGCGAATTTTTCGATAAGGAAAAGGCGGTGGTGAGTGTTTACGACCACGGTCTGTTGTACGGCGACGGCGTTTTTGAAGGGATGCGGAGCTACAACGGGACGGTTTTTCGCCACGCTCAACACATCGACCGTCTCTGGAAGTCCGCCAAGGCGATTCGGCTGGAAATTCCGATGACGCAGCAGGAAATGATGGACGCGGTGAACGCGACGCTGGCAATCAACCAGTTGAAAGATGCTTACATCCGCCTGGTGGTGACGCGGGGGAGTGGTTCGCTGGGTCTCGATCCGAATCGGTGTTCACATCCGCAGGTGATCATCATTACGGATATGATTTCGCTCTACCCGCAGGAACTTTACGAAAATGGGCTGGAGATTGTCACCGCCAGCACCATGCGAAACCATCCTGCCGCATTGAGTCCGCGAATCAAGTCGCTGAACTACCTGAACAACATCATGGCGAAGCTGGAAGGTTTGCAGGCCGGGTGCAGCGAGGCATTGATGCTCAACCACAAAGGGGAAATCTGTGAGTGTACCGGGGACAACATCTTTCTGGTGCGCGACGGTGTCCTGATTACACCTCCGACCGACGCGGGCATTCTGGAAGGGGTGACGCGCGACGCGGTGATGGATTTGGCTCGTGAGGCAGGGATTGAAGTCCGGGAAATTTCGCAGACCCGCCACGATGTTTACATAGCCGACGAATGTTTCCTGACAGGCTCGGCAGCGGAAGTGATTCCCGTGGTGAAGATTGACGGACGTCCGATTGGGACGGGAAAACCTGGTCCGATCACTCGTCAATTGATTGAAATGTTCCGCAAGATGATTGCGTAAAGGTGTGAAAAATAACCTAATAGGTTGGAAAATCAAACGCCATTTGACCAGGTGTCGCGCGACTCACGGCTAAAGCCGAGAGTGGCTTTCCCGACGACGATGGGAAAACCGTATTATTCATGGCGTGGCAAGCGTCCGCAACGCGACGCGAACTACTGTGAACGGTGCGGTAGCACCTACTGGCAGCGGCAGCTTGCCGCCCGTCGTGGAGAGGAAACCTTTCTTGTGAAAACACTGTTTTTCCTTTGTGAAAAACACTGTATTTTCCTTGACGATGTAGAAAGAGTTATCCTCTCCAGACCTCTCTTTCCAAAGACTTTTGTCTGCGGCTACGCCGCTATTATTTTTATGATTCTGTGCGGTTTTGGTCTATTTCAGGTCGAAATTTTTTTCGGCATTTTCTTGAACCTCCACCGTCAACGTCGATTTCCAGTTATATTTTGCCGGGATATAATCTTCGTAAAGAATGAGCGTCGGGTCATCTCCTTTGGCAGGCGGAACTCGTTTGGCACCGGTAATCTGCACCGTCTTCGTTCCGGGTGTCACCTGGCAGGCATAACGTCCATCCACAATTTCCGCCCCTTCGGAAGACTTTTCGCCGAGGAAGGAAATGCTCCCTTTTTCGACCGGTTTCCCTTGATACGTGACCGTTCCTGAAAGGGTACAGGTTTTCTCTGTCGGGGAACAGCCGAAAATCAGGAGGATACTCAAAAGTCCGAGAATGTGTCTCATTCGTTCCCTCCTTTTACCGTTTCGCGGCCATTGCGACTTCCGACCGCCTGAAAAACTTCCACGTCGATACCCTCGTTCCAAAACGCGACCGAGCCATCACACGAGGCGGCATTGACACCCCCGGAATGGTGGGAGCGTGCGGAGACGACGACGTTGGTACTCGTGGCGGTACAGGGAGCGTAGTCGTTGGAAATGCAGTAGTTATGTCGATCCGGTTCCTTGGTGTTCGGTTTTCGCAGCGTGGAAAAGAGGACGCCGGCATGACGGCAGTTGAGGTACCGTCCGCGTATATCCTCCTTTCCCGAACCGACTTCCCCATCAGGCACGAGGAGGATTTCGCTGAAAAAGAGCGTGTTGGAGAGGCCGTCCGAAATTTCCGACAGGCGGATGGCACGGGAAGCGGGAAAGACACCGTTGAGATTTTTGCTCTCTTCCGCCGCGCTCTTTCCTGTCGTGGCATTGTAATTGAAATACGTATTTCCGCCATTTCCCATGTAATTTCCGTGAAAGCCCTGCTGGTTGGTGGTGGAGGAGCCGTTGTGTACTTTCGGACTGTTCGGGTCGTCCGGGCAACAGAAAAAAGGAACCACCGTCTCCTTTTGAGGAAGATTGGTGTAATCGTAACTCCCCGTTCGCGTATCGGTATAATGCGTCTGGTAGACCATTCCCAACGCCTGCTGCTCCACGTAAGGCAAGAGACCGGGATACCAGGAACGCCGAATCCAATCGTCGGGAGCGTTGGAATCAATATAAACAAACTGCCCTTCGAGCAATTTTTGGTGGCTCGACTCGTAATTCAGCATTCCCAACGCGATCTGCTTCAAGTTGTTGCTGCACTGCATTCGCCGAGCCGCTGCCCGCGCTTGCTGAACAGCCGGGAGCAGCAGGCCGACAAGCATTCCAATAATCGCAATGACGACCAGAAGTTCGACTAATGTAAAAGCATTTTTGCGCATAAAAACCCCAAAGTTGTGGTGAATAATGGTGGTTACTGGAATTTTCCAATTTTTCTCCCCGAACCTCTCCCGAAGAGAGGAACTTTGCTGCCCTTTCAGGAACCCTTCCGTTTCCGGCACGTCCAACCCAACCCAATCAAGCCCGCAGCCAACAGCACCCAGGTGGAAGGTTCGGGAACGCCGGAATCGACGGCACGAATTGTCAGAGCGGCCCAGTTCTGTTCGGAATTGGTGGCGAGGCCTGCGGTGGAGGAACTTGCGAAAATCCCACGGATAAACCCATCTTCATCCGCCAGAACCGACCAGATTCCCGAATCGTTTCCGTCGATGCGTTTTTCTTCGCCTTCCACGGTAAAATACGTCTTTCGTCCCCCATTTTCAGAGGTGAAAAATTCCAGTTCGTACAACTCATTGGGCAACAGACCGGAAATTTCAAAATCGTACCCTATATAGCCGTTTTCATCCCGGTTGGCCTTTCCCGCGTAGGCAAACATATAGTCGCCCATAAGACGATTATTGTTGTCATTATTCCAGCCAGTCACATTTCCTTCGATGGTGAGGACGACCGACGTTGGTGTCCCTTCCGAATCGACGAGCGACATGGAGGGATTAACGGTGGGTGTCCCGCTATGAGCCTGAAATTCAAAGGCATTCCAGATGCCTCCTTCGTTGGCGGTTAAAGGAATACTTTTCTGGTTTGTCACAGTAGGATTGATTCCCTGAAAATCGATGAAAATTTCGCCATTTCCCGTCGTCGCGGCTTCGGTAAACTCGGAAAGTGTCATGGACGAAACGTTGTTCATCCCGGACAGCCCAACCACTTTCGCAACCCCGGAAGCATCGATCACCAATCCACGTGTCTGCGTCTGGGTTCCCTCCGAAAATTCCAGAAAGAACGATTTCCCCACCTCCAGCCCGGAAAATGTCAGTGCATTCACCGCGTCGTTCTCCGCCAGACTGTTCACCACCACCGACGAAAAAACGCCATTGTCCTGGCGTAGAAGTGTGGTGGAAGCTGCCGTGGGAGAAATGTAATTCGGGTTGGTATCTTCTGTAAACGACGCGGTAAACGATTTCTGGATGTTGCCCGCGTACGTCACTTCGTCAACGGTCAGAACACCCGCGTACCGATCTCCCACAATCCGCAATCGCTGGCCTCTTTCCACTCCTAAAATGTCGAAGAAATACATGTCCGCCTTCCCATCGTTCAAGGCCGCGTTCAACGAAAGGGTCTGATTGGAAACAACCGACCAGACGGGCTCTTCCGCCGTTCCCGTATTGGAGAGAATCTCTACCTTAAGTGTGGTGTTATCGCCATAAGTAGTGGTAAGATCGTTCATGATTCCTACGCGGATGTGGGAATAATTTTTACGCGATTGAATCCAAGCGTAATTATCAGTATTCCCGGTGTCTGCCGATACTCCTGCTGTACTCATTTGAGGTGTGACATTGTAGGATTCTGAGGGAAAAAGGCCGTATTCTTTGCGAGGATCATTGATGAGATAGGTAGCACTATGTTGCGTACTGCTACCGCCGTAAGACCAATTTGTCTTGTTATTTGCCCAACTAACATCCCAACTTCCCGCCTTCTTGACACAGAGAAAACCACTGGTACCGTACCAGTGATTGCCATCGCCGTCGAACTTCTTGGGAACCGTCGTGTTGAGCCATTGAGCCGCCTCATTGGTTGCGTTGGTAGTTCCCACGCCGTCATAGACTCCATTGTAGAAAATTACCGGAGCCGCATGGGTTCCGATTTCACCACCCAGAAAAAGGATAGAAATTGCCAGAAAAACTCGACCGCAAAAGTTACCTAGTACCCCCCCCCCCTGCAAATTAACATTTCATAAGGTGCCAAAATTTTGCTCGAAAGAGCCTTGTGTTGATTTCGCATGTTTTTTCTCCCAAAATAGAAAGCTCTGAAAACCATTTCTCTCATTGTAACTCAGGGAAGATACGTTGTCAAGTAAAAATTCTGAAAAATCCAAAAATATTAAAAATTTTTTCGATATTCCGAAAATTCCTGGCCGTGGCTCCTCTATTCCAAGTTCCAGAACGCTTGCAGGGAAGGATAAATTTCGCCGATGAGAAAAAAGGAACCGGTAATGAGAAGAACCGTTTTTGGGGAAAGGGTGGGATAGAGACGGAGAAAGGCCTCCCACGCGGAAGAATAGGCGGTGGCGGGAAGGGCTTCCTGCCGGCAGAAGGTGAGAAGGTCTTGTGCCAAAGCACTGCGGGAATGACGATATTGGGTGAGGTGAATGGAATCCGCCACGGCGGCTATTTTCCGCAACATCGTTTTCCAGTCCTTGTCCCCGGAAACGGCAAAAAGAACCTCTTTCGGTGCGTCAGGAAACGTCTCTTCCAGCCACCGCAACGTCGTTTCGATGGAAATTTCGTTGTGTGCCACATCCACCACCACATACGGACGGCGGTGAAGAATTTCCAGACGACCGGGAAGGGTTGTTTCCGCAAGTCCTTGTTTTACAGCTATTTCGGGAATGTCCCAACCTTGCCGACGGAGAATCTCCACAACCTGAAGAGCCAGTGCCGCGTTCTTTTTCTGGTGTTCGCCCGGCATGGCAAGGGGAGGAAGGGAAAGAAACGGCGTTTCGGAAATTTCCCATAGCGGAGCCTTCTTTTCACGGGCAATTTCGGCAATCACCGCACGCGCGGAAGGCTGCGTCACACCCGAAACAACCGGAACGCCCGGTTTGATGATTCCCCCTTTTTCACGAGCAATCGCTTCCACCGTATTTCCCAACGGCACCATATGATCCAGCGAAATATTCGTGATGACGCAGACTTTCGGATGGCAAATATTCGTCGAATCGAGACGCCCCCCCATCCCCACTTCCAAAACCACCCAATCGACCTCTTCCCGGTCAAAAAAGCACATGGCCGCCATCGTCACGATTTCAAACCAGGTCACTCTTCCCCACTGCGTTCGACCCTCCTCCTCATCAGCATCCAACCGCCTCACCACGGCGTGAATCTCCGCCAGAATCTCCGCCAAAACCTCGGTACGACAAGATTTTCGGTCGATCTGGAAACGTTCCTCCAATCGAACCAGATGGGGTGACTGGAAAAGTCCGACCCGATTCCCCGACCTCTGTAAAATCCCGGCAATCATGGCGGACGTACTCCCTTTGCCCTTCGTCCCCGTGACATGCACAATAGGAACGTTCGCCGCCGGAGAACCGAGCAGCCGGTAAAACGCCTCCACACGCTCCAACTTGAAAACCTGACTGGAATAGGCGTCCGAAGTCGACTGCTCCCAATTAATCCGTGAGTTCAACCAACCAAACATCTTGAAATAATGGTTAAATAATGGTTCATGACGATTGTTCAAACCGTTTTTTGTGTTGCGCAACAGTATCCAATTCCGAAATAATCATGAACCACCATTTCCTTAACCTTCTTTCAACCTGCCTGGCAGTATTCTGTTAGGACACCATTTTCATCGGTGAAAAAGGCAATCCGCACGCCCGGACAAACGTCCATCGGTCCCCAACAACAGTTTTCATTGGCCACCTGTTCGTCGATGTTGTCTACCATGTAGGCAATGTGACCACCCTTGGCAACTGGCGTATCGATCATCGGCGAATCGGGTTCAAAGTAGAGAAACTCTATCTGGTTCGGATCGTCGTCCGGGTTACTTGCCCAGACTTTCAAACTTTCCAGAAGGTTCATGTTCGCCTGCTTCTCTTTCAGAACGGCACCAAAATGGGCAAATTTTTTCATGTTCACTCTCCATTGTTATCGGTTTTTCTCTTGCCAAAAGAACACTTCTTCTTTATTATACCGAAAACTCCCGTTCAGGAACAGGGGAACCCATTTTCTCCCGCCTCTTTTCAAAAAGGCTCCGTGTTTACGAACTACTGATGAAATGAAAGATGCTGGCGGAAACGCTCTTTTTCATGCCGGTACTTTTCCACCCACTCGGCACGTGGCAAAACCGGCTCCCGGAAACGAACCATCTGCCGTACCGCGTCGGACATGGTGTACGGTTCTTCCGCCAGCGTTCCCGCTTGACGGCGAAGATGATTTTCCACCGCGTAAAGTGCCGTCACCGCCGCTCCCAGCGCCGGCCCTTCCCGGGAAGCCAGCCGCTGTAACGGAAAATCAAGCACCGACGCCAGAATTTCGCACATCAGATCGCTCTGTGCCACGCCGCCGGAAACGGTGATGGTGCGAATTTCCTCTCCTGCCCGCCGATGTTCTTCCACTCCCAGTGCCACGAGATATGCCAGCGCCTCCAGACAGGCACGGTAACGTTCCCCCTCCGAACGCGGCGGCGAAATCCACTCCAGACAAGGTGCCTCCACCCCCAACGACGGTTCCGAAACCAGAAATGGCAGAATCATCGCCCCTTGCGAACCGGGGGGCAATTTCGCGGCCTCTTTCTCAAGGTGGGCAAAATCTGGCCGCTCTCCCAAAACCCGATCCAGAAAAAAGGCTCCGTTGCTGTAGCACCGCATCCATAAATACGGCCCCCAGTTCAAAGCCATGACATCCAACGCCACATTCTCCGCCGGAATCCGCGCACAGGAACCGTTCACCACCGCCGAGTTCCCCAGAATGACCGCCAACTGGCCATCTTCCACCGCACCGCCCCCCACCAGACCGGCCTGTTGGTCGTCGCTGGTCGGGAAAATCCAGGGTCGCACCGATTCCGGCAAATCGGCATCCTGCGCCACCGTTTCGCTCAACGTACCGATCGGCACGTCCGCTTCCACAATCTGCGGCAACTGCTGCCATACAAGCGTTCGATACTTTTCCGAGGCCAACGCCCCAAGCATTTCCTGCGACCATCTCCGCGTACGAAAATCCATCAATCCCGTACTGGCTGCCGCGGAAACGCTCAGTACGTCGAAATTCTTCGTCAGATACCCCGCTGCCAGCCCACCGTGAGGCAGGATTCGATACGTCCGCTCCCAATCCGTTGCCGAAAGCGTTTCCTCATCCTTCACCAAATGCGAAAGGGTATACCGTTCCGCCCACGGCCCGCCAATCCGACGATAAACTTCCGCCATTCCTCCCAACCGTTCCAGCCCCTTTTGATGAAATGGTGCCAGCGTCTGGTCGTTCCAGCAAATTGCCCGCCGAATTTGTCCTCCCAGGGAATCGATCCGCCCGGCAGTGTGGTGTGTGGCCGAAATTCCTCCCGCAATCCAGTCCTCCAACCGCCCCATCTCTCGCAGTTGAGCCGCAATTTCCCGCGTCGTTTGCCGAGCTTGCCCTTCCAGTTGCAGCAGGTTCAGCTCAATCGCCCCTTCCTTTTCCCACAAATCGGTCGGGAACCGCGTTTCGGCCAGCACGTTCCCCTCCACGTCAAACGCCAGGCATTTCACCGCCCCGGTACTGAAATCCCAGCCTGTCAGAATTTGTTCCGGGCGTACTTTTTGCAGCATGGGTATTCTCCCTGTCAGGAATTGCGTAAGTGGGAAAAATAATCAAAATAATAGCGCCGCCGCAACAATCGCATCAGTCGTAATTCCAAAATGTGAATACAACTCAGCATACGGCGCCGACGCACCAAAATCGCTCATTCCGATGAAAATTCCCTCGAAACCGAGCCATTTCCGCCAACCTTGCTCAATTCCCGCTTCCACCGCGACACGTTTTTTGCAACTTTTCGGCAAAACGCTTTCCTGATATTCGGGGGACTGCATGGCGAAAAGCTCCATCGACGGAACACTCACCACGCGGGCAAAAATCCCCTTTTCCGCCAGTTGTTTTTGTGCTTCCACGCAAAGCTGCACCTCACTCCCGCTCCCCATGAGAATCACGTCGCAAGAACCGGTGGCGGGATTGACGTTTTCGCATAAAACATACGCTCCGCGAGCTACATTGCACGCACACGCACAGGCATTTTCGCCGCGTGGGAAGGTGGGGAGGTTCTGCCGCGTCAGCACCAGCGCCATCGGCAACGTCCGATTTTCCGCAAACCACTGATACGCGTAACGAACCTCATTCGCATCTGCCGGACGCATGACGACCAGATGAGGAATCGCCCGCATGGCTGCCAGGTGTTCGACAGGCTGGTGCGTCGGACCATCTTCACCAACGCCGATGGAATCGTGCGTGAAGAGGTACAGCACCGGCAGCCGCATCATCGCACTCAGACGGACAGCTGGACGCAGGTAATCGCTGAAAACAAAGAATGTGGCACAATAACTCCGCAAACCGGTCGTCGCCATGCCATTGGAAATAGCGGCCATGGCAAATTCGCGGATTCCAAAATGGAAATTCCGTCCGCCACGATTTTCCGGCGAATAATCTCCCGCTTCGGGAAATACCAGGTCCGACTTGTTCGACGGGGCCAAATCCGCCGAACCGCCAAGCATCCACGGAATTCCCGCCGCCAACTGATTGAGTGCTTTTCCCGACGAGTTCCGACTGGCGACACCTTTGGCATTTTCCGGCCACGATTCCAGTTTCTCTCCCCACCCCGCCGGCAATTCCCCGGCCTGAATCTGTTTCAGTTCCGACGCTTCCTGCGGATATTGTTTCCGATACGCTTCCCAATCGGCCGTCCACTGGTCGAGCAGTTCCGCGCCACGAGTTCCGATTCCCTGCGCAAAAAGTTCGCGGACTTCCTGCGGCACGAAGAATTTTTCCGTGAATTTCCACCCCAGATTCTCTTTTGTCAAAGCGACTTCCGCTTCTCCCAACGGTGCCCCATGCACGTCTGCCGTCCCAGCCTTGTTCGGGGAACCAAAACCGATGACGCTCTTCACGATAATGAGCGTCGGACGTTCTTTTTCCGCGTCAAAAGCGTCCAACGCTTCCCGCAGAGCAGCCAAATCATTCACGTCGGCCACTTTCAACACATTCCAGCCCAACGCCTCGAAACGTTTTCCGACATCTTCCGAAAAGGCCAGCGACGCGTCCCCTTCGATCGTGATTTTGTTGTCGTCGTAAATCCAGCAGAGATTCGACAATTTCAAATGCCCGGCCAGCGACGCGGCTTCGTTGCTGACCCCCTCCATCATATCGCCATCGCCACACAGTGCGTACGTGCGGAATCCAAAGAGGTCTTTGCCGTCCCGATTGTATTTTTGTGCCAGCCAGGAACCTGCCATCGCCAGCCCGACGCTCATCGCCAGTCCCTGTCCCAACGGCCCGGTCGTCACCTCCACACCACTGGTATGCCCCCATTCCGGGTGTCCGGGGCAACGGCTTCCCAACTGCCGGAAACGCTGCAAATGCTCTATCGGCACGGCCAGTTCCCCGGTCGGTTGACCATTCTCAAACTGCTGCACGCCGGAGAGGTGGAGCATGGCGTAAAGGAGTGTCGAAGCATGACCACACGAAAGCACAAAACGGTCTCGCGCCATCCAGAGAGGATTCTGCGGAGCGTACTTCAGCCGTTCGTTGTAGAGCAAATAGGCAACCGGAGCCAGTGCCATGGGTGTTCCGGGATGACCACTGTTGGCGGCCTGTACCGCATCCATCGCAAGTGTCCGAATTGTGTTGATCGCAAGATTTTCCAAAGGCATCGTCATCTTTCTGTTCTTTCTATTCGTTTTCTATTTCCTAAATCCCAACTCCCAAGTGAAAACACCCCACCTGCTGCGCAGCCCCCTCGAAGAGTGGACAACCGCATTAATCATTAATCATTATATCATTACCCCATTCTACCGTTTGTGGAGGTTTTTGGCAAGTATCCGGCCTGGGTGGATAGGGATTTTTTTCGTTCTTCCGCAGCCGCCAGCCGGGAATAGAACGGGAGGGTGTTCCAGAGGTCGGAAAATTCTCCGCGTAAACTTTTTTCGTAGGCCATTTGTCCCAACACAACTGTGGAAGGGTGCCAGAAACGTTCCGGGACAACGATCACGTCGGCAGGAAGCTGTTTTGCCTTCCGACGCAGAATCGGCCCGGTCACCGCCATGTCGGGTGAGAGGTGTTGCAACCATTCCTCCCACGGAAGCAACCGCATTTCGGAAATCGGTCTCCATTTTCCTTCCTGAAAGTGAAAATCCTCCGTCACCAGTTCGTTTCGCTGAGCGTCGAGAATGACCGAGAGCGTCTGGAATTCCGACGGTGTTCCCTGGGCAATCACTTCCAGCGTGTTCAGCGCCACCAACTTCGCCCCTGCCGCATAGGCAAACGTTTTGGCAAACGTCATTCCCACTCGCAGTCCCGTAAACGACCCCGGTCCCTGAGCCAGAGCGACCACATCCACCTCCTCCGGCTGCCACCCCTCCGCCGCCAGCAATTCCCCAACGGCAGGCACCAACGTTTGCGTACTTCTTTGGTCTGACGGCAAAAGAATCGTCTTTTTTTCCCGGTCATTTTCCAAAAGCGTCACAGACGCGGAAAGATCGATCGTTTCCAATGCTAAAATATTCATAAAGTCGTTGGTAAAGTTGAAAAATAAAAATGGTGCAGCAGCGATATTTTTGTTATACCTTCTTTTATGGAAGTGTCAAGTTGGGGAGAAGAAAATATCCTTTCGGCTTTCAGGGAAATATCTTCCAGAAACTTTTTAATCGTTAAAATGCGCAGAATCTGCAAAAGAAAGAAAAATATTAGAAAAACAACCCAAAGAATACTTGACAACCTGAACGGAAATAGCGTAAAATGACGATGTTGGAAAATAATTTAAGAGGACTTTAACTTTTGGAAAAACGATGGACAGGTTTGCAGAGTTTTATGACATCCCTAAAATGATAAGTTGGAGAAAGAGGCAAATATAGCAAATTTCTACTTTATTGAGGAGAAAAGCATGAGAAAATTCCTGATAGGGTGTGTGGCTCTCGTTTTTGTGATGGGAACGTGGGATGCCAATGCGAGAAAATTGCCTGTCGAAACGAAAGGCGGGCCGGAGGTTCGTTTGCTCGATGTTTCCAAGGCAGACAAAATAGACACAAATTATAGCCAAAAATACTGGTATTCTTTCGATGTTGGTAAAGGTCAGACCTTCCAATTTGTGAACAACGATAGGTGGGGTATCGTCAATATCGTCACCAGCAAAAAGCGTACGATCCTTCGTGGTACGATAGAGTCCTATAAAGATAATCAAACGACCCTTGGCGGAACGGTATTCCTGGTCAACCCGAATGGCTTCACGATTCGGAAAGGTTTCACGTTCCGAGGCGATGAATGGAATGTCACGGTTTTTCCTTTCGACCCTTCTTATCAAGGTTTTCTCAATGGCGTAGGAATAACGTTGCGTGAATCACTCGATAAAACGTTCACGCTCTCCAAAGGGACGCTGTTTCTGAATAAAAAAGGGGCGGTTTCTGGGAATGCCAGTTTCGATTTGCCTGAAGGGGGAGGCTTGGGAATGATTACCCCTTCCGGTCAAAATCTGCGTATCGGCAGTGTAACTTTGTTGAATGCCAATTCGTCGCTGACTTTGACTTCCGGTAAAAATCTAACCGTTCGCAATATTACCGGGAGTGCCTGGAGTAAGGACGGTAAAATGAAGTACAATGAAGTGGGCTTGATGGCACAGGAAAAATTACGGGTTTACAGTGCCAAAGACGTCAATATGAGTGTTATGGGGAAGGATATGCGACTGACCAAGCCCAACGCCTCGTCGTTGCCAGCGCTCACTTTCCTGACTTTTGAGGGACCCGTTGAAAAATTCAGCATTGCGAAAGGTACCTGGATTACTCAATTGAATTACTACGAAAAATCTTATGGGCCAATCCTCACTCCCAAGAGAATTACGGAGAAAAATTATGGGAAATATCTGAAAGAAATGCCATAAGATATTCGTAAACGCAGGACGCGGCCCGTTGTCTTCTTTTTTCTCGGTGATAATTCTCGTTTGGAATATCCGCCGAGAAAAAATGGGGAACGGAAATATCTGCGTAATCTGCGGATAAATAATAACGTCGGAAATGTGGAAAATACGGTATTTGCATTGACGATGAAATTACTGAGTTTATCCGAAAATCCTTCCTTAAAATAAGTTTTTCCGCACGTTCCTTTTTGTCTGCGGATGACGCGGATGAGATTTTGTTTTCACCTCTTCTTTTGTGGAAACTTTCCTACGCCGCCAAATTCTCCACCGATGTTTTCAAAATGGCAAACATGGCAAACAAATTCGGGAAATGTTCTGGCGGAAAAAGTCCTCTTTCCTGCCAACTTTTTTAAGGGACACCTCAAGTTGGTTAGTTGTGAAGGAAAAGCCTTGTATTTTCTCAAAAATGTTGTATAATAGAAGAGAATAGGTCGATTGGGTTTTGTTTTTCCGGTAAAATCAAAAGGAAGTCCGAGCGTGAAACGAGCGATTTTTAGTGATGTGCACAGCAATCTTGAGGCACTTCAAGCCGTCCTTCAGGATATCCAACAACAGGAGGTGGACGAAATCTTCTGCCTGGGGGATGTGGTGGGATATGGGGCAAACCCGGGAGAATGTCTGGATGAAGTTCAGGCACATTGTCATGTCTGCCTGCTGGGCAATCATGACCAGGGGGCGTTGTTCGACCCGGAAGGTTTTAATGGAAGTGCGGAACAGGCCATTTACTGGACTCGCGACCAACTGGAGCGTCCCTCGCCACGCCGGGATGAACGGTGGGATTTTCTCAATGAGCGTCCTCGGATGTATCGAGATGTGGAGAATGAAATGCTCTTTGTACACGGTTCGCCGCGAAATCCTCTGAACGAGTACATTTTCCCGGAAGATATTTACAATCCTCGCAAATTGGAAGCCCAATTCAACCTAATCACCCGATTTTCGTTCCAGGGGCATACGCATGTGCCTGGAGTTTTCACGGAAAACTACAAATTTTACTCTCCCGAAGAGTTTTCTTACGAAAAAGAACTGCCTCAGGAAGGCAAACTTCTCATCAACGTCGGTTCTGTTGGGCAACCGCGCGACAGCGACCCGCGAGCCTGTTACGTTATTTTGGAGATTGAGCCACAGCGAATCCTCCTGACGTACCGTCGTGTGGAGTATCCCGTCGAGAAAGCGATCGAGAAAATCGCCGCCATTCCACAATTGGACAATTTCCTGGCAGAGCGGCTTCGTACCGGACGTTGAGTTTGCCCTGTGAATAATTAGAACAAAAGTCTTTGGAGCTGGTACGACCGGCAGCGACTTGGTGCTATCGCACCGGGCGGTGGAAATCTTGACGGGAAAGCGGCTATCGCCTTGGCGCAAGCCACGCAACACCTGGCCGAGAGACTTTTTCAAATAGTGTTTTTATTTTCCAACCTGTTAACCTGTTGCTTCCACTTTTTTAAGAACCCTTAACGCAATCCTTACAGAAACCGACTTATGGCCAATCCTACACCTCGCCCTGGACAACAACCGCAGCCCAAGGCTTCGATGACCCAATTTTTGATCATCTTCATCTGCCTGTTGTTTTTCAACTATTACATCATGAAGACTTTTTTCCCGCCGGAACAGGGTGGGAAGAAAGAGACGGACTCGATTGTCCAGGTGGAGGAGAAAATCCAGTCTCAGGAATTGGAACCTGTCGAACCGCAGGCGACTGTGCCGGTGGAGAGTGAAAAACCTGCGGAACCTGTTGCTGTGGAAGAACCGGCGGAAGAGATTCTCACGCTTGGCTCGGCAGACGCGAAGAGTCCGTATCGGATGCTTGTGACGCTGACGAATCGGGGAGCAGCCGTGGCGTGCGTGGAAATGAATGAAAAACGGCTGGAAAGTATGAGCAGCGGCCCGGATTTTAAGGGTGGCTATCTCGGCGTGCTGAATATTCAAAAAGAGCCGCAGGATTTGGCGGAAGAAATGCAGGCGGCGGAGAACGTCGGTGTGCTGGTGCAGGTCGTGGGACAGGGAACCCCCGCGCGACAAGCCGGATTGCGGGTCGGCGACCGGATTTTGCGGGTGGAGGAGACGGAAGTCTTTACATTTTCACAACTTCGGGAAGTAGTGCGTTGTCGGAAACCGGGAACGGAAGTAACATTGGGTGTGTTGCGTGCGGGAAGTGAAAAGGAAGAGAAGATTCCCGTCGTTTTGACTCGTGAGCCAGCGGAAATCATCCGTCCGGAAAATGGCGACCCGCTTTCATTCCTGACGACGCTCAGCAAGTTCGGCAAATTGTCGCTCGACAGCCCGCACGCAGAAATCGGCGATCGGATTGCGACGACGGACGCGGAAGGACTGCAAAACTATCTGAATCTGGAGTTGCCGGGAATTGCGATGCGCAGCCGTTGTTGGGAAGTGGAATCCCGCACGGAAGAGAGCGTGACGTTCCTGCACCGGATTCCGCATTACGGCCTGGAGATTCGCAAGACGTACACCCTTGCCCAAACGCCGGAACAGGAGCGGGAAAACGAAATTTACAGGTCGTATCACCTGACGTTTCAAATTCAAGTCAAAAATATCGGCACGATGGAACGGTCGCTCGCCATTCAGCAAGATGGTCCCAACGGCCTGCCGACGGAAGGGTATTGGTTTTGCTCCAAAGTCTCCCGAAAATGGTTCCAGATGGTCGGAATCCGCGATATTATCATTGGTTTTGCCGATGCCAGCACACCTACCACCGTGGCCTGCACCGATATTGCGAAGGGGAACTGGGGCGTTTATGAACTGAACGAAACCCGTCCGGTGAAGTATCTGGGGGTGGATGCTCAATATTTTTCCAGCATTCTGATTCCCTCGGCGGATGCGGGAAACGCGGGAATCAAACAATACACCACGCTGCGCAGCGGCAACGTGCCCGATCCGTGGGTCATCACGACAAACACCTCCTGCCGGGTGCGTTGCAACGAAAAAACGCTCCAGCCGGGGGAAAGTGCGTCGCAGGAATTTACGATTTTCCTCGGCCCCAAACGCCCGGAACTGCTGTCGCAATATTCGCTCGACAATGTGGTTTATTACGGCTGGTTTTCGTGGATTGCGGTACTCCTTTCGGGAATTTTGCACTTTTTCTACTCTTTCGTCGGCAACTACGGTATTGCGATTATCCTCCTGACAATTCTCGTGCGGGTGCTGATGTTCCCGTTGAGTAAAAAACAGGTGATGGGGGCTTTGATCATGCAGAAATTGCAGCCGGAGATGAAGAAAATCCAGGAAAAGTTTGAAGACCCGATGGAACGGCAACGTGCCCAGATGGAACTTTTCCGCAAGCACAACTACAACCCCATGACCGGCTGCTGGGTGATGTTCATCCAGCTTCCGATTTTCATTGCGCTGTACCGTAGCCTGTTGGTGGACGTGGAGTTACGGCAGGCACCGCTTTTCTCCGAGGCGATTCGATTCTGTTCCAACCTGGCTGCCCCGGACATGCTTTTCAACTGGACGGACTACGTGTGGACGACCATCAGCACCGGTTACGGCTTCTTTGGTTTGGGCCCGTATTTGAATCTTCTGCCGATTTTGACGATCGCGATTTTCATTGCCCAGCAGAAAATGTTCATGCCGCCCGCCCTGGATGATCAGGCACGGATGCAGCAGAATATCATGAAATACATGATGATTTTCATGGGATTTGTCTTTTTCAAGGTTCCCAGCGGACTCTGTATTTACTTCATCATTTCAAGTCTCTGGGGATTGGCGGAGCGACAACTCATGCCCAAAGTGGAGCATTTGGAAACCGTTCCCGGCGTGGTGGACATTTCCGCCCGACCAGTCGAAAAGAAGGAGAGTTTTTCGCAGAAAATAGCCCGTTTGGCCGGACAAAAACAGGAAGTGAAGGAAACGCCCATGGAGCGAAACCGACGGCGGAAACGCAAGTAGTCCCGCGTCGTGTCCGAAGATTTTGGGTGGCCGTGCCTTTTATTTTGCGGTCGTATGGCTTGGGAAGAGGGTACACGTTATTGCCGCCAGGGTTATCGCGGCAGTTTCGGTTCGCAGGATTCGTTCTCCAAGCGAAACGGGAATCCAGCCATGAGTTTGCGCTGCCTCCACCTCTGCGTCGGAAAACCCTCCTTCCGGGCCAATGGCGGCAAGCAGCGAATCGGCAACGTCGATTTCCGCCAGACGTTTTCCCTCCGGGTGAGCGATGATTTTTCGTGAAAAACGATGGGGAACGGCAGAATCCCAGAATGTTGGCGTCTTTTCCGCGTCGGCAATTTTCATGAGCGTATTGCGTCCACATTGTTTCGACGCTTCGATGACGCACCGTTCGAGCCGTCGGGTGACGGAATCCCCGATTTTAGCCACGGAACGTTCCGTTTCGAGAGGAATCCACTCGGCCGTTCCCAGTTCGACAAGTTTTTCGACCATCCACTTTTGCCGTTCCCCTTTCGGAAGAGCGACGGCAAGGGCGAGGTAACAGGACGATTCGCGGGAAATGACGCTGCAACGAAGGAGTTGGAGTGTCAGTTCTTTTTTCCCGGTCGATTGGATGGTTGTTTCCCATTCCGCCCCCCGTCCATCAAAGAGAATAACCGGGGCTCCCTGGCGGGCACGCATGACATGGAGGAGGTGATGCGCTTCCTCGCCATCGAGCGTAACAACCCGTCCTTCTGAAAATTCCTGGGGAAGAGGCTGGTTGGAAAAGTAGCGGTAAGCCATACGAAAGTCCTTGAAAACAGGGGGGTTACTTCTTGCCGAGCCGACGTTTTTCCTGAAAGAATCGGGAGAGGATGTTTCCGCACGATTCTGCCAGAACGCCGGAAAAAACGTGGCAACGGTGGTTGAGCCGGGAATCGTTCAGGAGGGTATAAAGCGTCTCGACCGCACCTGCTTTGGCGTCGGCAGCACCGTAAACCACAACGGGAATGCGGGCTTGCAGAATCGCGCCGGCACACATCGGACACGGTTCCAGCGTGACATAAAGAATCGTCTCGTCCAAACGCCAGCTCCCCACCGACGCGGCGGCCTGGGTGATGGCAAGCATTTCCGCATGGGCGGTGGGGTCTTTGAGTTGTTCCCTCTGATTATGAGCGCGGGCAATGACACGTCCCTGATGGACAATGACTGCCCCGACCGGAACCTCATCTTCGCGAAAAGCATACTCCGCTTCCTGGAGTGCTTCCCGCATGAAGTGGGCATGAACTTCTTCTTCCGTAATTTTCATGGACAGGAATTCCTTTCAAACGCAAATAAAACACCATCCTATTAAACACGATTGGGAAAAAAAGTCAATCCTCGGAAAAAAATCCATGAATTTTGGCCTGAAAACGTGCATTTGCGGAAAAGTGGTTGGTCATTGACAGGAACGGCAGTTTGTGCTATGGTGGAAAGAACGTTTTCAGAAAAAGGCAGGTGTTCCGGGAAGGAAAAATCATGTCCAAAGTCGTTTTGGCCATGTCGGGAGGCGTGGACAGTAGTGTGGCGGTGGAGTTGCTCCGTCGGGAAGGTTGGGAGATTGTCGGCGTCTTCATGCGCCACGGAATCCAGCTTTCGGAAGAGGTACACCGCCGGAAACATGGCTGTTGCAGTGAGGAAGATGCTGCCGATGCGCAAAAAGTGGCCGATCGCTATGGAATTCCACTCCACATTCTCGACTTTCATGAGGAATTTACGCAGATTGTGGAATATTTTGTGGATGAATACCTTCATTGCCGAACGCCCAATCCGTGTATTGTGTGCAACGCCAAGCTGAAATTTGGGAAGTTGTTCGATTTTGCCAAGAGCATTGGGGCGAAAAAAGTAGCCACGGGGCATTATGCCCGAATTCGCGATGGCAAGATTTTTCGGGGTGTGGACGCGACGAAAGACCAGTCGTATGTCCTGCACCGAATCCAGCCGCGGTATCTGAATCACCTCCTATTTCCCGTCGGCGAGTTTCACAAAACGGAGATTCGGCAGCTGGCGGAGGAGATGGGACTGCATGTCGCGGGCAAAAAAGATAGCCAGGAAATTTGTTTTGTGCCGAACGACGATCATGCACAGTTTGTGCGGGACTACGTTTTTCAGAAAACCGGGAAATATCCTTCCACAACCGGGCATTTCGTCACCACTTCGGGACAAGACCTGGGGCCGCACGAGGGGTTGGAACGTTACACCATCGGCCAACGGAAAGGTCTTCGACTGGCATTTCGGGAACCGCATTACGTGCTTCGGTTGGACGCGGAAACTGGAGAGGTTTTATTGGGAACGCATGAGGAATTGGCCTGTCAGGATTTGGTTGCCACGCAAGCGAACTGGCTCATTCCAACGCCGGAGAAGCCTTTTTCCTGCCAGATAAAAATCCGCTACCGCACCCCCGCCGTGCAGGCCGAAGTCACCCCACTACCCGGTGGCTGTTTCCAGGCACGTCTCCAATCCCCCCTTTACGGAATTGCTCCCGGCCAAGCCGCAGTCTGCTACGACGGCGACCACCTCCTCGGCGGCGCCTGGCTCTGCGGCAAGCTGCCGCTGCCAATCGTATAGTAACCTTTTACTCTCTTTTCCCGCCGCTCGTTGGCGGCTGGTCGTGCAATATAGCAAAGAACCGTAAGCTGTCCGGGCGACAAGTCGCCTCTTCCTGCCCGTTTCCCGTCGTTCTGGGCGACAAGTCGCCTCTTCCTGCCCGTTTCCCGTTCCCCACTCCATTAATCATTAATCCATTAATCATTAATTATTTACAATTCCAGTACCGCCCCTACAAGAAACGGAGATTTCCAGTATAATGAATGGTTCCAGAGATAGTTTGGGGGAGGGTTCGGGGGTGGTTTTCACAGACCTCTCTTGTCGATGATGGTAAAAAGAAGTGTGGTAAGGAAGGGTTTGGAATGTCGAAAAGAGATTTCCAGAAAATCACCTGGTGTCAGGCGGTAGAAGATGACTTTCGTAATATTTTGGAGCAGGCGATTCGGGAAGATGTGGAATCGATTGGGGATTTGACCTCCCTGGCGCTGATTCCTGAGCGTGCCAAAGGTTGTGCCTCGGTGATTTCGCGTTCGGAGGGAATCCTTGCGGGAATGCCAACCGTGCCAGTGATTTTGGAGGTTCTCTGTCCTGAGGTAACGTGGAAACCGTGGGTGGCGGATGGTGTTCGGATTGGCCGTGGAGCGAAAATTGGCACGTTGCGCGGGCCTGCGCGAGGCCTGATGCAGGTGGAGCGTCTGATTTTGAATTTTCTCGCACGTCTTTCCGGGATTGCCTCGACAACCGACTTGTACGTGCAGGCCATTGCCGGTTCAGGAGCGGCGGTGTACGACACGCGGAAAACGACTCCCGGCTGGCGACTTTTGGAGAAATACGCGGTGCAGTGCGGCGGTGCCAAAAACCACCGTTCGGGACTTTACGACGCGATTCTGATTAAGGACAATCATCTGGCTTTGGCCGCTGGACGTGCGGGACTGGGGGCGCTGGAGTACAACCCTGCGGAAGCGGTGCGTCAGGTGCGAGCGTTTTTGACACAACAGGATGAACTGGGACCTCGTCCGCCAGTGCAGTGCCGGGACTGTTCGCCGTCGATACGGAAAATGCGTTCCGCGTTGATTGCCGCTGTGGCGGAGGCAACCGGTTCGACGATGCTCAGCTCCATTATTGCCAAAACGCCAGGCTATATCATTGAGCAGGCTCGCAAACAACATGGCGAAGTTCCGCGTGAACCGGCGATGAATTTTCCCGCCAAAGAAGTGATTGTGGAAGTGGAAGTCGATACATTTCAACAATTTGAGTCCGTTTTGTCTGCCGACCCGGATATTATCATGCTCGACAACATGTCGGTCGATTTAATGCGTCAGGCGGTGCTGCTGCGAAATGAGCGAAAACCGTGGATTGAACTGGAAGCATCGGGCGGCATTACATTGAACACGATTCAGCGTGTGGCGGAAACCGGCGTGGAACGGATTAGCGTGGGCGCTTTGACACACTCTTTCCAGATGTTTGACCTGGGACTGGATTGGGAAGACCCCGACAAGTTGTGAAGTTCATCAATACCAAACTTGATAATTGATAATTGAGGGCGTGGTGGATTAGAGTACTTCCAGAATTTTTTTGCCATGCTGGCTATTTTGAAAACATCGGTTGAACCGTTGGTAGCAGAGAAGAGTTTCCACAGAAGAGGGAGATGGAAATAACATCATCTGCGTCTTCTGCGTCATCTGCGGATAAAAAAAGGAAATGCGGAAAAACCTAATTTTTAAGAAAAATTCTAGGAAAGTTTTTGGGATAAATCCAGAAATTTCACGACTTCCCACGTTAATATTTATCCGCAGATTACGCGGAAGACGCAGATATTTCCGTTCCCACTTTTTTCTCGTCGGATACTTAAAGCTGGGATTACCACTGAGATAAATAAGATAAATTTACGGGAAAAGAAAAAAGAGAAAATGTTTTTTAGAAATGTTCTAGTACTCTGTCAAACGTATCATTATCATGAATCATAACACGCCCCCCTTGAAAATACGGCATGAACAACCATAATTATCAATTATCAATTAATCATTATCAATTGAACAAAGTTCTAGGGGGATGAAAAAGGAGGGAGAGAATGCGATGGATTGTTTGGATGTGCCTGGCGGGGAGTGTTTCTCTGAGCTGGGGCGAGGAATGGGCGAATCCGCAAAAAGTGGCGGAAGTCCTGGCGGGGACGTGTTCCGAAGCATACGTTTCGTGGTGGGGATTTGACGCGGAGGACTCGACGCGATTTTTGCAAAACGCGATTCGTTCGGGTGCCCGGAAACTGATTGTGGATCGGCAGGATTCTCCGTGGGTCACGTCCCCCTTGTTCTGTGTGAGCCATCAGGAAATTGTTCTGGAGGAAGGGACGGTCATTCTGGCAAAATCGGGGGAATTTCGGGGAAAAGGAGATTCCCTTTTTTCGATCATGGGTTGTGAGAATGTGACGATTCGCGGCGAGAAAGCGGGAAGTGCGGCTACGACGTTTCTGCGAATGCGGAAGTCGGACTACCACGCTCCCCCTTACGAAAAAGCGGAATGGCGGCACGGCATCAACATCAAAAGTTCCCGAAACATCCTGATTCAGGATGTGACGATTGAATACACCGGCGGCGACGGGATTTATCTGGGCGTTTCTCAACGTGGCAAGCCTTGTCAGGACGTGACGATTCGGCGTGTCGATTGCAACGCCAACAACCGTCAGGGAATCAGCGTCATCAGTGCGGAGAATCTGCTGATTGAGGATACACTGCTGCGGGATACCAGGGGAACAGCCCCGGAGGCGGGAATCGATTTTGAGCCGAACCATGCGTCGGAAGTGCTGAAAAACTGCGTCATGCGGAACTGTATCAGCCGTGGCAACGCGGGGGATGGCTACGAGTTTTACCTTCCCAATTTGACAAAAGATTCCGAGCCAATCTCCATTCGGCTGGAAAACTGCGTTTCGGAAAACAATCGTAACGGCTTCCACTACATTTCAGGAGTACGCCCCGAATCAGAAACGGAACCGGTTCGCGGCACGGTCGAAGTGAAGGGTTTTCGGACGAGTCGGGAAGAGGAGTACGGCGTTCGGATACGGAGCAATCAGATCGATTCCACATTTCTACGTTGGGAAGGATTGAAAATTTCGCACCCGCAGAAAACGCCGATTTTGTTCCAGGCTTCCCCTGCCGATCAGCGTCCGGTGGGATGGGTCGATTTTCAGCAGGTGGAAATCGAAGATGCTTCGCCGCGTCCTTTTCTCCAGTATCTCGACAACTCCCTGCGTGGGTGGGGTCTGCAAAAAGTCTCCGGCACGTTCGTTCTGAAACGGGATTCGCGGCAGGAAACGGTCGTCGTCGACTCCCCGTGGCTGGCAAAACAGTATCCTACGGCAAATCTTCAAAATTTGCCACAACTCCCTATTTCCAAAGACTTACAGTTTGTTGGGGCAACTTCCCCGACGCTTCAGCCGTTGCCGGAAGTGCGTTTGCGTCATTCTGGCACGTTTTATTTTTATGCACGAAAAGGAGAGACGGCGCAAATCGTGCTGAAACAGTTGCCGGTGGGGAAAAATCCGCCGACTCCCATGCAGGTGACGCTTCAAACGCCAGCCGGGAAGGAAATTTCGCTGGAGGAGCTTCCGTTGGGCATGGAAAAACGCTATGAAATCGCCATTTCCCAAACCGGGCTTTACCAAATTTCCGCGGGACGGACTTCCCATGCCGTCACGGTTCGTTCCAGCAATGTCGCGGTAACTTTTTCCGCCAAACCATACGCACCGCTGATTGGCTTACCGGGAACGCTCACGTTTTGGGTTCCGCCCGGCACAAAAGCATGGGGTCTCAAGGTTTTTGGCAATGGTGAGGAGCGTCTGAAACTCACCCTCCTCAATCCGCAGGGAAATGTCGCCTTTTCGCGGGATAACATCAGTACGGTGACTTGGTTTTATCCGTCGGAAGAGGAACTTTCCCAGACGGGCGCGTGGCGACTGGTGGTGGAAAGGCCGGAAAAAGGGGTTCTGGAAGATTACGGAATCGCGTTGGAGGGAATCGTTCCGCTGCTCAGTCCCTGTGCGGATTGGCGTTGGACGCTCCCGTCGGCAGTTGCACCATAAACGTCGTCCCCTGCCCCAGGACACTTTCCACACGGATATTCCCGCCGTGGAGTTGCACGATGTGTTTGACAATCGCCAATCCCAGACCGGTTCCTCCCGTGGCCTTATCGCGGGAGGGGTCGGCACGGTAGAATCGCTCGAAAATCCGGGGAAGATGCTCGGATGCCATCCCGATTCCCTGGTCTTCCACGCGGATTTCCACCTTTTGGGCCTCGTTTTCGCGAATTTTGATCCGAATGGTGTCCTTTTCATGCGAATACTTGATCGCGTTGTCCAGTAAATTGACAAAAACCTGCTCCATCAGTGGCGGCACATACCGAATCGCCTTCCCGTTCGTCTGGTCATCCACCTCCAACCGGATTTTTCGCTGCGACGCGGCCAATTGACAAAGAGCCACGGCCAATTCCGCCGCCTCCGCTATGGGGTGTTCCTCCCACGGCAAATCTTCCCGACAGGTCTGGCATTCCAGATTCGAGAGCGACAGAACATCCTGCAACAGCGCGTGCAGCCGCCGGGAATGGACCGCCAGTGTTTCCAGAAACGTCGCCGCCAATTTCGCGTCCTCCATCGCACCATCCTGCAACGACTCCACCGCCCCCATGATCACCGTCAGTGGCGTTTTAATCTCGTGCGACACATTGGCAATGAAATCGCGGCGATAATTTTCCAGCTTCCGCAACTGTGTCATGTCGTAAAGCACCAGCAAAAAGCCACTCGACGCGGGGTTCCAGTGAATCTGCTGGATCGTCAGCCGAATCTGCTTCTGCCCCAGTGGAAAGTCCAACGCGATCTCCTCTTTCAGGTGCAGCGTCTTCTCCGTTTTTTCCCCGTCGAAAAACGTCAGCCAATGCCGATCCCGCCAAATTTCGGAAAGTGGCCGTCCCGGAGCATTTCTCAACGTCGTGTCCAGAATCCCGCACGCCGCTTCGTTGATGTCGAGAATATTCCCGTGCATGTCCAGCAGAATGACCCCTTCGTCGAGCGAGGAAAAAATCGCGTCCCGCACCCGTTTGTCGTGGGAAATTTGGTAAATTTGCCGTTTCAACTGTTCGGTCATGGAATTGATCGCGTTGCTGATTTCGTGTAGCGCCCCACGACGAATCACCGGCAAACGGGCTTCCAGGTTCCCCTCCGCAACCTGCCGTGTCGCGTCGAGAAGTTGCACTGTCGGATACGCGAACCACCGGAAAAGGAGGAATCCGATTATGCTGGCAATCGAAATCGCCAGAATCAGAATCAGCGTGATGTTGTGCTGCGTCCGCCCTGCCAGACTTTCCAGCGACTTTTTCGGAATCGCACATCGAATCCAGTACATCTGGCCGTCGTGCTGGAACGACTCCAGGCTGTAGAACATCACCTCCTGCATCGTGGTGCTGTAACGTTCAAATGTCTGGTAAGGGTCGTCCCCTTTCGGATTTTGCAAGATTTTCTGAAATTCCGGTCGCTGCCCGTGGTTCTCCATTTCGCGAGCATCTTTCCACGAATCGCACAAAACATCGCCGTTGGCCTGCAAAACGGTGACGCGGGTATCGAAACGGGACTGCGGATTGAATTCTTCCTGGCAAAACTTCGCAAACGCTTCCCAGTCCGAATGTTCCAGAAATTCCTGCGCAATGTACGTCAGCATACTCGTGCAAAATCGGACTTCCTGCCGCACCTGCCGTTCGTATTCGTGTTCGATCGAAATCGACTTTCCCAACAGACTTGCCAGTAAAATTCCCAGGCCGACCAGCAAAATCAACGGTAAAACCGACCACCAGTTTTTAGGCAGTTTGTTCATCTTTTTTCCCATTCTTCCACAAATCGGTATCCCACCCCGCGAATCGTCTCGATCAACGTCGCGTATTCGCCCAATTTTCGCCGCAATCCCAAAATCTGCACGTCGATTGCCCGCTCGGTGACGGGATAATCGTCTCCCCGCGTCTCCAGAACGAGTTGACTTCGCGTAAAGACCCGCCCAGGGCGACTGGCCAGCAAATGGAGGATGTTGAACTCATTGAACGTCAGCGTCACCGGCTCTCCCGCCAGCTTCATCTGCCGTGTGAAAAGGTTCATCCAGAGCGGTTCGTGGCACAAAATGCCGTCGGAGAGGTCTTCCCCAAAGTTTTCCGGTGGCATCGAACACCGACGCAACACCGCCCGCATTCGCGCGATGAGCAATTTCGCTCCGAACGGTTTGGTCACGTAATCGTCCGCCCCCAGTTCCAGCCCGACAATCATGTCGCTCTCCTCACTCCTGGCCGTCAGCATGATGATCGGAATACGGCTCGTTTCCGGTCGGCTTTTCAACTTGCGGCAAACATCCAGCCCACTCATTTCCGGCAACATCAAATCCAGGAAAATCAAATCCGGCTCGAATTTCCGCACCTCCTCCAAACCACTTTCCCCGGTCAGAGCATGGCGGACGGCGGTGTAACCTTCTTTCTGGAGGTTGTAAATCAGCAAATCGCCAATCGCTTTTTCGTCTTCAATGATGAGAATCTTCTCCGATGGCATCAAAACCCCTCTTTCCGCAATAAAATCGCACAAATACGACACGCCCCTCAATTATCAATTATCAATTGAACCCTCGACAGTGCCGCACAATCTTCCCCTGCTCCAAGTATAACACATCTTCCCCGATATTGGTACAGCTGTCGGCAATTCTTTCCAAATTTCGGGAAATATTCAGAAAATCGAGAAGCGTTTCCGCCTCTCCGGCATTCTCTTTCAACATTTGGAGGATTCGATGAAAGTTATCCCGATGCTGCGAATCGATCGAATCGTCGGCGGCAATGACTTGAGCGGCGAGAAAACAGTCACGTCCCAGAAACGCATCCAGTGAATTTTTCAACGCCTGGAGAACTGCCATGAACATGTCCGTAATGTCGAGCCGTTTCATGTCCGCGTGGAGCGACAACATGTGCAGGACCCGTTCCGCAATGTTGACCCCCAAATCGCCGATTCGTTCCAGTTCCGTATTCACTTTCAGGAGCGTCACGATATACCGCAAATCCCCGGCCACGGGCTGGTGCAGCGCCAGCACTTTCAGGCACTCTTCCTCAATTCGGACTTCGGTTTCGTCGATTTCGTCGTCTCCGTCAATGACCTCCATGGCAAGTGTTCTTTCATGGCGTTCCATGGCATGATGCGTCTTGCGAACGGCACTTTCGACCATCGCGGTCTGGGTGGTAATAAGCCGTTTCAATTGGAGGATTTCCTGTTCAAAATGCGTTTTCATCCGTTTTTCCTCGTGTTAACTGAATCGTCCCGTAATGTATTCTTCCGTTTTTCTCTCCTTCGGATTGGTGAAAAGGACTTCCGTCCGGTCGCACTCCACAATCTTTCCCTGATAGAAAAACGCGGTATAATCCGATAAACGTGCGGCCTGCTGCATGTTGTGCGTGACGATGACAATCGTGAAACGTTCCTTCAGCTGCGCCACGGTCTCCTCAATTTTCAGCGTCACCACCGGGTCAATCGCCGACGTTGGCTCGTCCATCAGCAAAACTTCCGGCTCCACCGCAATCGCACGGGCAATGCAGAGCCGTTGTTGCTGCCCGCCGGAAAGTGCCAGGCCACTGGTGTGAAGTTTCTCCTTCACCTCCTCCCAGACCGATGCCCGACGAAGCGCGTCCTCCACACGATCCTGAATCTCGCTGCGTGAAAGGCGAAAATGGAGCCGCAGAGGGTAGGCGATATTCTCAAAAACCGTCATGGGGAAGGGGGTTGGCTTTTGAAAAATCATTCCCACCTTGCGGCGTAATTCCAGCAAATCGACCTCCGGCTCCAGAATATTCTTCCCATCCAAAAGTACTTCCCCTGTCGCTCTCTGCCCGCGATACAACTCGAAAATCCGGTTGTAAATCCGCAAATGCGTGGACTTTCCGCAACCCGACGGACCGATAATGGCCGTGACTTTGTTCGCCTCGATGGCCAGATCGTTGTCGAAAAGGGACTGGTGATTTCCATAATAAAAACAGAGATTCCGCGTCTGAATCTTGATTTTCCGCTCCTTCGCCAATGCCACCGAACCTCTTTCCCGTATCGGTACTCGGCGACTCATGGTTGCGGGGGCAATTTCTTCCCTTTCTATCGTCATACTCATGGTTTCTTCCTTCCAAACGATTGTTTTGTTAAACTTCCATTCCCCTCTCTTTGGGAGGGGTGCTTGCGCCAAGGCGAGAGCCGCTTTCCCGTCAAGATTTTTAGTAGCGGCTGTACCGTCGTTATTTTCCGCTGTTTTTTACCATCATTCCTGAAAAAGCCATCTTACGCCGACGTTCAAAACCAAAATCCCCGCCATCATCACCAGAGCAGCCCCCCACCCCGCGGCATGCATGGCGGCGTAGGGGCTGTTGGTGGTATATTCGGTGATGAGTACCGGAATGTTGGCGGTGGGGGAGGTGAAAAAGTGCGTACACCACGAATTGCTCCACAGTGCGGTGAAAAGCAGTGGAGCCGTTTCGCCACTGACCCGTGCAAAGGCCATGAGGATTCCGGTAATCAGGCCGTTGCGGGCACTTTTGCAGACAATCGACAACGTGGCACGACATCGCGTCATTCCCAGTGCCAACGCTGCCTCACGTTGCGAATCGGGCACCAGCAGAAGCATATCCTCCGTCGTCCGCAAAATAACCGGGAACATGATCAGTCCCAACGCCAGCGACCCGGCAAATCCCGAAAATGACCCGGTAGGGATCACGTAAATCGCGTACACGAAAAGTCCCACCACAATCGACGGAATCCCCATCATCACATTGGCGGAAAACCGAATCAGATTTCCCCATTTCGTCTCTTTTCCAAATTCGGCCAGGTAAATCCCCCCCGCCACCGCAGGCGGAAGCGCCAGGAGCGTCGCGACGGTGGTGATATACAACGTTCCGAGCAGTGCGTTCGCAATCCCCGCATTTTCAACCCCATAGGGCTTGCTGGGCTGTGTCAGGAACGTCCACGAAATGACCGAAATGCCGTGCGTGACGAGCGTCCACAAAATCCAGCCCATCCCTCCCAACGAAATGCCCAACACCAGGAGGGAAATCCCCCGCATGACATATTCCACCATTCGACGGTAAAATAGCGAACGCCGTTTCATGCTTCCCCCCTCTGTTTTTTCGTCGCCTGGAGATAATACCAGGCCAAAACCTGCACGCCGAAAGCCAGCACGAGCAAAATCAACCCCAGTGCAAACAAAACGCTCCGCATCAGCCCGTCCGCCTCCGCAAAATGGTTCGCCAGCGTCGCGGCAATCGTCGTTCCACTGTCAAAAATCCCGCTCGGCACCCGAATGACATTGCCGATGATGAACAGCACCGCCATCGTCTCCCCCAATGCCCGCCCCAGACCGATAAAAATACCTCCCAAAAGTCCCCGCAGGCCGTAACGCACCGTAATGTCCCAGGCCGCCTCCCATCGGGTGCAACCAATCCCAAACGCCGCCTCTCTCAAAAGCGTCGGCGTCATACTGAAAACGTCTCGCATAATCGCCGAAATGTACGGCAAAATCATCAATGTCAGCACAACCCCCGCCGTGAAAAATCCAAAACCGTTCCCATCTTTTCCCACAAAAGGAAGGTACCGCAACCCCAGAGAATCCAACATCCATGGCTGGACGTACTTCTGCATGATCGGAGCCAGCACGAACAGCCCCCACATACCGTAAATCACACTCGGAATGGCGGCCAGCAGATCGAGGGCGTGCGACAACGGTTTCCCCAGCCACGGAGGTACGTCCGACAGGAAAAAAGCGGTCAGAAACCCCAACGGAACGGCCAGAAAAATTGCCATTCCCGTCGTCAGGAGCGTTCCCAGAATGGCGGGGATCGCTCCGAATTTTCCCTCCACCGGATTCCACTCGCACGAAATCAGAAATTTCCATCCAAACGTGTTCCACGCTTCCGCCGAACTTCCCACAAGTCGAAACAGGATCACCAGCAACACGGCAGGAATCCACAGCGCACACAGCCAACAGAAAGTTTGAAATAATTTGTCGCTCATGGTTAAAAAACAAATAAATATCGTTATGGATGTATTTCCTGAATCTTCTCCACCACTTCCTCTGGAATCGGAACATAATGCAGTTCCCTGGCCTTGAATTTGCCGCCTGTAAAACACCAATCCAGATACCGCCACAACGCACTTTTCTTCGTTTCGTCCAGGTTTTTACGATACAAAAGATAGGTGATACCGGTGATGGGATAACTGTTTTCCCCTGCCGCATTCGTCAAAATCATGTAAAAACCGGGAGCCTTTTCCCAGTCCGCGTTTTTCAGCGCTTCGGTAAATGACGCCACGCTCGGTGCCACAAACTTTCCTGCCGCGTTTTGCAAAGAGGCACATGCCAGACCTGTTTCCAGAGCATAGGAATACTCGGTATAACTAATCGCCCCGGAGATTTTCGCCACATTGTTGCAGACGCCGGGGTTTTTCTGCCCACCGATTCCGACGGGAAAACGCACCGCCGCCCCCGCTCCCACCTTTTCCGCCCACGGTGGGGAAACTTGGGTCAGATAATGCGTGAACAGAAACGACGTGCCGGAACTGTCCGCTCGGTACACGACCGTAATGTCCAAATCGGGCAGTTTCCCATCAGGATTGGCCGCCACGATTCGCGGGTCATTCCATTTCGTGATTTTTCCCAGGAAAATATCCGCCAGCACATCTGCCGGAAGCCGACACGCACCGTCCGTCATCCCCGGCACGTTCAGGACAACCACCACGCCCCCGGCCAACATCGGAAACTGCGTCAGTCCATCCTTTTCCAACTCGTCTGCCTGCAAAGGGGAATCGCTTCCCGCAAAATCGATCGTCCCTTCCTTCAATTGATTCACACCAGCCCCGGAACCGACACCCTGATAATTCACCTGAACCTGCCGTTCGGTCGATTCGGTAAAATGGAACGCCCAGACACTGTACACGGGCGAAGGAAACGTCGCTCCGGCACCGTTGAGGACCACCGCGTCTCCCTTTTCGGAAACTTCCCAATCATTTGAAAAACAACCTGCCAATACGACTAAACCTAAAACCAGCCCTATTCCTGTGCGACTCATTTTTCTTTCCTTTCCGGGATACTCTGGGAAACCTTCCACTCCATACATCTCCACGATACCACAAAAGAATTTTACCAGAATTACAAAATCAACAACTTTCGATGAGATTTTGGTTAGCATTTCCTAACATTTTCGTTTGCTGAGAAGACAGATTTCATAGAGAATTTTTGGATAGAGATTTAAGAATACGTAATCGAGTGCCTTTTACGGTATTCGCTCATCGTCATCTGGTAGTACGTCCGAAAAACCCGACAGGCATAATTTCCATTTCGAAAACCGCATCGTCGCGCAATTTCTGCCGTGGGAAGATTCGTCAGGATGAGAAATTTGGTCATCTTTTCCATACGGCAGTGCAGAATCTCTTCAGGAATCGTATTTCCAGTCACTCGTTTGAAATGCCGTTCAACTGTCGAGCGGGAAATGCCCAGATAACGCACGACTTCCGCAATCCCGATGTCCGCCGTGAAATTTCCCTGAATGAATTCTTTGGCTTGAAGCACCAGAGTATCCGAAATCGTCATTCGCTGTGTCGAACCTCGCTCCACCACCTTTTTTGGCACATAAGTGTACCGTTTTCCAGGTTCCTCCTCCCCACGCATCAGCCGATCAAGCACCGCAGCCATCTGATACCCACGTTCTTTCGGCAAAAAGCTGATCGAACTCAACGTTGGTTGGCATAACTCACACGTCACCTCGTCTCCCCCCATGCTCAGTACGGAAACTTCCTGTGGAACCGCAATTCCTTTCCACAGACAGGTCTGCAATACCAGAGGCGCTATCAACTCATTCGCCGCAAACAAAGCCAACGGTTTCGGTGCCTGTACCAGCCATTTTCCCATCCGATCCATTTCCCGGCGTACCGTATTTCGCTCCCAATCGAGAGTTTGATAATTGAGATAATCCCGTCCCACTTCGCAAAGACCATCCTCATAACCAGACCTTTGTTGCCGTGTCCACTCCGTCTCCTTCCTCAGGCCAACGTAAGCAAAAAACTCCAACTCCTTCTCCAGAAAAAAAGTGGCAGCCATTCGCCCTACCGCGTAAAAATCGTAGCAGAACCGAGTCATGGCCGCAATTCGTGGATTTTCCAGCGATTCCTCCGTCGGATTCAGAACCACCGTTGGAACTTCATTTTTCAACAACCACCCCGGTATCCTTTCATCAATTCGCAAAATCCGACCTGCATCCCCACGCGGAGAAAATTTCATCAATTCCAGATTCCAGTACTCCGACTTGATATTTCGGATGAGCCATGGACCGTTTAACTGAACGTAACGGGAAATGCCCAAGAGCGTCTGGCGAAAATTCTCCACACTGCTGGGAAGATAAAGCGAAACTTGAGGAAGATGAACCGGGGAAATATTCATCCAAAAATCCCTGTATAACGCAAAAAACGGCACCCCTCGGGAAGATCAGGGCTGGCGCATGAACAAATAGGCAAAATGAGCCAGCCCTGTTCCCCCAAAGGGGTACGGTGTCAGTCGGGGAGTGGTTTCAAAGTGGGAAGGCATTTTCCAATACCCCCCCTCGTCGCAAAGCGATACCTCTTTGAAAATACGGTCTGAAACAGATAATTATCAATTAATAATTATCAACTAACAAAGCACTAGTTCAACTCTTTCGCCAACGCTTCCGCTTCAGGACGCATACTGAAAGGTGCGGTACTTTCCAGAATCTTCTTTACCAGTTCTTTGGCCTGATTCTTCTGCTCGTCGGAACCAAGTTTCGCCAACGTGGCGGCAAGGTAGTAAGCGGTATCTGGATTCATCTGCCCGCCGGAAAGTTGAGCCGCTTTCTGCAACAGTTGCAAAGCGTCGTTGTAGGCTCCCTTTTTATAGGAAATCCAGGCTGCCGTGGAAAACGCTTCCGGCTGGTTCTGGAACTGGCGGATATTGACCAGAGCATATTCTTCCGCTTTCTTCAGTTTCGTTTCATCGCCTTGTTCGCAGAGTGCCAGAGCCAAATTATTACTGGCGGCAAAATTGCTCGGCGACGCAGAGAGGACTTTCTGGAAATTCTCTTCCGCAACCGTAAAATTCTTCTCAAACAGAGCCACCACACCACGCAGTATTTGAGCTTCCTGCGAATCGGCCTTCAATTTCAATGCTGCATCCGCCTGGGACGCGGCCTGTTTGACATTGCCGATCTGGAGCGACCACTGCGTCGCCACCAGCCGCACATCGACATCACGCGGAGCTTTCTTAATTGCTTCGACCATATATTTGGCCGCTTCTTTTTTGCTCTCATCGTCCCCTTTTTGCTGGTACATCATCGCCAGACGGGCTTCGGGAAGAAGCGTATTGGGCTGAGCTGCCTTGACCTTTTCATACGTCTTGAGAACTTCCGCCGGCTGATTGTTACGGAACTGAATCAGGCCAAGCAGGTTCAACGCAGCCACATTGTTGGCATCCGAAGCGAGTACCGTTTGCAGATACTTTTCCGCATCGGCAAAATTGCCACGCGCGACAAAAACCTGTGCCAGACCCAGCAGAATCCGTTTCTGGATATTCTCCTTACGCACCGCACTGCCCGTAAACTTACCATTCAGCGAAGCGGCCTGGGTATAGAGCAACTGCGCTTCCGTAATTCCACCATTCTGAAGATTCAACTCGGCCAGAACCACATACGCTTCCGGGTCGTCAGCATATTTGGTAATCGTCTGCTCAATGGCCTGTCGCACCGCCTGTCCCTGATTGGCCAGACCGAACCATTGGGCCAGAATCAACTGAGGAGGAGCCATGTCAGGATTGTTGGCTCGTGCGGCCTCCAGTTTGGCAATGGCATCATCGAACTTCAAATTCCGAAAATCCTCCAATGCCGCTTTCACATCTTCCGAAACCTGCGGCGTTTCTTCCTGCGTCGCACTCAAATCGCCAGGACTGGTCGGAGCTGCCTGCAACATGCTCCCCATTCCCAGAGCCAGACCAAAAAGAATCGTTCGCGTCCACTGTGAGAAATGTCGTTCCATCAAAACCTCTCTTTTCTTTCCTTATGTTCCAAGTGTATTTTATTTGCCGCGTCATCCTTTACGGGATTCCTATAAAATACACTGATTTCTCCTTTCACGCAAGGGCACTTTCCCAATTATTCAGAACTTTTTATTTCTTTTTCAATATTTTCCAGCCAACTTTTGGTTATGGAACGAAATTTCGGTGCCAAATCGGCTTCTTCCAGGTCAGCCATTTGCGTATAGAGAATGTATGAATACATTTCCGTGGAATAAACGCGAATCTGGACCGTGCAGGGAAGATCAAGATAAAAAAAGGATACGTCTATTCCATAAAGTATCGCGTCGCCCACCTGAGTCTCCGCGGGAACCACATCACTTTGGGGATACTCATCGTGTAATCCCTGGGCCATCATGGCAAGCATCTCCTCAGGATTGACCCAGGTAAGAAGACGCGAAAGATTCCAAAAAGAACCTTGCGGATGGGTAAACGTCACCGAGTCGCTACCCATCTGCAATTCCACCGTTGGCTCCCAGTCGTCGGGATACTCCAAATAAAAACCATTTTCCTGATAAATAGCCATACCGTAATCGTTAATCCATTCTATTCTCGTATCTTGCGGTCTGTGGATAAGAACCTCTTATTCTTCGTCGAGATCAGCATCCTCGTCGTCGAAACTGGCCTCTTCCTCGTCCAGTCCAACCTCTTCCTCTTCACCGAATCCGGCCTCCTCCTCGTCCTCGAAAGTTTCCTCTTCCCCGAAACCTTCCTCTTCCTCATCGTTATCCAGACTTTCCTCGTCGACATCCTCCTCTTCATCGCTGAATCCGCCGTCATCCTCTTCCTCAAACGTTTCGTCTTCGGAAATTTCTTCCTCCTCATCCGCGTCATCGCCGGAAAGATTGACATCTGCCAGTTTCGGACGTTTTTCCTGTTTCGGTTCCGTCTGGAAATCAAGCGGCGTTTCCAGGGCACTTTCCCGCAGGCACTGAATCAACCCTGTATTGGTGGCGAGATAAATCCGATCGGTCTGGGTATTGGTAAGTCGCACTTCAATATTGGTAATAGGGATGGAGGAAATTTTCTGCCCGGAAACACGATCCAAAATAACCAGCGAATCGTGCTTGTCCATGGCGTAAATCCGATTTTTACTGCACGAAAGGAACCGCTGGATATCGGGAGACCACCACTTCGCTTCGTTGGTATTTCCGTCCCCTCCACTGACCGCGTCGATACAGTACATTCCCGAAATGGCCGTCACAATAAAAAGGTCGTTATCAACATACGTGGGGGTCTGATGAATCGCTTCGCCCGTGGGGAACCGCCACAGCACATTCCCCGTCTCCTCCCGGATGGCATAAACAAAACCGGCGGTCGTCGCGGCGTAGAAAAACCCGGTCGTATCCGGCTCACTCCGACGGTAGGGACGGTAACTCAAAGGTGCCCGCAAATCGCCCAAAACAGCGATACTTTCGATCTCCTGATACGTAATATTCTCTCCCCGGAAGTCCACCTCAATCAGCGTCACCGTCTGAGAGGTCGTCGGCCAGGCCACATATTCAAAATCCGTTTTTTTCTTCAAAAATTCTTCCGAAACCTCTTCCGTACTGCGTTGGGGAGTGTACGCTTTCCCAAACGTGGGAGAGGTGGTAAGGTACCCCAGCGCACGAACCGCCAACGCCGCCTCATACGTCTTGTTCAGGCGAAGCGAGTCGATAAATTCCTGGCGTCGAGCTTTGCGTTCCCGTTCGGAGAGGTGCGTCTGCGTCACGCCAAATTCCGCAAAAGGGTCTTCCATCGGCTGAAGGTCGAACGCGTAGATATTCCCATCCACGCATGGAATGTAGGCACAACCTTGTCCCAAAATCAGACCGGCAGTGGGAATCGCCTCAATCTCCACATCCAGAAGTGGCTTGCCATTCATCCGATTGAAAATATAGAGCGTCGAGCCGCAGGTAAAACCGACGTAATTGGTGTTGGCCGACAGACCCTGCACCAGTTTCCCCTTGGACGCGATATTTTCCGTCCAGAGCGTCGCTCCTGTTTCCGCGTTGGTTGCCTGGATACTCCCATTTTCCGTCACGGTAAAAATCGTTCCGCGATCCAGAATCATCTGACTGAGCCGGTCGCGAGCCGTATTGATTTGAATCTGCGTCGTCCACTGACGCTGCAAACCGCGACTGTTGAGGTAATTTTGAGGAATGATATTCCCTCGCCAGGCCGATTGTCCCCAAACGGAAACACAGGCAAACGAACACAGGAACATTCCAGCCAGAACCAACCCTGCCAGGGAACGAAACTTGGTCATCATGAAAAACCTCGGAACGACTCTTGATTTTTTCGGAAAAATCTCCACCCACCGGAAAGAACACTCTCTCTATTGTATCCCGGAAAAAAAGTTTCGGGAATGGGGGGAGGGCTGTATAAAATGCCACATCTTCTTTTATCGGACACCTTTTTCGCGGAGACTGACCAAAATTTCCAAATTTGGAGTTGTGACGATTATACCGACTGTAGCAATTTCTTCTCCACGTACATCAGGATGGCGTTTCTTCCAAATGCCGCATTCCCAATTCGCAAATCATCAGCGCCAGGAGCAAATACGTATGATTTTTCCCTTCCATGTGCGACTTTTGCACCTGCCGAATCGTGTCGGGATGGAAAATGCCTCGGTCAAGACACTGGTCACTGTTGAGAATCTCGGAAACCCGCGACGCCAGCTCCCGCCGAAGCCACAATCCCATTTTCTCGTACGGCTGGTATCCGGGAAAGCGGAGTTTTGCCAGAATCCGATGTTGCAGCGACGCCACTTTTTGCCGCCAGGGTGCCGCCCCCAGAAACGTGCCGGTATTGACGTTCCGCACCTGAAGAAAATCGTTCCGATAACTTTCCAGCAAGCGATATTGAATCGTTTCGCCCATTTTTTGTTCCGTCGGCAGAGCCAGCAGAGCGGAAACCAGTTCCGTATCCAGAATCGGCAGACGGACATTGACATAAGCGTCGAATTTCCGCATCGAAAGCGGGATTTCCCGGAAAATTCGCTGTTGAAGATAGAGGAACCAGAGCGTCTGAGCCGTTTCGTGGTGCGTTTCCAGCCCGGCCTGCAAGAGTGCCTGATGGAGCGAATGGCGTGCCTGTTCCTGACATTCCTGTCGGGACATTTCCGCAAAGAGGTCCCCTTCCACCCCCTGCAACATATATGCCTGAAGGTGGTTCCATGCCCAATTTTCCAACCGTTGCCGATTTTCCGATGGCGAAGATTGCGAAAATCCCCTCCGATCCGTTTCGTCAAGCGAAAATGCGTAGGCCTTGCTCATGTGGCACAATTCCCCCGCGTGACCCCGCAAGAGCGTCTGAATCCCCTTTTCCTGATAGAACGGAAGTGTCGGAATCACGATACTGGACGAAAGGTATTGCCCGTCGGTGAGTCGAATCATCGTTTCCTGATGTTGGGCGTAATTTTGCAGAAAATCGGTGCGCAGTTCGTAATTGAAATGCCGTGTTCCTGCCCGGTGAGCCAATTGTGCGGCCAGTCGATGGTCGGCACTCCCCGGCACTCCCAAAGCGACCGTCGTCACTCCCGGTAACATCTCCGCGGGCAACATCCCCAAAAGACTTCGCGCATCCAGCCCGCCGGAAAGGGAAATGCCGAGATTTTCCGTCGCCACACTCTGCCGCTCAACCGCCGCGTGGAATTTTTCCACCACCGCGTCCAGCGTGGCTGGCGAAGATGTTTTCGGCAAAAACGTTCCGTACGTCTCCTTGCGAAACGTGCCGTCCCGGAGAGAGAATGTGTAAAATCCTCCTGGCGGCACCACTTCCACCGAATCGACCAGCGTGTGCGTATGAAAATAATGTCCCCACGTGAAAAAATCGACCAGAGCCGCCCGATTCCACCGTTTCGGAATGGCCGGATTTTGGAGCAGCGTCCGAATCTCCGACGCAAAGCCAAACGTCTCGCCACACTGCGTCCAGTAAAGTGGCCGGGTGGCAAAACGATCCGTCAAAATCGTGACCGTCTCCTCCGAACCTTTCCAGAAAACTGCCTGAAAACGCCCTTCCACACCTTCCAGAAACGACTTCCCTTCCCGAAGTAGCCCGTCCAGAAGCCACCGGGCCGGTTCCGACTGTTGCGACGTGGGGAAAAGCTCGCCGTAAAGGAGTAAAACGTCCTTCCCCTGCTCCGCCTTCTGAATCAACGTTGGCTCTGCCAGCCCCGACGCACCGATCCCCCCTTTTTCCAACGCCACCGTCAGCGTATCGTACCACGCCTCCTGCCGCGACACCTCCCGCATGGCCGAAAAAATCTCTCCCGACGCCGCCGAACCAACAATTCCAAAAATTCCAGCCATGAAAAATAATGATATAATGATTAATGGAGTGGCAAAATTTTCTTAAAATCGGGGCTATTTCAAACCCAGCACGTCGAACATGTCGTACAACCCCGTGGTTTTCGACTGCAAAAACCGTGCGGCAGCAAAGGCACCTTTGGCGTAACAGTCGCGGGAAGAACAGCGAACGGTAATTTCCAACGTCTCCCCCATCATCCCAAACACAATCGTGTGTTCACCCGGATTGTCTCCCGTGCGGATGGCGTGATAGCCAATCTCGTTGTGGGGACGCGCTCCCACCATCCCTTCCCGACCGTGTGTAAAATGCGTGATTCCCATCTCCTGAGCAATGATTTCCCCGAACTTCAATGCCGTGCCACTGGGCGAATCGACCTTGAACCGGTGGTGCCGCTCCAGAATTTCCACATCCGCGTCACGCTGCGCCAACGTTCCCGCCGCTTTTCGCGCCAGATTCATCGCCAGATTGACCGCCGTACTCATGCTCGGTGCCCAGACAATCGGAATCTCTTCGGAGGCTGCCCGCAATTTTTCGACTTGCTCCTCGCTAAGTCCGGTCGTGGCAACCACCAACGGAAGTTTACGTTCCCGGCAGATCCCAATCATCCGTTCCGCCCCCGCAGGCAATGAAAAATCAATCACCGCGTCAATCTTCCCATCGTCCGGCAAGGAATCGGTCAGGGGGATCCCCAATTCACCAATCCCCGCCAAATAACCGGCATCCAGCCCCAGTTGCGGATGTTCCACCCGTTCCAGTGCCGCCACAATTTGCAAGTCTCTCTCCCCGGCAGCCACCGCCACCAACCGTTGTCCCATGCGGCCTGCCGCTCCGTTAATGACGACATTGATCTGTGCCATAAAATCTCTCCCAAAGACGTTTTTTAATTGATAATT
>JAUNBF010000109.1 GCA_030527185.1 Planctomycetia bacterium | reverse complement strand
AATTCGAGAAGAATAATGGACGTGGTATCGTCAACGAAGTCACCAGCAAGAAACGCTCGACACTCCAAGGGACGATCGAGTCGTATCGGGAAGTGGCGCAAGACGATAATACTACAAAATCGGAGATCGGTGGAAGTGTGTACCTGGTCAACCCGAATGGTATCACCATGCGGAAAGGCTTCACCTTCAAAGGTGACGTGTTCGGCGCCACGACGATGAGTCTGAGTGATACCACCGCGCATCTCACTCATACAGGAAATACTAGACGCCCTGAATTCTATGGTGTTCTGATTAACCTGTCCCCTGTGGATGCGGATGGGGATGCCAAGGAGCAAGTGTTCACGATTTCCAAAGGTTCCCTGCGTCTGAACAAAAAAGGTGCCATTTCCGGTGGTGCTAACTTTGATTTGGGCGAAATGGATGGTTTTGAAGCTACTACCCCGGAAGGGCAGAACTTGCGTATTGGCAGCGTGAAGTTGGCCAAAGATGCTTGGATCACTCTGGATTCCGGCAAAAACCTGACTGTCCGTGACATTACAGGAACTTCCTATGATGATGAAGAAGGTCAAACCAAACAAGTTAGAGTGCTAACAGACAACGAGGGACCTTGGGCGGTTGAAGGCGATCATGACGGTGATCCTAATATGGTAAAATTTGATGATGGAAAGTATTATGTGCTGGCGGGAGAGAATGTTGGTAACTCTATGGTTGTCACAGTACCTGTCTACGGCGACGATGGCGAGCAAGTTATGATTCCGGTAAAGATAGCCAACAACGTTAATTTGTTTGCTAATAACAGACTGCGAATTCGCAGTGTGAAAGATGTTGATTTATTTGTGGAGGGTGAGAACATTCGCCTGTCTAAATCTTCGTCGATTAATGAACTTGGCGTTTTTACGGGTGGTGATAGTCCAAACCTTTCAAAATTCAGCATTGCCAAAGGAACCACGGTTGGTAGTTTGAGTGTTACGAAAGGTACCGACACCAAAAACTATAACGGATTCACCGCCTCCAAAAAGATTACGCAGAAAAACTATGCGGAATACTTGAAGGAGAGAACGGCAACAACGCAGAACCAGGACCAGACGTGATTGGGTACTGCCAGAAAGTTTGAGCATGTACATGTGGGAGGTTTTTTTCCACCACGAAAACTTCTCCCTTGTACGGAATGTGGGTTTTGTGAAGAGATAGAAATATTTTAACGCAGAATCCACAAAATAATCAGGAAAAATGGTTCCTTTTTCGGAAGGGCTGTTTTTCCTGTTTTTATTTCCCACCGCTTGGGTCTCCCCCAATGAGAAGGTGGTTGTCCGTGCTGAAATATTCCGTCGCAAAAGCGATATTCTCCAGAAGAGGGGAATTGGATTCCACCGCAAAGTTTTTTTCGGGAGGCTCGAAATTTCCACGAAATCTATTTCCATCTTGCAATTTTCCGCCTATCGCGTATAATAGACAGGATAAAAGAGGAGTTTGTCTGGAACGGAGTTAGGGAAGACGTGCCGCCAGCAAACGGATGGCGTTTTTTGTTTCACGGAATTTGGCATGAATACCACCTACCCACGTGTTGGCATTGGACATGACACCCATCGGTTGATTCCAGGGGATGGAATTCGGCTGGGAGGCGTTCGGATTCCTTTTGAACGATCGTTATTGGGACACAGCGACGCGGATGTGCTGCTCCACGCGGTGACGGACGCAATTCTCGGTGCGGCAGCCTTGGGTGACATTGGGGAAATGTTTCCCGACGACGATCCGCAAAATAAAGACCGTTCGTCGGTGGAAATGTTGCGCATGGCGTATGCCCGAATTCGTGAAATGGGATGGCGGATTCGGAACCTGGACTGTATCGTTTTTGCCCAAAAGCCCAAACTGTCCGAGTACAAAACGCTCATGGCTCGAACCATTGCCGAGACGTTGGACATTGCTCCCCAGCAGGTCAATATCAAAGCAAAAACCGGGGAGGGAATTGGGCCTGTTGGGGAAGGGTTGGTGATTGAGACGCAGTGCGTGGCGCTGATCATTCCCTCGCGAGCCATCACCTCCAATGCCGTCCAGACACTTGTCGCCAGCCGTCCGATTCCTGCCCCGACGCAGCGAACGCCGTCTTTGGTCAATCCGCCGCGTGTACAGCAGCCTGCGGAGACACCCTGTGCCGGAGTTCCTTCTTCCTCGAAATGTTTTCATCCCTGAGGTTTTCAGGAACTCCTTTTGATTCGATTTTTTCAACCACCTTTTTGACGGATAACGACCCATGATTCAGGTTTACAACACCCTTTCCAAGTCCAAAGAAACGTTTGAACCGATCCACCCCGGCAAAGTCGGGATGTATCTCTGCGGCCCGACGGTTTACAAGCCAAGCCATATCGGACACATGGTGGGGCCGGTCATTTTCGATACCGTGAAAAGGTATCTCGTGTACAATGGCCTGGACGTGCGATTCATTATTAATATCACCGACGTGGACGACAAACTGATTCAGGAGTCGAATGCACGCGGCATTTCCATGGCAGCCCTGGCGGAAGAAATGATTGCCGACTACCAGGCCAATATCGCGGCATTGGGCGTCGATACCGTTTCCGACTTTCCCCGTGCGACCGAACATATCGTTCACATGATTCCCTTCATCCAGACGCTCATCGACAAAGGATTTGCCTACGCTGCGGAAGGGGATGTCTATTTTGACGTGACGCGATTCCCCGAATACGGCAAATTGAGCCACCGTTCGCTCGACCAGATGCAGGGCGAAGGGGGAAGCACCGCCGGACAAAAGCGCAACGCGGCCGATTTCGCGCTCTGGAAAGCAGCCAAGCCGGGAGAACCTTCCTGGGAAAGCCCTTGGGGGCCGGGACGACCGGGATGGCATATCGAATGCTCCGTCATGTGCCGGGAATTGCTGGGGGACACGTTTGAAATCCACGGTGGCGGGCTGGATTTGATGTTTCCGCACCATGAGAATGAAATTGCTCAAAGTGAGTGCTGCACGGGCAAACCGTATGTCAAATATTGGATGCACAACGGCCTGATGCAGGCGTCGAGTGAGATTGGCAAGGTGGGAGGTCGCAAAACACGTGAGGCGGCTCCCGAAGAAAATGATTTGGCCAGCCAGGAAGGGGGGAAAATCAGCAAGTCGAAAGGGGCGGCGGCGTTTCGTGAAATGTTGCGGAAATTTTCCGGCGAAACGATTCGATTCTTCGTTCTTTCCACGCATTACCGACGCCCCATTGATTTCAGCGATGAGCGAATTGCCCAAATCGAGACGGGAATGGAGACGTTTTATCGTTTTTTCAAACGGTATCAGCGTGTGACGGGAGAGTCGATTTACCAACTCGATTTTGCCTCCACCCGTGAGGAAGGGGATGTGCTGGCCGCGAAATGTTCCGGCGAATTTTTGCAGAGTATCGGCGAATCCCGCCATCGGTTCCTGACGGCGATGGACGACGATTTCAATACGGGCGGCGCAATCGGCGAACTCTTTGAATTGGTACGCCAACTGAACCGTTTTGTCGATGAGAACCAACTGGAAGCGTCTCCCAAGGCGGATTTGGTCGAAACGCTCAAAATGGGCTGCCGAATTTTCCGGGAACTGGCTGCCATTTTGGGAATCTTCCGCAAAGAAGTGATTCGGGAAGAGGATCAAAAAGAGGAGAATTCCCTCGTTCAGGGGCTGATGCAACTTCTCATTGATCTGCGGGTTGGGGCTAAAAAAGCGAAAGATTACGCCACCGCTGATTTGATTCGCGCCCGGTTGAAAGATTTGGGCATTACGCTCGAAGACCGACCCGGCGGAACGGAATGGTCGAAATAGTTTTTCGGATTGATACGGATTTTACTTTCAATTTCAGGAAAACCAAACCTTTCCCCAGAGGAGGGGGGCTCCTGGAGAGTTTATGATTTTTTATACTCCATCCACTTGAGTTTTTTGGATTCACTCCACAAAACCCCTCCCTTTGGGAGGGATGGTAGCCGTTAGGCTACCGGGGTGGGCAGGGTGGAATAACAAAGGAGCGTTCTATCGTAATTTGCCCAATAGAACATTGTTCTGCCATTTCACCAACCCACCCCCCGCCCTACCGGGCGTACCCCTCCCAAAGGTAGGGGCTTTCCTTTTGTTTTCTGGAAATTCAAAGTGGAAGGAGTATAAGAAGCAACCGAAACGATTGAGGAGAGAGACGAATGCGATTTTCACGACGTGTTTTTTTAAGCGGAATGGTAGCGGGATGTTGTACTCCGAGATTGTGGGGAGCGACGCGAAAACGTCCCAAAATTTTGCTTCGTTCCTCCTGGCAGATGGTGAATATCGGTGATATTGCCCACACGCCGGGAGTGTTGACACTTTTGGAACGCTACGTTCCTGAAGCCGACGTGATTTTGTGGGCAAGCTCGGAACATTCCGAGGAAGTCGCACAGATGGAAAAGAAACGGTTTCGCAATCTGAAAGGAGTTGTCAAGGGGCGAGTTTCCAACGACGGAAAGGAAGTCTCTTCGGAAGATTTGAAAAAAGTTCTGGACGAGTGCGATTTTCTGCTCCACGGAAGCGGTGCCAGCTTCGTCGATTACTGGGGAATTTCCAGAGCGGTACGGCGGACGGGAAAACCCTACGGCGTCTGGGGAATCACCTATTCCGGGTCGGATGTTCGCCAGCAGGAATTCATGTCCACGGCTCAATTCATCTTTTTCCGCGATTCCGTTTCGCTGGGAGTGGCTCGTGAAGAAGGAATTGCCGCGCCGATCATGGAATTTGGTCCCGACGGCGCATTTGCGGTCGATTTGCGGAATGATGCTGCCGCGGAACGTTTTCTGGCTCAACATGGCCTGGAATCGGGAAAATTTGTCTGCGTCATTCCCCGTTATCGCTACACGCCGTACTGGCAAATTCGCAACAAGCCGATGACCGATCAGGATCGGGAAAGGTGGGCGTGGTCGCAAAAAATGAAAGAGCATGACAACGCTCCGCTGCGAAAAGCGATTGAAGCGGTTGTGCGGGAAACGGATTGCCAGGTGCTGATTTGCCCGGAAGATAAGAGTCAAGTAGCGTTGGGCAAAGAGATTCTCTACGACCTTTTGCCGGAGGACATTCAGAAACGGGTCGTTTGGCGAGATTCGTACTGGCTGACCGACGAAGCGGTGAGTACGTACATTCGCAGTGCTGGCTTGTTCGGACTGGAAATGCACTCTCCCATCATGTGTATCGGCAATGGTGTTCCGGCCATCGTCTGCCGTTTCGAGGAACAAACCAGCAAAGGGCTGATGTGGCGGGACATCGGTCTGGGCGAATGGTTGTTCGATATGGATCAGGAAGAAGAAATTCCCAAAATTACCCCTGCCGTCCTCGATATGGTGCAAAATCGGGAAGCGTCGCTGGAAAAAGTCCGCAAAGCCCAAACCATCGTCCGCCAACGTCAAGACCGCATGGGAGAAGCCTTGCGGAAATCGCTCCAGATTTAAGGGTGGATGGGTAACGTTGAGGGAATGCGAATTTCCTTGCGAAGGTCGTCAAAACAGGCAGGATCGAGTTGACCATCCCCGGAAATTTCCGTGCCGACGCCCACGCGACACAGGGGGTGGCGTCCTCCGGCAAAGTAGTTCGGAATGGCAAAGCGGAGGCTCGGACGGTTCCCGACAGGTTCCAGCACGGAAATCGCCACGATATATTCCCCGGCTGGAATCTTCGGCAGCGTCACCTCCGTTTTTACAGTAAACGTCTCTGCCGGAATTTCGTAAACATCCTTTTCGCTGTTCCATTCATCCCCTGGAAGCCATTTCCGAATGTCAACCTCTTTCAGCGTCGTTTTCCAGACCGGCTCGCGCGTTTTGACATCCAGCAAACTCACCTCTACCGGCCAGTTTTCGTAAAACGGTGCGGAACCAACATTGACGACCGAAAACGTCACCGGGACGCTCTTTCCCGGCTCCCAGCGACGCGGCACGGTAAATTCCTTCAGAACGAACCGATAACCGAACGCTTTTTGCACCTCCTCCGCACCAGTACGGACTTCGGGAATCGACGCGTCGTAAGCAGCCACCCAACCCAACGCGGTACAGTGCAGTTGCCGGATGGAGTCGATCAGAAAGTCGCGGTGTACCGGGTCGCTCAGCGTATCGTTGGGATTGTCGCCAGGCTGAATCTGGTATTTTCCCCAGTTGTACGCCGTTTCCCCCTCCATCGGACGCACCTGCCACCGTTTTTTCGTGCGGTTCCGTTCCAGCAGCCCACCGCCATGTTTCTTACCGTGGATCTGCTGAACGTGTGCCCACGAATCCCAGTACATCCCGAACGTGTAGTCGGTAAACTCATCGGCATGGCGAACGACCGTCATTTTGTGCGGGAAAAGCTCGGTGAAAGCGTCGCCGAGAAGTTTCTGCATTTCAGGCGTGGGGGACGGGGAGTGATGTTCCCCCCAAAAACCGATCAGTCCCATTTGAATCCAAGCCACTCGCGGATCGTCGTCCCAGCACTCCGCCAGCCGTTCGACCAGTCGCCGGACACGTTTCTGGAATTGCTCGCTCGTGTAATCTCCCGTCTGCATGTCGGCAGGCCAATACTCATTCCCTTCCTTTCGATCCCAGTCGAGATAGACCCTTGGAATGATTCGCAGACCATGCTCGGTGGGCATTTTCCATTTCTCGTCGCAGAACGCCTGGATTTTTTCGATCGTGTCGCTCGCGTCATTTTCCAACTCGTTCCACCGAATATAACACTGAGCCAGCGTGGCATATTCGTGTTTGTGCGAAACGGAGGTTGCGGAAACACGAAACCCTTTCATCGGATTGCCAAACGCGTGGGGATACTCCGTGGGCGTGACGGAGATCATCTCCTCCCCCCACAAAGCCCCCTCGGTCAGACAAATTGCCGCCAGTAATAGACGAATCCACATTTTGGTAAACTCCCTTAAGGTTGAACGACCAGATACCCCATCGCCGGTATGCTTCGGCCATTCCAATCGTGGGGTTTGTCGGTGTAGTTGGTGAGGATGGACGTCCCGTCGGAGAACGTGGTTCGGAAAATGTCCGGGGCAATCTCGTCATGTCCTTCCATAAATTCGTACTGGAGGTGCTTCAGTTTTTCAAATTCCTCGTAGCCCTGCCGAATCGCCTTGACCGACGCGACCAGTTCCTCGTCGGTGGCGCAGGTGAGGTCGGCCTCCCCCATCCAAGTCCCATCGTCGCGGAATTTGGAGTAGAAGTAGAATACCGGGCGGCCTCCAAACTCGATCAACTTCAACCGGATGATCGGGTCTTTCAGTGTGTAGTTGGCACACTGGGTGTACGGATTGCTCAGGACGATGCCGCTGTAAACCAACTGCCAGAACGGTGTGTGGCGGTCGATCATCGGATGGGTCGGCTTGCCCGGAACGTAGTAGGACAGATAGAGCGCAGAGTCCATATTTTCAATCGCGTAATCGTATCCTCCCTCGGAACCAAGCCCACCGAAAGTTTTCTGTGCGGTGGCGAAAATCTTCTTCGTCCACCGGGCAAAATCTTCCTTGGTCAACGGATGTTCCGGGGAATAACAGGTTCGCGGATCAACCGTCGAAAAAACATCCACGTAGTGCAACCCACGGAAACCAAGTTCCTTCAGTCGAGCATAGTCCTCCTCCACAAAACGTTCGTACATGCACTTCGGGCAAGTCTGGTATGCCGTGCCGCCACTCCAGGTGGTTTTATAGGGAACCAGTTCCCCTTTCCGGTTTCGCAGGAGGTAGTTTTCATCCCATAACCCACCGATTTGCGACGCTTTATAAGCTCCCGTATTATTCGTGTGGCAGACGATCTGGAAACCTTCTTTTTGCGCTTTGGCAATGGTTTTTCGCAGCCCCGCCTCTCCTCCGAGACTTTCTTCCACCGGAAACGCCTGTGGCCAGCGCCCGTCATGCCCGCGAACATTCCACCCCACAAGGCAAATTTGGCCTTTTCGGATTCCCTGCCGCAGAAATTCGTCGATGATCTGATCTATCCGGGCAAACGAAATGGCCACCTTCATCGGAGGCTCATTTTCCGCATTCTGATCCTCGACCGGAGACGGAGCTGGCTTCCAGCCCAACCGAACGCGGATTTCCATTGATTCCGCAGCGTATTGCAGCTCCGGGTTCCCCTGAATACGCTCTTTCAGCGGCCTTACCACCCCCTTTTGCAGTTGGTAGTTTCGGTAAATCCGGGCCAAATCGGCGTAGGTCGCGTCGGGAGCGGCCTGATGGTACTCCACCGCAATGTCTTCGTAAATCGGGTTCTGGTTGATGTTAAAACGTTGGAAAATCTCGTAATTTCCATCCTTTACACGCACGATCGGAACCTGCTCGTACCGCATTCCTGTCGTGATGGCGGTCATGGCAGCTCGCGGTGTCCTCACACCAAATACCGGCATGACGCAATTCCCGTCTCGATACTCGCCATCCGGACGTTCCTGGAAGGTACCGTACATGCCCGATCGGAAGACATAAAAACCCTCCTCTCCCGCTTTGGCCGTGGCGTGCGGGTGGCGAATTTCCATCGACCACATGCCAGTGGGGAGGTCTTTCGCCGCCAACCTCAAATACTGAACATTCCCCTCCTGTTTCAGGGGTACCATTCGCGTTTCCAGCTTCCCATCGCCATGCTTCAGCGTGATTTTCACTTCCAAATCCGCCGCGTTTCCCCATGATCCAAGGAAAAACAGTCCTGCCAAAAAAATCCTGAAACGATTCATTCTTTTATCCTTTTCTATATGGGTAGAGCTTGAAATTTTTGGTTTTACGTTCCCAACCCTCTCTTAATGAGGACAATCTATCACCCATTATCCATTAATCATTGCCTCATTGTTCCGCAGCGTTTGTTGTAAAAAATCAAGTGCCTGTCGCCCGGCAGCGTCGGGGTTGGTGAGGTGGGGATAGAGTTCCACGGTAATCCAGCCGTCGTAGCTCGTTTTTCGGATGGCCTCCAAAATGGGTGGGAAATCAATCGCCCCTTCGCCGGGAATGAGGTGGTGGTGGATACGCCGGGCGGAGATGTCTTCGATATGGTAATGTTTCGTGTGGCAGGTGAGTTGTGGAATCCATTGGAGTAGATCGTCCCCCACACAAAACGCATGACCAATGTCCAGATTCAGCCCCACCCACGGAGAATCGATCCGTTCGACAAACGTCACGTACTGTTCCAGCGTCTCGATCAACAACCCCGGTTCCGGCTCAATGAGCAACAGCACTCCTGCCTGTTCCGCACGTTCCACGCACGGCATCAGTTCCTCGTAAAACAAGTTTGCCCCTTGTTGCCAGGTCATTCCTTCGGGGAGCGGCCCGCCCGGTTCTGTTTGGATGGAAGGTGCCCCCAGTTCCTGCGCCAGGTTCAACGCCCGAATGGTGTGAGCGCGTCGCAAATGGCGGTAGGGCGCATACGGTTCCAGCCAGGAAGGATACCAAAACGTTTGCCGTTCGTCCGCCACGGCATTCATCATAAACGCGTTGATATTGGAGAGTTGCAGCCGATTTTCCTCCAAACACTGCCGGATGGCTTGCTTCTGCTGCGGCAACAGTCCCACGGGGTAAGCGTGAGGAACATCGGCCAAAAGTTCCATCCCGGAAAAGCCAATCGCGGCAATGCGGTGGATGGTCTCGGTAATCGAAAAACGTCGGTAGGCATTGGAACTGTACGCCCATTTCATACTTCTTTTCTCCAGCGAGGTTCGGTCCAGGGAAAGGCGTCGGGAAAGTGGTCGATCTGCGGGTTTCCCTCCGACGGCCAGACAATCGAAACAATGTCAAAACGGACTGGCTCCAAGTCGGCAATCCCGTTTTGCTTCATCCAAAGGCGGGCTGCCCGACAGACTTTGATTCGCTTGCGGCGGTTGACCGAATCGACCGGAGAGCCGAATTTTACCGAAATGTGGGCCAGCGTCCGTACCTCCACAAAAACCAGAATGCCGGTTTTCCGCTCCCGCATGACCAAATCCAACTCCCCCGCAATCCGATGATTCGTCGGTGAAAGGGAGATATGGGCGTTTTGCGCAACACATTGCCAGCCAAGCACTTCCGTCAAATACCACCGTGCCAGTTGTTCACCACTTTTGCCCAACGCGGCTCCCGGCTGGCGGAGCGTCTGCGGAATTTTCTTCCCGTGATAACGCTTTTCCCCACTCAGGAGCCGTGAAAGCCCTTGAAAAAGAGCTTTTGCCCACCGTTTCCAAAGTTTCATTGCCGATATTGAATCCACTCTTCCAACGGCGTCAGGTCGATCATGCAAATTTGCCGTCCGCCCAGGTGTGCCGTATCGACGAGGACTTTTCGGCCACTGCGGCTGGCACGCGGATGGAGGTCAACCCGCCATTCCCCTTTGTATTCCGGCGGAAGGTGAAATTTCCCCAACGGAATTTTCGTCTCGGTCGCCAGATGGAATAAAAAGGGATGTTGAAAACGTTGTTTGTCGGGATACGTGTCGTTGAGAATCCACCGCAAATCGGTGTGTGGCAGGAACGAAACGTGGCCGTCGATTTTCATGATGTCGCTTCCCACCACGGTGGAATTTTGCGTTCGATCCTCAAAAATGTAGAATCGGTCTCCATGCGACGGCTGGCGGGCAAACGCGATGATATGTTGGGGATCACGCCAGACCAAGTGCGACGTCATGTTGTACGGATTCAGGACGTAAACTTCCGAACCATCCGCCGCGTTGGCAGTTAAAAGTCGTGTTTTCCAGAAACTTTTTTCCGCTTCGCCACGCCAGCGATGCAGGAACAGAAACCGTTTGGAATCGGGGGAAATCAGGAGGTGATTGAACCAGTGTTTGGCGTTGGCGGAATAGCCTTCTTCCGGCATGATGGCGGCAATGTCGGCAAACGTGAACAGGAGCCGCGTTTCTCCGGTTTTCAAGTCCATTCGCCAGATTCCCGCGTTGTCGGGAGCCAAAACGTCCGCATTCGGATCAGGCAAACCAGCGTAACCATACCCCGGACGGGTGTCGTTCAGGCGGGCAAAATCGGGGAAGAGCGCAAACGTGCCGTCAGGACTAACCACATACGCCGGGTGCGGCAGTGTCCGCCGTTTTCCCGTCGCGGGACAGAAAACGTGGGCGATGAAATGGTCGCCCTCCCGGTCATTCCAAATCACCTCCGCGTTTTCGTAAGAAGTCGAACCGGGAATCCACTGCAACATCGGTCCCTGCTGCCAGTTCCACGCCCGCGACGTGCCGATTTCCTGCCATTCGTTGTTATTCTGCGTGTCGATCAGCCCGACGCGAATGACATCCTCACCGGTGGGGGAACGCCCTTCAAAATCGACTTCGTTTCCCACCACAAACCGATCGGAAGGGTCGAAATGAAGCTGGTCGTAATACGCACCCCAGTGAAATTTCGGGCCGCGTGTTAAGGGGGTGACGGGAAGGTTTTCAAAAACTTGGGGAGGAATTTCCAATCCCCGCGTTTCTTGGCCGGAAAGCCACAGCGTTGCCAGAAAACCTGCCGAGGTTGCCTGGATAAAATCACGTCGATTCATGATGGGTTCCTTTCTGTAGATGGAAGAATCGGGGTGCTGGGTCGCTCCCTGAAAATCATACTCTTCATTTTAAAAAATTTTTCTGAAAAAAGCAATGGGGGGAATTTTTACCTTCAAGTGGCGTTCTTCTTTATTTTTTGGAGATTTTTTAATCGTTAAAATACGCAGAATTCG
>JAUNBF010000020.1 GCA_030527185.1 Planctomycetia bacterium | reverse complement strand
CCAGGACGGAACGCCGAACGTGACGTTTGGAGCAAACTCCATCAGCCAAGTCAGCGACGAATTGAACCTCCAAAATACCACGTTGACGTTTGAGTTGGACGAAAATTCAGGCAGCAAAACCTACCTCGACGCGTCGAACGCAAGCACGATTGCAATCGACACCGACAGTACGGAAATTCTTATCGGGCTGGACAGTGCCGCCGCGATCAACGGTGCGAACGGAGCCGTCCTGATTGCCGGAAACGGAACGGATTTGAGCGCGTTGGAAAGCAGCGTATCCTCGCTCCTCTACGACATCCAGAAAAAGTTTGAAAACAACAATCTGGTCGTGAAATCCCATGCCAACGACATTCGCGAAGTGGCGAACGACGTCGGCGGGAATGCGGGCGCAGTGCTGGAAATGGGGAGGACGGACGCGGAAAAAGAGAAGCTGGCCTACGAACTGTTGGATGAACAGACCGTTTCCGATGCCCAGCGAAATGTGGCGGATTTCACGATGGAAGCGTTTGCCTCCAACGCGACGGCTCAGGTGCAGCGAATTTCCTACATGAATCAGATGATGGCACAAAAATTGACTTCCGGCAGTTGGACGCGGGATTGGGAATCGTGCTATGATCCCGGCGACTGCTGCTGCCTCCCCGGAGCCATGTTGTGGGCATCCGCCTACGGGCTGGGGGGCGTGACACGGCAATACGACGGCTTCGCCCGACACGATTACGACCAGTGGGGGACGATCATCGGGGCGGACTGGCAAAACGATACCACCCGTTTCGGCCTCTATTACGCTTACGGCCAGAGTGAGTTTGCCGGAGCCGCAACAGCCATGGAGTCGGACGACCACACGTTCGGCGCGTACCTGCGTTGGGACAGTTTCGTCGCGGGCGGGTACAGTCTGCTGGGCGGAAACTACTCCATGAGCAACTACGAAACGACCTACCGCTCGGCGTTCGACCCCTCCAAAGCGTTTCACGGCGACCTCGATGGCTCGCAGGGAAGCCTCTACTTCGAGAAAGGTTGGGAGTGGGACAATGCCACCGGCGGTCGGCTGAATCCCTACGCCGCGCTGCAATACATCGGCTTCCAGTCCGACGGATTTTCGCTGGCGGAAACCACCCTCAGCGACACGGAAATGGACTCCCTCCGCAGTGTACTCGGACTTCGCTGGAACCGGATGTTCCACCTGGAAACCGCCTCGGTGAACCTGAACCTCGGCATCGCCTGGCACCACGAATTTGCCGACACGGAAGGCACCTTCCTCCTGAGCGTGGGCACCTACAACCCCGTCGTCATCCACGGCAACGGTGGTGGGCGTGACTGGTGCGAATTCACCCTCGGCACCGGCCTTATCCTAACCGACCGCCTCACCCTCTCCGCCGACTACTACCTCTTCGTCAACGCCCCCACCTCCGTCCATGCCGGCTCCGCGACGTTGACGTGGAAGTTTTAACGCTTTGGTTTCCCTCTGGAAGAAGGGAATGGGAAAGATGAAAACACGGTTTAAAATCGGTCTTTCGGCCAGGTGTTGCGCGGCTCATGACTAAAAGTCGAGAATGGCTTTTCCGTCCAATCAAGACGGTGTGGAAGGGGAAACTTTTTTATAGAAAGAGTTTCCCCACACTTTTTTTTCGAGTGGAGAATTTTTGGATTTAATGCCACTGATTTTATTTTCCGTGGAGGAACCATTCACGTAAACCTGGGCTTTTCCGTTCTTTTTTGCTTGACAGCCACGTTTTCTTGTGTTACAATGAACCTGTGCTTAAGACTTCGTGATGTGTCCATCTCCGTTTGGCTTGGGTAAGAGTTCCCATTTTCAGGAATTTCGATGGAGGTCTTGAATCAGTTTTTTCAGATTGATACCTGCTTTTTCAGTTCGGAGATAGAGGACTTTCTCAAAATAAATCCAGCGTCCTTTCGGTTTGGCGGAGGCGAACTGGAAGGCGGAGAGGACGTGGACTTCGGGGAGTTTTCCCAATCGAACGAGTTCAAAACAGTCATCGACGAACTGTTTGGAAGTGTCGTCGGGGCATTGCAGGATGGCCTTCATTTGAGCGGCAGTAATCTGGAGTCCATGCTGGTTTTGGCCAAAAGCGGAGAGGGGGGGCAGGCAACCGAGCAACGTCCCGCACAGGAGGAGGGAAAGGAGCGATTTCATGGCAAAACCTTCCGTAAAAAGTGAAAATTTGGGTGGACAGGAAGTGGAATTCCTGATATAATAAAACGAATTGTCATGGTGCGACAACGGCCTGAAAAAGGTTCACTGGGAATATAAAGAATAATGGTTTTTATGTCAAGAGCAAAGGGAATCCAAGTCCTGAAGACATTTTTGGGCACAGGGGTAATCTGGAGTTTCCTTCTGGCCGTGGCGGTTTGGGGACAGACACCGCAGGAGACGTCGTGGCGGAACGTTTTGGAGCGACTGGACAGCCCGTCGTATCGCGCTCGGGCGCAGGCACAGGAAATGGCTCGTCAGATGTTGTTGGAAACGGCAGAACCGGAGTTGTTTTTGCAAATTTTGCAGGAAGAGGCATCTCAGAAAGGGATTTCCTTTGAAAAGCAGTACCAGTTGAAAAAATTACGCCGTTTGCGACCGAACGAAACCCTTTCAGCGCAACGGAAGCCGGAAATTTCCTGGGAGGAAGCGTTATCGCAAGTCATCGGAGAAGATTACGCACGCCGCGTGCAGGCAGAGGAGGAAATTCTCCAGAATGCCGGGGAAAGTCAGGATTTGGGAAATTTGCTGGTGCTTCTTCGGAAAAAGTTGACCTCGGAATCTTTGGAAGTCGATGACTTTCGTCGTCTGGAGCGGCTGGAAAAGCGGATTCGGTATGGGTGGCTGGCTTGTGAAACGCGGAAGATTTACTGGACGCAAGCCGATTTGGAACGTGATTTTGAGGTTTTGTCGTCCACCCTTTTGTCGGAAGCCCGACTGGAATCGTTAGCTTTGTGGCAGGCGAAAATCCACCGTCCCTATCTGCTTTCGCCGGGGGAAAATGCCTGGGGAGAATTTTCGCTTTCGGGGATGCCGGAAAATGAGGAGGAGCGGAAGGAGTGGCTCCGTTGTTGGGAGTCGCTGCGACGTTTGGAAGATGCTTTTTCGCACCCGGCAAGTGCGGCATGGGTTGGAGAGACGTTGAAAAAGTGGGAAGCGGTGTGTGAAAATCGGGGAGGAACGATTTTTCTGCAACGCCTGGGAGCTTTGCGGCAACCTTGTGTCGCGGCGGAGTATTGGCAATTGGGCGTGCAGGAAACGTTTCAGTTTCTGGCGGTTGGAGTTCCCCAGCAAATACCGGGGGAGAGCCGTTCCACTTGTTTCAGTGAGTTGACGGAAACGACGATTCACTGCGATCGCGGTTTCAATCTTTCGACAGGTACACTTCCGTTGGAAAAGGCCATTTTACATCCGCGTCAGAATGCGCTGTTCTGTATGCGTGGTTTGGGAACACCTCATGCGCAACTCCTTTATTTTTCCCAACCTGCGGAAACATCTTACCAACGTTGGACTCAAATGACGCGGGAAACGCTGGCGGATTGGGAGATGCCGGAAAATAAGGCCTATTCGACGGAGAATCTCTTTCGACTCTGGCGGCAGTTGGAGCCGAAAGAGGTGTCGCGGTGGATGGGAGAAAAGCTGAATCAAGCGGAGGAAGACCCGTTTTGGACGCATTTTCCAGACGGACGGGAGGAGTGGTGCCAGCATTTGGGGCGTTACGGCACGAAAGAGGCGATTCCGCTTTTGTTGGAAGCGATGGAGAGCCGACAGATTCGGGAAGTGGATGGATTTCTGGCAATCCTGGGAATTACCCGACGGGAACGTTGGGAGGGGATGGAAAAATGGTTGCAGACGCAGATTGCACGGACAGAACCGCTTTTCCCGGAAGTGAAAAAACGTTCTCCCATGCAGGTCTCTCCTCCGCAGAATGCTGGAAATTTGCCCGATTCTTTGCCCGATTCGTTGTCGGAAAAACGTTGGGAGGGAGCGGAACCTCCTCAGTGGGGAGCGACGGCGGCAGGCGTTTGGTGTCGCTGCTGTGGTGTGGAGCCGGAAACGTGCGGCCTGAAAATCGTTCCGCAGGGAAGGGAAGATGTTTCGGTAATTTATTATCGTTTGGGAAACGAGCCGCTTCGGTTGCCGGATTGGAATCGAATCAAATAAACCTGGTACTTTGTTTCATTGATAATGATGAGTGTTTATACCGTATTTCCATCCCTGCTTCCTTCTCGGCGGATACTGGAAACAGGGATTATCGATAAGATGAGTTAGGGAAAAAGAAGAGAATTTTTTTAGAAGTGCTCCAGCACCAAGTAATTATCAGTTAACCCAAGTTTGTGGTCACTTTTTTTGAGACTTCCGAAAGAGGAACCCGCCCCTGTGAGAAAAGACGGATTTCTGGTATAATGGCTGATTATTTTGAACTCCCGATGGGCTGTTTGAGGTTTGGCAACGAGGGAGAGAAGTGTGTGATTGCGGAAAAATGAAGAAAATAGCCCTGTTTGGTTCCACGGGAAGTATCGGACGAAATACGCTGGACGTGGTGGCGGCACTGGACGGTTTTCAGGTGTTGGCACTTTCGGGCAATCGGAATCTGGAGTTGCTGCAACAACAGGCCAAACAGTTTCGGCCACGGTGGGTGGTGGTGACGGATGAAAACGCGGCGCGGGGATTTGCGTGGGATTTGCCGGCGGGGTGCGAATTGTGCGTCGGGCATTCGGCACTGACACAGGTGGCACAGGAAACGGAAATCGATATTGTCGTCTGTGCGATTGTGGGACGAGCCGGTCTGGAGAGTACAGTGGCGGCTGTCGCGGCAGGAAAACGGGTGGCGCTTGCGAATAAAGAGAGCCTGGTGATGGGAGGAGCCATCGTTTCCCGACTTCGGAAGGAGACGCGGGCGGAAATCCTTCCCGTGGACAGCGAACACAGTGCGATTTTTCAGGCACTCCACAGTGGCAGGCGGGAAGAGGTCGAGCGTGTCATTCTCACGGCCAGTGGCGGTCCTTTTTTGCGTTGGCGGGAAGAGGATTTGCGAAACGTGACGCTGGAAGCTGCCCTGCAACATCCGACGTGGAACATGGGGGCGAAGGTGACGCTGGACTCGGCGTCGTTAATGAATAAGGCGTTGGAAATTATCGAGGCACGCTGGCTTTTTGACCTTCGTGCGGAGCAACTGGCGGTGATGATTCATCCGCAGTCGGTGGTGCATTCGATGGTGGAATTTCGCGACGGAGCGGTTTTGGCGCAGATGAGTCCGCCGGACATGCGGTTGCCGATTCAGTATGCGCTATGTTATCCGCAGCGTGTGGCGGGAGGCCCGACGCGACGGATGGATTGGACGCAGGCGTTTCAGTGGGAATTTTTGCCTCCCACTTCGGAAGCCCGTTACGACGCGTTGCGACTGGGGCTGGAGGTGGCCCGTTGGGGTGGCACGGCAGGAACGGTACTCAATGTGGCGAATGAATTGGCGGTCGAGGCGTTTTGTCAGGGACGGCTACGGTTCGATGAAATCGTTCCGTGGGTTCGTCGTCGGGTGGAGGAGCATGACTATCATGCCGACCCCACCCTGGAAGAGTTGATTGCCCTGGACGAAAAATACCGGCAAGACCTAACCAACCCCAACCACCGACCACTAAATCATTAATCAAGAATCATTAATTCATTAATCATTAAAAGAGAGGGTTCTTTTATCGATGTTGGACATTATGTTTTGGAAAGCGGTACTTCTTTGTGCCATCGCGTTGGGATTGATTATTTTCGTACACGAGTTGGGACACTTTCTGGTGGCCAAGGCTTGCGGTGTGCGTTGCGATAAATTTTACATCGGGTTTGACTTTTTCGGGTTGAAACTGCTGAAGTTCAAGTATGGCGAAACGGAGTACGGGATTGGCATTTTTCCTCTGGGCGGCTATGTGAAAATGCTCGGTCAGGAAGACAATCCGGGAGAGCTGAAAGAGCGTCTGGAAAAGGCCAAGGCGGCACGGGAATTGTTGGCCAAAAATGCCGACGCGCCGGTGGATAAGGAAACGCTCCTTTCGGAAGAACAGATTGCGGAAGCGGAAAAGATGTTGAACGATCCGCGAAGTTACCAGTCGAAAAGCGTTCCACAGCGACTGGCGATTATCGTGGCAGGCGTGACGATGAACGTGATTTTCGCGTTTCTGGCAGCGGTCGTGGCCTTCATGCTGGGAACGTACAAGGCACCACCGGTGATCGGGAACGTGGCAGCGGGTCAGGCGGCGTGGGAAGCGGGTTTGCAGGCGGAAGATACGCTTTTGTCGATTCATGGCAACGAACTCCGCTATTTTGACGACATTCCGAAAAACGTGACGTTGGGAAGCGAACTGGAAAAAGGTGTCCCGGTCGTTTATCGGCGGAACGGTTATGAGGCTCCTCTTTTGACGGAAGCGTTTCCGAAAAAATATACGCTGGCACCTTTGTTGGGAGCGACCTCATCTTCGTTGTTGGTGTTGTCGGAGGGAATTTCGGTCATGCCGACATCGGGATTTGACGCGGAGGACAAGTTGCACGCAGGCGACATGCTGGTGGAAGTCAATCGACAGCCGGTGAAGGATTATCTGGATTATCAGAAAGCGATCCAGAAAATGTTGGGGGAGAAAATAACGTTCCGTTTTGCCCGCCCCACGCCGGAAGCACGGGCACAGTGGAGGGAAACGCTGAAAAAACTCTCCCGAGACGATGTGGCAGGTTGGGAACGTTTGCGGGAAGATTATCTCAATGGTGCGACGTTCGTGGAAGTGACGCTGGAACCACAGCGAGGGCGGAATTTTGGCGTTGTTCTGGAGATGAGAGGGGTGCAGGGAACCCGTCTGGAAGCGGATGGTCCGTCGCCAGCACGGCAGGCGGGAATCGTGGCGGGAGACCAACTGCTGGGACTGGAAATCGATGGTGTGATGCAGCCCATCGGCGACCCGATGACGTTGGCGTTTCGGATTCATCAGCTTTCCCGGAACCAGGATTCGATTCGGGTGCAAATTCGGAAAGCGGATGGAAAAGAAGAAGTTGTGGAAATGGCCTTGCAAAAGGAGGGGATTCCCGCGATGACGAACATGCCGGGCAGCGGCGTGGTGATTCCCGAACTGGGGCTTTCGTTCTATCCGTCGGAAAAAGTGGCCTCCGTTTTGCCACAGTCCGAGGCGGAAAAAGTGGGGATTCAGCCGGGAGACGTGATTCGTGCCATCCAGATTCTGCATGAATTGCCCCCTAACGCGGAGTTGTCGAAGCGGGAAGAGGTTTTTCGGAAACATTTTTCCACCCAGACCGATTGGTTCACGTTCCGACCGGAAGCGTGCATGATTCCGCTGGTTTACGATGAGTGGATTCAGAAATTTCCGCTGATCAATACGTATGTCCAACTGAGAGTCGATCGAAACGGCAAAATTTCGGAGTACAAACTCCCTCTTTCCGAGTACGCCGATGCCTACGTTTTGAACAAGGGGCTGATTTTTGAGGCGAGACGGGAATTCATTCATGAGGGATTGGGCGAATCAATCGTTTTGGGCGGACGTGAGACGTGGAGTTCGCTGACGATGGTTTTTCGGATGCTGGAAAAGCTCTTCTCCGGGCAGGTTTCCGTCAAAGGGCTGGGCGGTCCGGTTCTGATCGCGCAAATGGCTTACCATTCGGCCAGCGACGGACTGGCGACGTTGCTGATGTTCTCGTGCCTGATTAGCGCGAACCTGGCGGTGATGAACCTGTTGCCGATTCCGGTTTTGGATGGTGGTCACGTCGTCTTCCTCCTTTACGAAGGGATTACCGGTCGGGCGCCGAATGAAAACGTGATGATTGCGTTGACGTATGCCGGGCTGTTGTTGTTCCTGGGATTGACAATTTTTGTGTTTGCATTGGATTTGGGATTCATTTCCCGATTGTAATTTTTTCCGGGAGTGAAAAATGCGATTTCCCCTTTCGCTCACACTGTCGATGGGACGGTACATTTTGCGGAAACGTCTGGCCGGTGTCCGGCGTTATCCGTTGGTGTTGATGCTGGAACCCCTTTTCCAGTGCAATCTTCACTGTACCGGCTGTGGGCGGATTCGGGAATATGCCGACCATTTGCGGGAGAGGTTGAGTCTGGAAGAATGTTTCGACTCGGCCTCCGCGTGTGGGGCTCCGATTGTCAGTGTCTGTGGCGGCGAACCGTTGCTGTACCCGGAAATTGGGGCGTTGGTGCGAGGTTTGACGGACGTGCAGAAACGGCATGTGTACCTTTGTACCAATGGACTGTTGCTGAAAAAGAGTGTGGAATCGACGATTTTTCGTCCCACAAGCCGCTTTTTCATCAACGTTCATCTGGACGGGCTGGCTGCCAATCACGACGCTTCGACCGGGCGGGAAGGAGTTTTCGACGCGGCGGTGGAAGGGATTCAAGCGGCAGTCGCGGCAGGTTTTCAGGTCTGCACCAACACGACGCTGTACAAAGAATCGTCGGTGGAGGAAATCGTCCAACTCTGCGAATTTCTCGAATCGGTGGGCGTGCGTGGGCTAATGCTGGCACCGGCGTTTTCCTACGAAACCTTTGACGAGCCGACCTCCGAAGAGTTGTTTTTGCAACGGGCCGAGGTACACGAGAAGTTTCGGGAACTGGAAAAACGTCTGCGTGGATGTCGGCTGGTGACAACGCCGCTCTACATGGATTTTCTCACCGGCCGACGGGAGCTTCCCTGCGCGACGTGGGCGAACCCGACGCGCAATGTCTGCGGCTGGAAGTCTCCCTGCTATCTTTTGACCGATGCGCATTATCCGACGTGGGAAGAGATGTTGGAAAAAACGCCTTGGGAACAGTACGGTCCGCAAGGTTCCGACCCTCGCTGCCGGAACTGCATGATGCACTGCGGCTTTGAACCGGGTGCCGTTCTGGTAACAAACGAAAATCTTTGGCAAGCTCTCCGCATGGCCTGGTGGCAGATGTTTTGATAATGGTTATCTTGTTTTTCCGATTTTTGTTCGTAAAATACCAATTTTCTCAATTTCGACTTCGCAAATATCCCCTTCTTTCAGATAACGTGGCGGATTTTTTCCCATTCCGACACCTGGCGGCGTTCCGGTGAAAATCAAATCGCCTGGGCAAAGTGTTGCGACCTGCGAAATCCATTCGATAAGGAATGGAATGTCGAAAATGAATTGGGAAGTGTTGGAATTCTGGAGGCATTCCCCATTGACTTTCATGGAAATATCGAGATGAGCAGGTTGGGGAATTTCGTCGACTGTTGTGAGGGATGGGCCAATGGGAGCAAATCCGTCGAAAGTTTTGCCGATGAACCACTGCCGGGCAGGGGGGAGGAATTGCCAGTCGCGAGCCGAAAGGTCGTTACCGCAGCAAAATCCGGCGATATGTTTCCAGGCCTCCTGCCGATTTATATTTCTTCCTCCTTTTCCCATGACCACGACCAGTTCCGCCTCGTAATCCATCTTCCGAACCCCCCTGGGAATAGGAACAACGGCATCCTGGCCTGCCACAGCGGTGGGAAACTTGTTGAAAATGACCGGGATTTCAGGAATCTGGTCTCCTGTTTCGGCAGCATGGTCGGCATAATTCAACCCCACGCAAATAATTTTTTCAGGATGGGGAATGACAGGCAAAAGAGTCACCGTTTCCACTGGAATGACTGGGAGACCGGGTTGTTTGCGAAGTTCCTGAACTTTTTCCAGCCAACCCTCCATTCCCAGAAGGGTCTGGATGTCCGAAGGGAGTTGCGGTTGGGCTTTCTGGATGTCGATCAGTCCCTGAGGAGTCTGGATGGCCACCCTCGCTTCCGAAGAAGCCTGGTACGTTTGAAGTTTCATGTTTTTCCTCGATTTCTAAAAAATTAAAAAAATTTGCGATTGGCACGCGGTTTGCATATATATCTATCGAAACTGCGAAAGTATGTGTCACCCCATGAAACCCTCGTCGCTTTTTCCCCAGAGCGGCGGGGGAATCAAAAATCCAATCTTTGTTTTCAGAGATTTTCCTTATTTGGGTGGTCCTTTCCGTGATTCTCCCCCAAGTTTTGCGGAAGATTTAGAAATAGCCGGTTTCTTTTGAGTTGGCTTATTTCGTTTATGACTGCCTTTTTCGACGGATGGAGTAGCCCCCCAACTGCTTCGTCCGTTTTTTATTTCTTGTCATTCTGTTTTCGACACCTCTGCGAAAAAAACTTCCTCCTACCGAATGTTTCATTTTGATACATCAAAAAAATGCAGTGTTGCAAAATGACACACATCTTGAAGTCACTCCCCAATCACTGTAAAATATTTTCAAACTTTTTTTTCCACTTCTCTCCTCCCATCTGTGGATATAAAACACGTAACATTTTCACACTCTGAATCCCTTTTTCTTCATTATCCAAAGCCACATACGTTCTCGCTATCTGATATTTTGCCTCAAACCAAGCGTCCGTTCCTTTTTTTGACCGGCTCTCAATCTCTCGCCATTGAACCAGAGCCTGCTCCAATTTCTTTTTATCCTGGCGACGAATTCCCTCGTTCACCAGCAACCTTCCCCACTCGGTCTGCACATCACGCCGATGAGGAAATTGTACCGCCAAATACTCATAGAGTCGATAAGCCTCCTCCTGTTTTTCCAAAATCCGCAGAACGCGAGCCTTTTGCAAAAGGAGTTCGGTTTGCATTTTCGCGGACATTTTTTGTTCATCCAATCGTGAAAGAATTTCCCACTCCAATGTTGCCCACTGTTTCTGAGCCGATTCGGACAGATTTTCTTTTCCCCGGTCTTTGGTTTTCTCCAGAATGGCCAGCAACAGGGCGGTGGATTGTTCCGAGGTGTCGGTTATTTTTCGCAGTTCCTCCGTTGCCATTTCCTTTTTTCCCTGCAAAACCATCGCCCAAATCAGGTGGATTTTCCCGGAAATCTCCGTTTCGGCATCCCATTGTTCGTGCTGAAGCCGAGGCCGGAGTTTTTGTTCCACTTGAGGGGCGGTTTTGGGAAAAAATTCCAACTGCCAGCCCAACGTCACCAGAAACTCTCGCGGCGGCAAAGTTTGCTTCTCACTCCAGAGAATTGCCTTTTGAACCGTTTTCATCAGCATTTCCGAATTATCACGTGGAAATGTTCGCAGGTAATCATCCCACGCCTCCACCGCCGTCGTGAGAGCGTCCTGATACGCGTCCCCTTGCGTTCTGGCGACCAGAATCATCGCCACGTCGACTCTTGCCGCTTTTTTTTGTCGAATCCGTGTCAGTTTTTCCAGTTTGTTGAGAATTTTTCCAATTTCTTCGTCTTTTTCCGCAAAAAGCTGATAATGTTCCACCAAAAGTTCCTGGTAACGATCCAACGCGTTCTCCACTTCTTGGGAACGATTTTCAAAATGAGCCGTTTCAAGTGTCTCATCGACCCACTTTTCCACCAGCTGAATGGCCAGCGCATGATTTTTCACCGAGTCGGGTTCTTCCGGGAACGCAACGCTCATTTTCTGAAACCATCGTGCCGCGTCGGCCCATTTTTTCTCCGTGCAGAGCATGGCCGCGATCCAGCGTCCCACTTGCCAGGCAGAATCCCTGTCTCGCTCTTTTTCAGCAGTCTGCCAGGCCTCTTCACACGCGGCCAGAGCCTTTTCCAAATCTCCCGAACGGCACGCTTGCTCCGCTCTCCAGACTTGCATGGGCAAATTTCCCGTAAGCGTCCCTTCCCGCGTCATCCGATGTATCGTCACGGCAAAAAGTATCTCCGATTTCCGTACCCACCATGGCGAATTCTTTTGACGAATTTGTTCCAGAAGGGTTCGCACATCTTTTTCACGTACCCAGGTTTCTGAAGTTTCCAACGGCGGCTTTTTCAGAGATTCCTGCCAAAAGGCCAACGTCACCTCCAGCAGTGCGTAATCCCAGTTCGCGTTTTCTCCCACCCGCTTTTCCCGCAAATGCGTTTTCAAAAACTCCCGAATGGCGGCATAGTTTTTCTTATCCAACCAGTAACGAAGTTTTTCTGCCTGTAAATCACTCGCAAAAGAAGGGGGGAGGGAAAGCTCTTCCAGAACCTCTATTCGCCGCCATGCTTTTTCCATTTCTCCCAGCAGACGATAGCAGGTGATCTCCTCCACCAGAATGATCCACTTTTGCAGACTCCCTTCCCAGGCACCTGAAAGAAGCGGTATCATTTCCAATGCCTGCCCCAGAGCCTGCAAACGATCGGCACTTTCCGGTGGGTAGGTCTCTCCCTGAAATTTCCATGCCTGAAGAAGCTGAAAGCGGACCTGATGTAAAAGCGAAATTTTCTGCCAGGACTTCATCTCCGCCAAGTTTTTTGAGGAAGTTTGAAATGGTGTTGACGAAACGGACTGTAGCGAAATTTCAGCCTCTTTCAATATCCGAATGGCCTGTCGAAGAAACGTTCGGAAATCGGAAGATACCTCTGCCTCTTTGCCAGGTTCCGAAGGGGGGGAGAGTATCCAAAGTTGCTGCGAACGTGCCAAAAGCGCAACGCTCCACTGATAATCCAGCAAAACCTGCCATGGACTCTCGGAAAACTGGCGGGACGTTTCCGTATAAGTCCTCTGAAGTCGCTCCCACCACGCCGGTTGTTGGGAATCGGGTGCCAAAAGTGCCTGTTGCGCTCCCACACGCAAAAGTTCCGCAGTCAGACGAAGCTGTTTCTCCTCCGAAATTCCTTCTTTGGCCAGTTGTTCCTGGCAATAGACTTCCGCCAGACGGAAAAAACCATGTTCCGCCAGCGATTCCAGAAAAGCCTCCTCCGAAGCCCAGACGAAACGGCTTCCCCAGCAAAATATCAGCAGTAAAAAAACGATTCGTTTCATTTTTCAAGTTTCGGAACGGCAAACTGAACCGAGGTTAGACCACACTGGCGGGCACTATCGTGGACTTGCAAAATTGCTTCCAGCGGAACGTTGTCATCCACATCCAAAATCACCGGAATGCGGGAATCCTGTTTCGCTACCCATTCCAGCAGTTGTCGAACTTCCCCCCACTCCCGATACCGCGTCTCTCCGACGTCCCAGTAAGCCCGGTCATCAAAATGAATCAGGATAACCACCTCCTCCAAATCGAGCAATTCCGGCGGAATTTCCACGGATTCCTCCAGTCGATTTCCCAGCCACGCAACCGCCGGCGTAGGCAAAAGTTCCTCCAACTCCTGAAAAGAGGCGGTGCAGATGAAAAAAATCAGCAACAGAAAAATCACGTCGATCATCGGCGTCATTTGCAACTGAAGCGATTCTTCGGATTGGAAAAAGGAACGACGTTTCATGGAATTACGGCAAACTGAATGTTAAAAATGCCTGCCTCGGCTGCGGCCTGTAAAATGGGCTGAAGTGTCCGGTACAGTGTTTGACGATCCGCTCGAATCCGAAGCTGGAAATTTCCCCCTGTACGTTCTTTTTCGGCAGTCAAAATCGTGGTCAGATTTTCCAATTCCATCTCCCGACTTCCCAAAAACAACGTTCCTGTCGAAAGAACCGAGAGCGTCAGGTACGTTTTCTCCTCTTCCCGTATGGATACTCCGCTTTCCGCCTGTGGCAAATCGACTTCCACCATCTGCTCCTGCCGGGAAAAGTGACTTGCCACCAGGAAAAAGATAATCAGCAAAAAAACCACATCGATCATCGGCGTCATGTTGAATCCCAAGGCCGTGGTGCGTGGGATGGGCGTTTTCATGCCGTTTTTCCTCCTCGCGTTTTGCGGCGATAGCGTTTCAACGGTAAAAAGAGTCGCTGTACCGTATACGTCATTTCGGCCATCAGTTGGTCAATCCGGTTTCGGAAAAAGGCAAACGCGCCAATTGAGGGAATGGCCACAATCAGCCCTTCCACCGTCGTCACCAGTGCCTGATAAATTCCGCGTGCCAATTCCGGGCCTTGCGCGGAACCTTGCGTGGCGGCAATTTGCTGAAAGGCGGTAATCATCCCCAAAACTGTCCCCAAAAGTCCCAACATCGGTGCGACATTCCCAATTACCGATAAAAACTCCACCCGACGGTACAAGCGAGCCGATTCCTCTCCAATCACGTCTTCCAGCGTCTTTTCCATATCCGACCAGTCCCCGTCACATTCCTGCAAACCCATCCGCACAATGAATGTCAACGTGCCGGGATTCTCACGACAATACGTATCGGCTGCCTGAAGTTGACCAGTGGAAATGAGTTCCCGTAGCTTCTCCACCTGTTCCTGAGGCAAGAGAATTTTTTTTCGCAATGACCGTCCCTGATCCACCACCAAAGCTACCGATGCCAGGGAAAGAAAAAAAATAATCAGCCCCACCAGGCCGCCCGACGTAATGATTTCGTACATAACCTACCCTCTGATTCGTGATCTGTCCAGAGATATTTTAACCTTTCCAGACGTTTTTGGCAAGACTTGTTTGGGAGATACTTCCACTTGATTTTGAATTTTCGTTCCCAACCTCTCCAACCTCCTGACTCCGCAAAAGGTTGGGGAGGGCGAATCCCAATAAAAAATTCACGAGTTCTCCGAAACGAAAACTCGTGAATTCCCATTTTCCAAAACAGCAAACACTTTACTCCTGGGGACGATTGGGGCCAGAGGCCACAATCACTGGTCCCTCCGCGTTACGGTACGTGGCCAGTTTGGAAACACCCGTTCCATCGAAGTCGCCCACAATCGGCAACTCACCGGGACGTCCCTGGCGAACGATCTGAACGTCATCGTTCATCATGCCAGTCCCTTTGACATCCAAAATCCACGTTCCGTCACGATAAACGCCGATTTTGGAGACGGCCTTTCCATCCACGGTCTGGTTATCCCAGTTCCCCACCACAGGAATATCCCCTTTTTGTCCGAAGTGGAAAACGGCATCCCGTTCGGTGATCCGTCCATCACCATCGACGTCGAGCGTCCAGGTTCCGTTGTTGAAAACACCGACACTCCAAACGCCATCGCCATTCCAGTCGCCTGCCACGGCAATGTCCCCTTCGCTTCCGATTTGGAAAACGTGGTCGATAACGTCTCGACGGATTTCACCCTGCCGCGTATGTTTGGAGTACCAGTAACCTGCCACGGCTCGTTCGGGAGGAATGTTTTTGTATTCGCCCCGACGGAGGTTTTCCGCATCCGGCAAACCATGTTCGTAAGCGAGGACTTCGTGGTCTCCTTTCCAGGTCGGCCCGAAAACACCAATATCCGCCTTGCCGTCGCCATCCCAGTCACCCACAATCGGCTGGTCGCCTCGTTTGCCGAGTTGTACCCAGAGGTCGTAGTCGTCCCAGACGTTGTTTCCGTTAATATCGATAAACCAGAAACCGTCGAGGAAAATGGCCAATTCATCCACACCGTCGCCGTTGAAGTCCCCGGTCAATGCCTTGGCACCTTCCAGGCCGAAAAGCCATTCGCCGGGATGGTCGCTGTTTTCCGCCAGCATCCAGCGAATCCGATTCATCGCCTGGCCTTCCCACGAATCGGGATCAAAAACGGTATTTCCAATCGTTGCCACAGCCGTTGTTGTCGTCGCAGCAACGCCTTGAACTCCCTGAACTCCCAAAGCGCCGCCACGTCCTGCACCCGCATTCAAAACCGCCAGATGGAATGCCGCTCCTCCGCCCCCCATTCCACCACCGAGGGAAAGGCCATTCGTGGCTCCAAAATAGGGTTGGTAGGAATAAGGCGTCACGGGTGCCGAACCGCCACCGGAAAAATTAGGACGTGCCGGAGGCGAATTCAGTGTGGGAGGACCTCCCGGCGGTGGGTTGTCGGGATCGTCGGGTGTCCAGGTGACAATGATTTCGCTGAAGTTGTATTCCGTGCCAATGTCGCCGTAATCGACTTCGATGTTGTAAATTTTGTCACCGTCCGGCACCAGAGAATCTCCTCCCAGACTTCCAGGAGTATCGATTCCATCGAAATATCCGCCTGGCTGTTCTTCCAGAATGGAGTACGTTCCCGGTTTGACATTTTTGAAACAGTAATAACCATTCGCGTCGGTTTGCGTCGTAATCCGATTTCCGTTGGCGTCCAAGATCGGATTCCCATCGGCATCGGCCAGAATGAGCGTCACGCCCGCAATGGGATTGTCCGAAGCATCTCGAATTCCAGGGTACAATTCCCACAAATTATCGGGAAGAGACTCCCCTTCTTTCAGTTGCAGCGTCTTGCCATCCTGGAAAACGTACCCGGAAATTTCCGCGTATTCGTATTCCCAGAAATCGTAGTCAATCCCTTCCGCACCGGAATAAAGGAAAATGCCGACAATCGTATCCTGTCCATCAATGTAGCCCCCTTCGGAACCGACGACTTCGCCGCCATGGATGTATTCTTCCGGCTGGTGTTCAAAGACGGCATATTCTCCTGGAAGCAAGCCTGTGAAAATATAGTATCCATCCTTGTCGGTATAGCAGGTGTCCACAATGTCACCATTCTCATCCCGCAGTTCAATCAGAACATTTTCCAACAGTTTTTCACCGTCGTCATACCGATTATTCTGATTGGAATCGAGCCAGACGATTCCCGAAACACTGGCGGGGCGATATTCGGAAAAGTCGTTCCAAATACTGTCCTGGCCTCCGAGAACGGTAATATCCGAAAGGCAGTTGGCATCGATCATCGTTCCCATCGGAACACCGTCAATCGTGCCGACAAACGCGGTCACATCGCGATAGCCTTCCGGTGTCACTTCAAAAACCCGATACGTTCCGGGGTCCACCTCAAAGAAGTATTCACCGTTGGCATCCGTTACCGTTGAGTCGATTTTCTCATACTGGCCGGAATCGTTCAGCTGCCACAATTCAATCGTGACTCCCGAAAGCAGGCGGTCGATGGAAGCGTCGTAATCAAAGCTGTAATCGACATCCTCATAAACTTTTCCCGAAAGCGTCGCGGGGAGCGGCACCTGGAACTGTGCGGCAAAAGCACCGGCGGTATAGACCGATTGCGGGTTTCCATCACCCGGTGGAATGCTGGCTTCGTTGGTAAATTCGTCGTTGGGAAGACCGGGAATATCGTAGCAGTCACTGTCAAAAAAATCGACGAACCGAACATTTTCAAAAAAGGCATCTTCGTAATGATCGGCAGAGAAACTGGCACTGATGGTGGAGGTCAGCGAAAATTCCGCCCCCGTCACTTCCGCGTCGACAATCCCTTCCGCCAGCACTTCATCCACGTCGCACTGAATTTTCAGCACGTCGCCTGCCGTGAAGCCTTCCAGTTGAATCGTCAGAACCGTGTTCCCCTCGGAGAGCGACCAGCCTTTGACTGTGTAATCCGACGAATCCAGAATCTCAAACGGAATACTTCCGTAAGCCCCTTCCACTCCTGGTGGATTGTCGTCGCCCAGGTCAATGAAGGAATAACGCCCTCCCTGATCCACACTTGCCAGATCGATCGTGATTTCGGTCAGTTCCGTTCCTGCGGCTCCACCATTGAAGGAGACGTAAATGTAGTCGGCGGCGGTATCCACGCCCGACCCCACTTCCGTGGCAGCCGATTCAAAATAAACCGCTCCCACTTCAATCGGGTTGACCGACAACAGGCACCGATTCTCCAAAGCCTCCATTCCAACCAGACGTCGGTAACGCATGTTTTGATGGTTTGTGCTACTCATTTTGTTCTCGCCATAATGTTTCAAAATGTTGATGATTCGCCTGGGTATTTTTCCCGGTGCGTGGCAGAAACACGACGGAAACTGCCTAAAACACACAACGGAAATATCCCATGGAACGGATACGGTTTCGGGAATCCCTAAATTTCTAATGAACGGTTTCGGGCAACGCGGCCACTTCCTTGCCCGCGTTTTCCCACGACCAAAATCGAACAGTCGTGTCGAAACTACACGAAATCAGGACTTTTTTCGTGGCGTCCCACAACAATTCCGCCACCGTGCCAGTATGTTCATCCATGTTATAAACCGGAGTTTCCTGGGAATCATGGATATTCCAGACCGTCATGGTATTGTTGGCCGAGCCTGCCGCAACCAGGTCGTTGCCGCAGAAGGTGATGGCGGTCACTTTCCCGGAAGGATAGTCGTATACCCGGTGCAATTCTTTGCTTTCCATCGACCAGATACAGACTTTCTGGTCTTCCCCGCCTGTGGCCAGGAATTGACCATCTTCGCTGAAAGCGAGGGAATTCACACGACGGATATGGTGTTCGAAATCTTTCACCACCGCTCCGGTCGTCGTATCGAAAATTCGCACAATCCCGTCTCGTCCTGCCGAGGCCAAATACCGACTGTCCGGCGAAAAGACGACGCAACGCTGATCCGTACAAGTCGTCTGCCAACGTCGCAAAAGCCGTCCGTAAGCGGTTTCGTAAATGGAGACGCTATTGTTGAAACCGACCATCGCCATACGCTCACTGTCCGGGCTGAACGTGATGGAACGGACGGCGTGACGGCTGCTTTGGAACTGGAAAAGTCGCTGATACGTCTGAGCGTCGTAACAGTACATGTTCTGATCCATGCCTCCTGTGACGAAAACTTTGCCATCCGGGCGGAATTTTACCGTTCGTACCCAGTCGGCCTGATCGGAGAGTTCCCGCCGCAATTGACCGGTTTTCAAGTCCCAGATTCGGGCTTTGTGGTCGTCTCCCACCGTTACCAAATGATCCCCCTCCAGGTTCAGCGAAACGCCAACAACCACCGGAATCCGATGACGGGCAACGGAATGGTCGAACCGAATGATATTGAAAGAGCGGACTTTTTGGGTCTCCCCGTAACAGAGGGAAATATTTCCCCATATCAGCAGCAATACCACGCAGGAACTCAAAAATCGGAATTTATTCATGGAATCAGAATCCTTATTGATAACTATTTCCCTGGAAATCGCTTCCCGTGGACGACCGTGGGAACTTTCTCTTTTCAACGTTCCCCAAGAGAATGCGGACGAAACCATAACATCTCCTGTTCCAAATAATCGGGTTTTGAGGGTTAAAGGGTTTAGTTTATTTTGGATTTTCTTAACCTCCGAAAGATATTTACGAAAAGAAAAGATTCCAGGAGCTAAAATTTTTACCGAACAGAATTCTTACAAAGAAAAAAAGGTCTGCACGGGCGAAATAACCGGTACAGACCTGAAAGTTGACGAAAAAAGGAACGGGGAAACCTTTCCTCTTCCGTCCTGGATGAAAGCGAAACTATTTTTTCTCCTCATCCATGGCATCGAAACTGTTGGTGGCTGGATTTTTAGCCGCTTCGACACCTTTTTCCGCATTTTGGGTGGTCTCTTTGGCCGTTTCCGTCACCGCCTCTTTGACGCCTGTAGCGACATCCTTGGCTTTCTCGATCATCTGTTTGGTGACATCCTTGACACCCTCGGCCGTTTTATCGACCGCTCCTTCCACCTTTTCTTCCGTGGCACGAGCCGCGTCTTCGGACTCTTTTTTCATCTCCCGAACGCGGGGAGAATCACAACCCAGCCACAACACACCCAAAAGTACGCATAACCATCCTAAAAAAATCTTTTTCATTTTCTTACCTCATCAAATAAACGAATAGGAAACAAAAAGGTCTTTCACCCCTCTTCAGGAGTTTCCAACCGGACAAAATAACATGTTTTGGTTTTTTCTTTTCCCAGATGGACGAGGACTTCGGTCTGTTGCTGCATCAGGTTGTAGAAGCCAGTGTCGAAAACATCGTCGTCCGCCCCCTGGATAATAAACGCCACCCGTTGAGTCTGCGGATCGATTCTCCCCTGAACGGGGTACGTTTGATCGGTTTTTCGATTGAAAAAGGTGCCACTGATAAGGCCATCCTTGTTGGCGGCCAACTGAATGGCAAATTGGGCATCCTCTTCCGAAGGGTCTCCCAAAACAGCAAACACACCAAGTGGAAGCCATTCTTCTTTTCCTCTTTCATCCATTTCGGCAGTCTCCACAGCAGCCAGTTCGGCAGCACTCTGCGCAAATTCTTCCGTACTGCAAACGTCGTTGCCTTGAATGTAAACCCGATTGTCCTGATACACGATATTTCCCGTGGGGCCATAATCGTAATAATACGGCTGCGTCCAACCCCAAACGGCGTACCATTCGCACACACTTGCCCAGACCGGAACCGTCCACCAGTACCGCCAGGGGTAACGGTTCCAGGCATAGTGACTTCCCCACCAGGGGCCGATGTACGGATGCCCGTGCCACCAGTCGGGGGTAAACGGCGGCGGGCCAGGGTGCGGCGGATGGTGTGGACCGGGGTGTGGTGGATGATGTGGGTCAGGGCCGTCAGGACGAGGATGGTGGTGTTGATCCCAATTTTTTCGCACCTGATTCGCCCAATCCTTCCGTTTGTCGAGTTGCTGCGGGGTGGGATTTTTCCATTTTTTGGCAATCGCTTCCCGTTGACGTTCCTGAAGGTGATGAATCCGATCCTGATCCAGCCCTTGCCATTGCGGACGTGTCATGTTGGGCGCGACGCCATCTTTCGGGTTCCAGCCAGGAACATTGGCATGGTTTTTCCGAAACTGGTTCAGTTTGGCGTCAAACGCTTCGGGGGACATTCGGTTGGGCGACGGATTGGGTCGCGCAGCCGGACGTGTCTCTGGTCGCGCAGCCGGACGTGTTTCCGGTCGTGCGGCAGGTTCTCCACCACGAAACACTGGCTTTCCATCGGAAGGACGCAGGTTCCCTCCCTGAAAAGGGTCTTTGTTGAAATGTTTCTGGACGGTGGACGGTTGGATACGAGGTTGCGTTGCATGGGAAGCCGCAGGCCGGGACGCGGGTTTGGCTGCCGGGGCATGGCCTCCTGCGGGACGGGCATTGCCAGGATGACCTGCGGGACCACGAGCCGCGGTCGGATTCGCTCCCCATCCTCCTATCAGGATGGCAACAAGGATGAACACGGAAAACTTTTTCATGGGAACCTCCCTTGGAAAAAACGGTAAGAAAATGAAAATGTTTCTATCATCATACCGTTTTCCACCCCTTAATTGTAGGGGCAGGGGAAGGGAAAAAGCGAAAAATTCAGGAAAGATTTTTCTTCCGCCAAAGGGTTGACTTCCTGGCAAGGAATGTTATACTGAAAACAATTGTTTTCGCGTGAACACCCTTTCAGACAAAGGGGAATCGTTGACGTGGAGTGAAAAAAGACGTGTTTTTGGACAGAAGATGAAAAAATGGCAGATTTACTGATTGTCGGCTCGTTTGCGCTCGATACCATCCATACTCCGACCACCTCCCGCGAGCGGATCCTTGGCGGAACCGGTTCCCACGCTTCTTACGGAGCCTCCTTTTTTACGAAAGTCTTTGCGTCTGGTGTGGTGGGGGAGGACTGGCGCAGCGACGATACGAAAATGCTGGCGGCACACAATATTGATGTGGAGAATCTCGAAGTCCGCCCAGGAACGAAAACCTGTTTTTGGGAAGCGAAATACTCGGAGGACATGAATTATCGCGACACGTTGGACATTCAGTTGAACGTGCTGGCCGACTATCATCCCGTACTGACCGAAGCGGCCAAAAAATGCCCTTATATTTTCCTGGCGAACAATCCGCCGACGGCTCAGATGGAAGTGATTGCTCAGTGCGAAGAGCCAAAATTGATTGTGGCGGACACGATGAATTTTTATATCGACAACATGAAAGAATCTTTGCTGGAACTTCTGCCACAAGTTGATGGTCTGATTCTCAACGACAGTGAAGCTCAAATGCTCTCTGGAAAACGCGACCTTTTCGACGCGGGCGATTTCATCCGACAGTTAGGTCCCCGTTTCGTTATCATCAAAAAAGGGGAACATGGCTCTCTTTTCATGGGTGAGGATGGGGAACTCTGCGTGCTTCCCGCCTATCCTTCCCGACAGGTGGTGGAACCGACCGGGGCGGGTGACTGTTTTGCCGGCTCTTTCATGGGATATATCGCTTCGCGGGATGTGGCGGATTACAAGACCATTCGGGATGCACTCCTATACGGAACCGTGACCGCCAGTTTCACGATTGAGGATTTCAGCTTCGATGCCTTGCGACGAGCTTCGCGGGAAGAGATAGACGCTCGTTTTCGCCAGATGAAGGAAATGTTGCAATTTTAAGAAGGATAAAATGATAGCCGCGTTCCGTCAAACGAATGGAAGGCAAAATAACGATTCCACGGAAATCCGGCAGGTGGGCAAAGAGTGTTCTGCGTATCCCTTACGATTTTCAGAACCCTCGTCTCTCCTGCCGGAATCACATCGCCGCTTTTTGAGCTTCTACAATGGCTTCGCGGATTCTGCCGAACGGTTCGAGAAGGTCGAATTCGATCAGCAATTCCTGCAAACACTCTTCGATTTTCGTCTTATCTTCGGGAAATTCTGGGAGAAAGGAGAGAGTTTGGTCTTTCCAGGGAATTTGGCAGGTGGAATTTTCCTCGAAGTTTTTCCTCTCCACCAACGCGGTCGGAACGGTAATCAGCGGACGGACACACATCGCACAGGCCTGATCCAGACAGACGATTCGCGGCAGGATTTTGGAACGTTCAATCAGCGTGCGGGCAATCTGTTCGCCATAAAGATAGGGCTGGAGCGTGGGGCCGTACAAAATCTGCTGGGCACGATTCGGTTTGACAGGTGCCGTGCAGTGAAATTCCACCGGACGACCGGCAGGATTGAGAATCAGGTAGCCTCCAAAGAGACCATGATTCGAGTCTTCCACAATCGTGATAAAACCAATGGCAGCGATAAGGGGTTCGTTGGCTGACAAGTCCGTACCTCGGGTTTTCCAAAACGCAAAAAAGAACGTCTTCAAAAACCTTTATTTTATCAAAACGTTTCTTTTTGCAAAGGGGAACGCCATTTCTTCACCCTTTTTTTCACTTTGGACAAAGAAAAGAGTGTGGGGGGATGGTTTCTCACGGGAAAAAAGTTTATACTGAATGGAAATAGACAGATTCGGTGGTTTCAGGGAGAAAACAGAAAATGAAACTTTTTTTACGTTGTTTTTTGGGAATTTGGGGGATTGCGGTTCCTCTTTCCTGTTTGTTCGCGGCAGAAATACGGGTTCCTGCCGAGGCGTTTTCCGTGCGGTGCGACCATTTCCAGCCTGGCACCGGAATTGCCCAGGCTTTCGATGGGAATCCGGCAACCATCTGGCATTCCCGATGGAACGACGCGGGAAATTTTCCTTTGCGAATCGAAGTGACTTTCCGCCAAAAAGAAAAAATCGACCATATTTTTTATCTGCCGCGACAGGATGGTGTCAACGGAATCGTTCAGGAATACCGTCTTTGGGGCAAAAACGCACCTGAAGACGACTGGCAACTCCTCCACCACAGTTTTCTCGCTCCAACCGCCACGCCCAAATACCTTTCGCTGGAATCGCAGGAATATTCCGCGTTGTGTCTGGAAATTTTACAGGGGGTGGGTGGTTTTGGAAGTGCCGCGGAAATCGCCTTTTGCCGGGAAACGCCTGACAAAATGGAATGGGCAGAATCAACGGTTATCCAGGTACAACAAAAATCTTCCGTGGAAGAGGAAGTTCGCCGACGTTGGGGTGGTTTTCCCTGGTCGAAATACCAGCCGACCGGTCTTTCCGTGGCGGAAGGGGCAAAATTTTCCGTTTTTGTGGAAGCTCTTCCTGGCGACCCACTTCCCGAATTGGTGATTCATGACCTGCAAACCTACCAGTGGAAAAATCAGAGCCGACTTCCGTTAAAACGCGGGGAAAACCATTTCCAGGCTCCTCGCGACGGGATTCTCTACATCGACAACGGTTGGGAACCACCTCGGCAAAAGCAGCCGCCCGTGCTTCGTTTTGCGCAAACCGATTCCCACCCTTTTTATCAATTGGGAAAAACGACCCTGGAAGCGTGGAAGGAGATGTTGGAAAAGCCGAATTCCTACGGCATGGCGGAACTTGCCGGCGACCATGTTCTCATGACTTTTTCGACGAAAAACGTGGTTCGGTATGTGGACGACCCTGCCGATTTGCTGAAACATTATGAAAATCTCATCTCCCTTTACGCACGATTTTCCGGTTTTGCGGAAGACGACCCAGAATCCATTCATCGGCAGCCCCAGGCTCGGATTCATCTGGTGGAAGTCGACCATGGCTTCATGTACGCGACCGCCTATCGGACAGCGTATCATTTCAACGCCCTGCAACCGGTTCTCCAAAGCGAAGCATTCCTTCACGATGGTTGGGGGCCGTGGCACGAAATCGGACACATGCACCAGGTGCCCGGCTACCAGTTTCAAGGGATGACGGAAGTGACGGTCAATCTTTTTTCCCTCGAAATGCAGACTTCGCTGGGACAAAAAGCTCGAATCGACACCGAATCCATGCACCAGAAAATTCGCGACTATTTTCAAAAGCCGGAGCGAAATTATCACGCCGAAGAGGATGTTTTCATGAAGCTGGCGATGTTCTGGCAACTGCGGCTGGCATTCGGCGACACATTTTATCCCCGACTCCATCAGGATTATCGTGAAAAACAAGCCGGTTTTGCCGATGACGACGCGAAAGTCCAGGGTTTTATCGTCGCGGCGTCGGAAATTTCCGGCTGGAATCTAGCCCCTTTTTTCCAGGCCTGGGGACTTCCAGTGACAGAAGAAACGCTCCAGAAAATTCGCCTCCAAAAGCCTTTGACCATTCCTATCTGGGAAAATCTGGACTTTTCCAGAGTGTTGCCCAACGGAACCTTGGGAATCGTTATTGAAAATGGAACCTGCCGAACCTTTAGAAAGGAAAGAACATGAAAAAAATTGGGTTATTCGTCCTCGTTTGGGGACTGCTTTGCCTGACTCCCAGTTGGGCTAAAAATCCAGCCGAAGTCTGGAATCTCGAAGCGTTGAAACAAGTCCCCGCCGCGCAGTGGGGCGAACCTCTGGAAAAGGAGGGAATCGTGACGCAAAAAGTCTGGTTTGCCGGAGAACCTTACCGGGGAAAAGCCACCCGCGTCTTTGCGTTTGTCTCCCGACCTTCCGGGGAAGGACCGTTTCCAGGAATCGTCCTGGTACATGGCGGCGGAGGGACGGCGTTCAGCGTCTGGGCGGAAAAGTGGGCCCAAGCGGGTTACGCGGCCATTGCGATGGATTTGGCCGGATGTGAGATCGTGGAAAATACCTCGACCGAAGGGAAAGATTCCCGACGCCGGATGGAAGATGGCGGACCGGGACAGTCGGACACTGAAAAATTCGGGGATTTCAACGACCAGAACTATCGCGATATGTGGACGTACCATGCCATTGCCAACATCATGAAGGCACACTCGCTTCTCGACTCGCTTCCCGGCGTTGACCCTCATCGCACAGCCGCCACGGGAATCAGTTGGGGAGGCTACCTGACGACGATGGTGGCGGGAATCGACGATCGTTTTCAGGTTGTCGTGCCAGTGTATGGTTGCGGGAATCTCGAACGAAACAGCGTCTGGATGCCTCAATTCCAGAAAATGTCCTGGCCGTTGCTGACTCGCTGGAACGACTATTTCGATCCCATTCGCTATGTCGGTAACGCGAAATGTCGGATGTTTTTCGTCAACGGTACAGATGATTTTGCCTATCCGCTCGATATTCATCGCACCTGTTTCGACAAGGTGCCCAACGCCGATGTCCGCTTGCAGATTCACATGCCGCACAGCCACACGCACGGCTGGAATCCCCCGGAAATTCAGGCATACATCGATTTCATCCTGCGGGACGGCAAACCACTTCCGTGCCTGGAAAAATTACAGGTGCGGCGTGAAAACGATGGCTCCTTCCGCGTTACCGCCCAGGCCAAATACGGCGTCCAGCCCGTTTCCGCACGGCTCCATTACACCACGGACGTGGGTGGATATTCCCAGGGAAAATGGCAGATCCGCCAGTGGAAAACGCTTCCGGCGGAATGTGAGGGAACGACGCTCACCGCCACGATTCCTGCGGAAATTGCCCGACAATACCCCCTGCGTATCTTCCTGGACGCCACGGATGCCGAAGGACGCCTTGCCTCGACGCATTATTTGTTGTGCCCGGTGGAGAAAAAGCCAGCCTTCACCACCGTGCCGGAAGGGGGAATTTTGCTGCTCGGAACCGACGCGACTGGCAATTTTGTCAATCGTTTTCTCGACAAGCAAGGGAAAAAGACCGACTGGAAACAGGATGGCAATACCCTGATTTCCACCTCTGCCACCGACAAGGCCACGAATCCCGTGAATACCAACCACATCCACAGCGACGTGGATTTCCGCGACGCTCACATCCACGCCGAATTCCAGCTTCCCCCCGAAGGACCCGGCAACAGTGGTCTTTATATCCATGGAAATTACGAAACGCAGATATACAACTCCTGCGGTGCGACCGATCTTTACAAAGATATGGCAGGTTCACTGTACAATTTCTATCCACCCCTGGCCAATGCCGTTTTGCCGCCGGGAGAGTGGCAGAGTTACGACATTGATTATACCGCTCCCCGCCGGGACGATTCCGGGAAAATCGTTCAGCCGGGACGAATCACCGCGTGGCTCAACGGGATTCGGGTGCTAAACGACGTTTCGTTTGAAGAGCCGGTTTCCATGTGGCACCCTTTCCGCTACGGCACGACCGAGTATCTTCAAACCAAGTATGAACGTCAGAAAAAAACCGGTTTCGGCCCGCTCTTTTTACAGGATCACGGCAACCCGGTTCGTTTTCGCAACGTCTGGATTCAGCCAGCACTTCCAGAAAAATGAGCCTAAAAACAGCGCCATGAGCAAAAATTCCGGGAAGGATGGGGTCTGGGGGTGGTTCAGAACCATCCCCTTCGTACCCGGTATTCCTCACACTTTTTCCTTCCATTACCCCCCAGCCCCCTCTTTCCGAGGTCGTTATCCCTAACTTTTGTCGAAAAAGTTCCCCTTTCCGAGAAAAGGAATTTTCCCAATTCTCTCGAACATCCCGATTTTGGAAGGTTTTTGGTAAGTGCCAAAAGTGTCTTTTGAGAAAAATACAACAACTTTTCCACGTGGACTGGAACAATTATCCGGGTTGAAGGGAGTTTTTCGAGTGTTCGTATAAAGAAGAAAAGAAGGGTTTTTCCCGTGATTTTGGTAAATCCAACAAAGAATTTTAAAAAAATGGCCGTTTCTTGTTTCCCCTTATTTGACAACTTTGAAGAGTTGATTAAAATGAGACTTGTTAAAAGATGTTCAGGATACTTTTGTGGGGAAGGTCGGCAGAGAGTTCTCTCTCGCCTGGAAGAAAATTTCCTCCCTCAGGAAAATACTCGTCAACCACATTCCACCTTCCGCCGGTTGTCCGAACAGATACCATGGATAGAGGATTTTTATAGAACCGCAACAAAGTGAACTTTTAACCTTTTCACTTTTTGGATAAGACAGAAACCGCCGGGGGGCAATTGTGAGCAACCGCGACAAAGAGATCGCCGCAACCATTCTTCAACATGTGCAGAAACATCTGGATGAGGAAACCTTCGCACTGTGGTTCGAGGGGAAAGTCAAACTGAAGTACCAGAAACAGATTCTGAAGATCGAAACCGATAATTCGTATATCCTTGACTGGCATCAAAAAAAATATCAGCGGTTGTTGTCTCAGGCAGCGGAAGAAGTACTCGGTTTTGCACCTGAATTATCCTACATTGCCAAAAAAGGAAGGAAAAAAGTAACCGAAACAGAACCCTGTTTACCGGGACTTTCCGAGGCACTGCTGGAGTCTCGCGCCACTTCCGCAGCCAAGGGACTGAATAAACCCACGCGGAGAAAAAACACTTCACCCCGGAAACGTTCCACGAAAAATATCGAACAGGGCCTCTCCCTGACCATCGCGGAAATTCAGAAAAAAAAACTTCGCGGAAATTGTGGAAAAAACCAGCGCGGAAATACTGGAAAATGTCCCCCTGGATTCCGGGAATACCTTTACGGAACAGATGGAATCGGCCAGCCGCTCTGCCCAGAGCGTTTCTCGCACCTCCGCAACCACCAAGTCGGCCAAGCCAGCCAAAACCCGACGTTCCTATCGCCATAGCGCCGCGGTCGCGGAAGGGGAATCCCGTGCGCACCTCCCCAAAAAGATTGCCCGTGATATGGTGGAAGTGGGAGAACGCAACCCGGAACATCGTTACGGCACGTTAGAAACCTTCGTGACAGGAAGTTCCAATCTTACCGCGTACACAACGGCCTGTTCCATTTTGCGACAACCGGGAATCGTTTCTCCCATGGTCTTTTACGGCGACTCCGGCGTGGGAAAAACGCACCTGCTCGACGCGATTTGGAAAAAAGCCTCCGATGCTGGAAAACGGGTGCAGTATTCCACTGCCGAAGAGTTTACGACGGAATTTCTGGAAATGTTGCGTTCTCAAAACCGTACGCAAACCGTCTTCCGCAAACAATATCGCCAGGCCGATTTCTTCATTCTGGACGATTTACAGTTCCTCCTGAAAAAGTCTTCCACGTTGTCGGAACTTTCCCACATCATTGCCCACATGCAGCGTACCGGACGGCAAATCGTTATGGCCTGCGACCGTCCTCTGGATCAGATGTCGGGGTTGGGAAAAGACCTTTTTTCCTATATGAAAGGGGGAGTCTGGTGTAAAATCAATCCTCCCGCGTTTGATGTTCGGACACGTATCCTTTCGCAACTGGCGGAACGCAATGGTCTGAAACTCTCTTTGGAGCAGCGAAAAAATATCGCTTCACAATTTTCCGGGGATGTTCGGGAATTGATCGGTTCTATCCATACGTTAAAACTGATGTCGCGGACGCAGCCCTCCCCGCGTTCCGCCAAGGCCACGGATCGATACGCCTCCGATCTGACCATGAACGCGCAGTTTGTGGAGGAGGTTCTCTCCAACATGGCCAGCAGTTCGCTCCGTTCCGTGCAGCTCGACGAAATCAAGCGTGTTGTCTGCGAGATGTTCGGCATTGCGGTGGAGGACCTTTCTTCCGGGGGACGTTCCCGGCGAATTACCCAGCCACGGATGTTGGCCATGTGGCTGGCGCGGAAATACACGCGAAAACCTTTTGCGGAAATCGGCCATTCATTCGGATGTGCCAGTCACAGTACCGTCATTTCCGCTCAGAAAAAGGTGGAAAACTGGCTGGAACAGGGAATGTCGCTTCAAACGTCCCAGCAATCGCTGCATACGGACGAAATCCTCCGTCGGATGGAGTCGCAACTGCGGCAGTGCTGTTCCTGAAACGGGAAATTTCAGGGAACGTCGGCCATGTTCAAGACTCTTTGCGGGTGTACCAAATTTTTCGGCAAAACCACTTCTGCGTAATCAGGAGAGGGCAAAACGTCACCATCAACAACAGGCATAAAAGCCGTGAGGTGGAGAATTCCTGTACTTTGCGTGCCGACGTGCGAATTGGGAAATCTCGCAGGAAGAGATATTTTTTTCGATGTTTTTTCCCCCATTTTTTCAAGGCCTGGGAAAGCAGAATCTCTTCGGCACAATAAACTTCCTGTCGAAAACCACCTGTCGCCGCAAATGCTTCCCGAAGCGTGAAGAGGTAGCACCCTGCCGACCATTTTTGCCACTGCGAAACGGCATTCCACAGTCGCGTCAGGTTTCTCGCCAGCCAGGGAAGGGGAGCGTCAAACGTGATGGAAGTGCCGCCGCCATAATATTGACCACGGGCCATTCCCTCCAGGGTTGCCAGCAACAACTCCGGCGAAAGATGGGTGTCGGCATCGAGAAAAATCAGGATTTTGCCTGTCGCCACCGCTGCGCCACGGTTGCGGGAGCGGGAAATCTGCTGAATCGGCTCCCAGACCACGGAAAACCCCTTTTCACGGGCAATCGTGGCGGTTTGGTCGGTGGAATGATTGTCCACCACAATCCCCTCCCCGGAAAAGGTGGAGGCCGCATCCATCGCCTTTCGCACCGAATCGAGCGTAGCGGGAAGGAGTTTTTCCTCGTTGTAGGCCGGAATGATGATGGAATAATCTTTTTCACTTCTTAATTCGTTCATGGACAGGTCTTCCCCCCTTGTTTTTTCTCTGGAACTGTGAAATAATATTGACGGTACTGGAAAATTTCCCCGGTGAATTGCCGTCACCCTTTCGGCGGCACTTTTTCATTCCCTTTTGCAAGGAAACCCGATATGAGTCTCTATAATCGCGACGACAATCTTCCCACATCCCTCGACCTGATGAGTTCCCCCAGTTTCCGACTGGCGTATCATGACCCGGATTTGATGAATCAGCCGGAATTGCGATCGGTACGTTTGATGATGGAGGCAATCAAGCCGGAACTGATTTTCGATGAGATGGAAATTGACTCCACCATCGTCGTCTTTGGAAGTGCCCGCATTTCCGACCCGGAAACTGCCAAACGGCATCTCGATGTCGCCAAAATGTCCCTCGAAGAACGTCCCCGCGATCGACGTCGGCAAAAAGTGGTGGAACATGCCGAGTCGCTCCTGGAATTGAGCAAATATTACGTCATGACACGGGAGTTTGCCCGACTTGTTTCGGAGGAGTGCAAGCAGGATGCCCGGCGGAATTATGTCATCGTGACGGGAGGCGGGCCAGGTATCATGGAAGCGGCTAATCGGGGTGCGCATGACGTGAATTACCCTTCCATCGGCCTGAATATCCACCTGCCGCGTGAGCAACAACCCAATCCGTACATTTCCCCGGAACTCTGTTTTCAGTTCCATTATTTCGCTATCCGAAAACTCCATTTTCTCATGCGTGCCAAAGGACTCGTCGTTTTCCCCGGCGGTTTTGGAACGTTCGACGAACTTTTTGAAGCACTCACCCTCCGTCAAACCGGACGCATGCAGCACATCCCCATCATCCTCTTCGGAAAAAAAGATTACTGGGACAAAATCATCAATTTCCAGGGTCTCGTCGATTCCGGGGTCATTGACGCTGCCGACCTCGACCTCTTCTTTGAAGCGGACACCCCTCAACAGGCCTGGGACTTCATCAAACGTTTCCACGGAGAGTGAAATAATTGATAATTGATAATTGAGGTACGTTCACACAATCTATAAAACATTCCTTGGTCATTTTATCATCTTTCACCTGGCATTTCAGGGTTGAACCAACATAATTATCAATTATCAATTACCCAAAGTCCGCGTTTTTCCTGTTGGGCTATTTGGGCGGCACGCTGAAGTCGAAATTTCATGTCGGTGGAAAAGGGGTATTGGAGGAGTGGACGTGCCAGCCCCTTGCGAACCAGTTCCTCATTCAGACACGACTGTTTTCCGTCCAGCCAGACCCACGCCAAAAAGCGGCCATATTTGTCTTTCTTTTCGGTGTCAAACTGCAAATAGACCTGGTGCTGGTTTTCGCGTAAACGTTGTTTTACGTAGTCGGAAGCCTCTTTTCCGAAAGGCTCCACAGGACTGTTCGGTTTGACCGTCTCCGGTGTATCGACCCCCAAAAGCCGAATCCGAAAATCGTCGATTCCCAGCGGTTTTCCCGCCATCAGAAGGGTGTCGCCATCGACGTTGCGAACCACTTCATAGAGACCGTCGTGCAATTCCACCACAACAGCGGGCGAATCTTCTTTTTTCGCATCGGGAAACCATTGTTCCCAGAAAAATCCGGCACCTACCAGAAGCAAAACGAGCAAAAATTGCCAGAAATTCCGGCGGGACGGATTACGGAGGAGTTTTTTCCCACTTTTCTTCAACAAACGACGGCTCATAACGTTTTCAGTCTCCATTTTTCCATCTTTTTTTCACGATCTCCTTATTTTCTATAGCCGATTTGGAGCTTTTTGTCAAATGAAATTTTTGGCATTCCTGAAACGTGACCCATTTTGCCTATTTTTCGCCGCTATAATCCTTATATCCGTCAATTCCAGAAAAATCGAAAAAATTTACCAAATGATAACATTTTCACTTTGGAAGAAAATTTATTTATCCGATGGATAAAAAGACATGGGTGGAAATCCTTTGGTTGGATTTTTTTACCGTGAAAAAGAAGACGGAATTTTCCCTGACCCAAACTGCGAGAAGCAGGGGGCGGGCGGAAATTTCAGGCACAAAATTTTTAGGAATGGTTGAAAAGGTGACGATTATGCTCCGTTTTTTGTCATTACTTCATCAGACACAACACAGAAACGGTGGTGTTTTACTCTGGTTGCTGATGGGACTGTTGTTGAGCAGTGGCTGTATGGTAGGTCCCGATTACAGTGGTCCGCCCTGTCCGCCTGCGCCGAGGGAATGGACACAGAATCGCCATGATTCGGTGAAACCGGAAGTTCCGGCACTGGATGACTGGTGGCTGGTTTTTGACGACCCGGTTTTGAACACGATTCTGGCGAATGTCAACGAACAGAACCTCTCTCTGCGAGCGGCGGCCTGGCAGGTGTATCAGGCACGTGCGGCGTTGTGTGCCACACGCGGCGACCTGTTTCCAGCACTGGGAACGGATGGTTCCTACACGTTGCTGAGAGGTTCGGGGGATGGAGTTCCGCGAGGTAATGATTTGGTGAGTTCGACGTGGAGCTGGGGAGCCAGCGCCAGTTGGGAACTCGATATTTTCGGCCAGATCAAGCGGTATATTGAGGCGGCGGAAGCGGAAGTGGAGGCTTCGGAAGACGATTACCGCAATGTGAAGATGATTCTCATGGCGGACACCGTTCGGACGTATATCGATGCCCGACTTTATCAGGAACGGATGGAGATTATCCGTGCGAACATCCTCCAACAGCGGGATTTTCTGCGGATTATCGAAAGTCGTTTCCAGGCCGGAAAGGACGACCGTCTGGCGTATGCTCAGGCGGTGGCAAACCTCAATTCGGTGGAAGCGAGTTATCCCTCCATGCTTTCCAGTTACCGGGAAAGTCTGAACCGATTGAGCGTTCTGATGGGGACGCCTCCGGGAACGGTGGACGAAATCATGCAGAAAGTGGAACCGATTCCGGTCGCTCCCGATGCCATTGCGGTGAGCATTCCTGCCGACATTTTACGCCGACGCCCGGATATTCGGTCTGCGGAAAGGCGGCTGGCGGCTCAGACGGCACGGATTGGGATTGCGGAAGCGGAAAAGTATCCGAAATTCTTCATCAACGGCTCGTTTGGCTTGCAGGCGGAGGATTTTGGCGACCTGTTCAATGGCCGAAGTATTACCGCCAGCGTAATGCCTTCGTTCCAGTGGCGGTTGTTGGAATTCGGACGGATTCGGTGTACGATCATGCAGCAGGAAGGGCTGACCGAACAGATGCGGTATGAATACCAGCAACTCGTTCTGGAAGCGGCCGAAGAAGTCGATAACGCGATTTCCAACTACGTACGGATTCAGCAACGGGTGCAGTATCTCGAAGAAGCGGTGCTGCAATACCGGGATGCGTTGCAATTGTCGGAAAAACTGTACGCGGCAGGGCGGAACAACTACCTTCCGGTTTTGGACTCCCAGCGAAGTGTGCTGGAATACGAAGAATTGCTGGCGATTGCCCGTGCCAACCTTTCGAGCAGTGTGGTGCAGATTTACCGTGCCCTGGGTGGTGGATGGCAAATCGACCCCGTGGCCTCCAGTACGACGCAGCAAATCGACCGTTTCCGCAACCGCTATCCTGACTCCGCAGGCCCGACCAGCAGTCCCGGCGAAGGGGTCAACGCCTACGGTAGCGTCGGCAGTCGTGCCTTGCCGCCGGAAATTGGCAAGTCGTCCCAACGTTCCGCCCTGGCAACGACTCGCGTGACGCTGACGGAAGCGCAACAGCAGGAAATCCTCAAGGGAACGCGGCCTGTTCCGAAAGAGCAGGAAACGGAGTTGATGCCGGAAATGCCGTCCAGTCCTGGGAAGTACTCCACCTCCACCGACCCCGCGACACGGCCTCGTTCGGCAGCCCCCACCCCGGAAGTTCCGACTCCTGCCCCCGCAACTCCTGCCCCCGCGGTTCCTGCGCCGGCCATTCCGACGACCGACGCACCTCCGCCGCCCGCAGGAAATAGCGACCCTCTGTTGGAAGGGCTATTGAATAAAGTAACGCCCTGATAACCATTCCTGAAAAGGAAGCCCAACCCGATGACGAATGGATGGTACGGAGAACATCCCTTCCGATTCGGGTTTTTCTTTGGATGCGAAGAGAGCCGCATTGACTTTTTTCGCATTTTCCCGTATGATACAGGAGATTTTTCAGTTCATGGTGTAGGGTGAATGGGGTGATTCCCTGTTCTAAAAACGGATCGTATGAAAAAATGAGTGAACCCAAACGACGTGTCACGGCGGAGAGTATGGCGGCCAGCCAGCGAGATATTTCCGTGAGTGAATTTTTTGCCAAAAACCGACATTTGCTCGGTTTCGATAATCCTCGGAAAGCTCTTTTGACCACGGTGAAGGAAGCGGTGGACAATTCGCTGGATGCCTGCGAAGAGGCGGGCATTTTGCCGGAAATCTGGGTGAAAATCAATGAAACGGGGGTGAACCGCTACAAAGTTTCCATTCAGGACAACGGCCCCGGCATTCTCAAAAAGCAGATTCCCCTGATTTTCGGAAAATTGTTGTATGGCTCCAAATTTCACCGAATGCGGATGAGTCGCGGCCAGCAGGGAATCGGTATCAGCGCGGCGGGAATGTACGGTGTCCTGACGACGGGAAAACCGGTTCGGATCGTTTCGCAGGTCTCTCCCCGAAATACGCATTTTTACGAAATCCGAATCAATACGAAGAAAAACATCCCGGAAATCCTCAACGGGGAGGGGGATGGGCTGGTCGTCCCGGCAGGACGGGAGGAACGGGCGGTATTTTTGGCAGAACACCAGATCCCATGGGTGGAGACCGGAACGGGAACACGTGTGGCGATCGAGCTGGAGGCAAAATACCAGCGCGGACGGGGGAGTGTGGATGAGTATCTGGAAGAGACCGCCATTGCCAACCCGCATGTTCGGCTGCACTATCAGGGGCCGGAGGATGAAACGGAGCGGATGTACGAACGTTCCACCGACCGCCTCCCCCCGGAACCGAAAGAAATCAAGCCACATCCCTATGGTGTGGAACTGGGGCGTTTGGCGGATATGATGCGTCATTCTTCCGACCAGAGCTTGAAAAGTTTCTTTGAAAACCATTTTTCGCGGGTTTCCGGTGCCATTTGCAAAACGGTTTGCGAAAAAGCGAATGTGAGTGTGCGAACCTGGCCGTCGAAACTGCATCGGGAAGAAATCGAGCGGATTTTTCGTGCGCTTCAGGAGACGAAAATTCCCAACCCCTCCACCGACTGCCTTTCGCCGATTGGGGAAGACCTCCTGTTAAAAGGGCTTCATCAGGTCGTGCCGGGAGAATTTTACACCGCCGCCACCCGCCCACCGGCAGTCTATCGCGGCAATCCGTTTCAGGTGGAGGTGGCGTTGGCTTACGGTGGCGCTCCGGTGACGCAGAGTGTGTCGCTTTCGCTTTTGCAGGAATTGCTGGAAGAGACCGACGCGCGGACGCTGCGGCAATTCCTGATGAACACGTTTGCCGGAATCGGTACGGATGGTGCGGACAAGATTATCAAAGCCTCGCGATTGTCCACACGGCTCTCTCCAGCCAAGTTAATCACCACGCCCAACGATATTAAAGCCCTCTACCAGGCGATGAAAAACGTCAACATTTCCGAAGGGCAGTCGATGTCGATTTACCGTTATGCCAATCGTGTTCCGCTCCAGTTCCAGACGTCCGCTTGTGCCATGACGCAGACGGTGATGAACATGAACTGGCGAAACTACGGTTTGCAACAGTCTCGCGGGTCGCTCCCACGCGGACCGATTACGGTGATTGTCCACCTGGCGAGCGTCTGGGTCCCGTTTACCAGCGAATCGAAAGAGGCCATTGCGTCGTATCCCGAAATTCAGACCGAAATCCGGCTGGCATTGCAGGCGGTGGGGCGGAAATTGGGGATGTTTCTCAAACGTCGGCAGCGTGTGAAGGAACAGGCCGATCGTCGGGGACAGTTCATGCGTTATCTGGGCGAAATTGCCACCGCCATCCATCGAATCACGCAGGAAGACCGGGACAAGATTCTGGAACACCTGATGGAAGTGGCCAGAATGCGGACGCAGGCAGCCGATATGCAGTTTGACGAAAGTGGCAGGCCGATTTTGCCGCGGGAAGAGGAGGATTACGGCGAGAACGTTTTGATTGTCGAAAAAAGTCCCCTGGAACGGATGATTGTCCGAAATCAGGAAAGTTCGCAGGAAAGCCAGCAGATCGCCGGCGAAAAAGTCGCAGAAGCTGTGTGATGGATGAGAAAAATCCCCATAATGATCCGAATTTTCTCAACTGGATAGGTTTCCTGACCAGTTTGATTCTGCACACGCTTGTTTTGCTGATTCTGGCGTTGTGGAACATTTCTCTGGAATCCGTCGGAAGGGGAGGGATTGCTATCACGATGGAAATGACGGACGTTCCGCTGGAAGAACTGGACGATTTTCAGGAAGAGGATTCCGTGACGCTGGAAACCTCCCCCGAAACGACCGACGCGCGGGAAAATCTCCTCGAAGAGGTGGAGGAAGTCCCCGTTTCGCCAACGGTTTTGACGCCGGATTTACACGATTTGGCTCCCGAAACGGAAGACCACCCGGAGGGTGAGGAGCCGCTCCACGAATACGACGAGGAGGTCTATCGTACCGGAGAAGCGTGGGAACCGCAGGCGGCGGTTTTGCCGGAAACGGCGGGATATGAGGGACGTACCAACGCCGAAGTCCGAAGTCGGCTCTTGAAGGATGGTGCCAGTATCGACAGCGAAGCGGCCGTGCGACGCGGTTTGCAATGGATCGTGGCTCACCAGCAGGCCGACCGAAGTCAGAAAAAAACGTGGGGCTGCTGGAGTTTCGACCTTTCCAAAGCACCTTTTTGCAACTGCACCCACCCCGGCGACCAGACTTCCACCACCGGCGCGACCGCGTTGGCACTCCTTGCCATGCTGGGACATGGAAACACCCGTGAACAGGGAGAGTTTCGGCAGTCGGTCAAGGAAGGACTCTACTATCTCAGCACCCGTGCCATTCGCCGAAAGGGGATCCCAGGGCTGGATTTGCGGGAAGGGACGATGTACGCTCAGGCACTTTCCGCGCTGGCTATTTGCGAAGCGCACGCGATGGAAGGAAGGAAAGACCCAGGGTTGGACGCGCTGGCACATGGTGTCGTGGAGTGGATTCTCTGGGCACAAGACCCCCATTCCGGCGGTTGGCGCTACGAACCACGGGAGGCGGGGGATGTGACGGTCACGACGTGGATGATTATGGTGCTGAAAAGCGCTCGGATGGCGGGGATTGAGATTCCCTCAACGACGCTGGTGGGAATCGAGCGTTTTCTCAATTCCGTGGCCTCGGAGGAAAATGTCCGCTATTCGTATCAGGTCGGCGACAATCCGATTCGCTCCACCACCGCCATTGGCCTTTTTGCCCGGATGTTTACCGGAGCGCGGCAAAACGAGCGGTATTTGAAACTCGGCACCGATTTAATCGGGGACTGGGGCTATTCGGGGAGCGACCTCTATTACAACTACTACGCCACCCTCCTCCTGCGGCATTACGGCGGGGTGCAGTGGGAACGTTGGAATCCGGCCATGCGGGACTACCTCATCGCCACGCAGTCGTATCAGGGGCACGAATCGGGAAGTTGGTACTTCAACGAGCCGGACAAATCGCACAACCTCACCGGTGGCCGCCTCTACACCACCGCCATGGCAACGATGATTCTGGAAGTCTACTACCGCTATATGCCGATTTACCAACCCATCGGAGATGGTTTACGACCCTGATTTTTCCTCCACTACCCTTGTCAACCCGAGGAGAATGTGCTATGATACTAATCATGGCTTATAGAATTGATAATTGATAATTATGTTGGTTCAATCCTGAAATGCCAGGTGAAAAATGATAAAATGACCAAGGAATGTTTTATGGATTGTGTGAACGTACCTCAATTATCAATTATCAATTAAATCCTTTCGGGAGGTGGTTATGTCCAAAGCACTGTGTTGGGTCGGGTTGATTCTTTCGCTGATCGTTTTTTTGATTTTTCTGCTGGATGTCAGCGCAGCCATTCCCTTTGGTCGCCGGAATATCTTCGTCGATGTGGTCTTCATGGTCATCGCGCTTTTGATGATGTGGATGAGCTGGACGACGTACCGGGAACAAAAGTAAGGCTGCGGTTGGTAAGTTATTCCACGGTCAGGAAGACACCTTCCCCTGTCTTCAACGTCAGGGGGTAGAAACCGTCCGCGTCCGCCGTGAGTTCCTGCGCCACTCCGCCAAACCAGGCGACCACTTTCTGGCCACGAAGTTTCAGACGGACGGAAATCTCTTTTTCGTCCTGCAATTCGGTCATATTGACGAGCGTCAGAGCGTTTCCCGCCCCCTCTTTCTTCTCAAAACAGCCGCACAGCAATGGCTCTTCGCAATCGATCGCTTCGAGAACCTCAAACTCGGTGTAGGGCTGGCTGATTCTCAAATACGGCACATTCTCTCCTCGGTGAGCAAACGCTCCCAGATTCCGATATTGTATGTAAACATCCGAAAGTTTCCGCAATTCCTGAAAAACCGTTCGGGCATCGTACCAGGCTTTTGTTTTTTGATTTTTCTCGTCCACGAGCGAAGGAAATTCGGGATTGCCGGTTCCATACGTCCAGCACAAAATCCCCTTACAGCCAAACGACAGGAGCGTGTAGCACTGCCACCGAAATTCCGCTTCGTTGGGCGTTCGTTTGGAGGGTGTCCAGCCGAACGTCTGGATGAAACACCAGAAATCGCGTCCCTGTTCCCGTGCGACCTGGGCAATCACATGAATCGACTCGGTGTAATCCTTATACGTGGTTTTTCGGCCTTGGCTCCAGTTCAACGGGTAAATATCGGTGCAGATGTAATGCACATCGAACTTTCGGCAAAACTCTTCGCAATATTTTCGGAAAATCTCCGGGTCGGAATCGTAATACTCAATCGCGGCAGCCGACGCTCCAAAACGGAATTGGGCGGCGTTGGCATACATCGGCAAAAGGTTCACAAAAGGGACTTTCCCCGTCGTTTCTCGATACGCGCGGGCAATTTTTCCCAAATCCTCAAACTGCGTCGTTCCCGGTTCGTCGTAGAGGTAATGCCCGCCAAAACTGGGATGTTCGCAGTAGGCGGCCAGAATGGGAAGATGGCGAATGGCACCGTCGTGGAGATAGACTTCAACACCATGCTGGTCGGCGTAGCGGAGCAGATCTTCCCGCAGAGGAATGCTGGAAATGGGCGACATGGCCAGAAGCCAATCGAATCCACAATCGGCCAGCGTTTGGATCGTCTCCTCCTTGAAATACTCCGGGGCAAGATTTCCCCACGCCCCGATCCGCAGCCGTTCCCGCGTAAAATATTCCGGCGGAAAGGGGGAGTGAATCCGACATCCCAACGTTTCCTGGATTGCGTGCATGATTTTTTCCGCTTTTTGTGCCCGCGTCAACGTTTCTTCAGGAGAATCCTTCCTGTCGGGAGCAAAAATCCCCTTTTCCACCGGATTCATCAAACCGCGACTGGCGACGAACCGAATCGCTTTTTCCTGAGGATGCCCTTCAACGTCGGAGAGTGTCTGCGGCCTGTTTTTCAGGACATATTTTCCCGGTCGGCGTGCCACCAAACGGACGAAACCGCACCGATTGACTTCGCTTTCCGCCACGATTTCCTCTTTCTCACCGTCGAAAAAAACGACCACGTTTTCTTCCGGTCTCCCCTCCACCGCCGTATTTTCCAGGAGAAAATCCGCTTCCTGAAAATCTTCCCGCAACGTTCCGCCAGGGATAAAGACTCGCTGCATCGGAGCGTCCAGTTCCGAATCTTGCGTAAAATCAGGCGTATCGTTGGCTTTTTTCAGAAATTCCTCCCCCGCCTCGCGCGTCGGGAAAAATCCCAGCCGGGAAATCTGAACCACCGTTCCCGGCACGCTCGGATTCACCGGATCGAGCCGAATCTGATGGATATTTCCCTTCCAATTTTGATGAGGAAACGCGGCCATATCGACAATCTGGTCGTGCCACTGACCGTCCGCCACCACGGGAAAGGGGGAGTAGCTTTTGTCCGAAAGCGTTTTCCACTCCTCATGCGTGAAAAAGAGACCGCCCTGAGTGCCATTGCCGGAAATGCGATAGCGGATGGCAAAAAATCGTCCCTCCTCAGCCCGAAATGTCGGGTTTTTCCCTTTCCGCAACGTGAGCGTCAAGTCCTTGCCAGTAGCGGTGATTTTCATCAAGCCAACCACATGCCGAACGTTTCCCTGTCCCACTTCGCACCGAGCGAGATCGTTCCCACGATGAAAAATCCAGGTTTCCTGGGAAAAACCTGCCACAGACCACATCCCCGCAATGAAAAACCAAATCAACCCGTTTCGCATGATGTTTCTCCTTTCAAAATTTGATTTTAACCTTTTCTTTTCTCCCTGTCAATCCTTGACGTTTGTCGCGGAAAGGAGTAAAATGAAAGTATTCCCCCTCTTTTAGAGAGGTGCCGCTAATTTTTAGGAACATTTTCCATTCTGGAGCCTTTCATGACACCATTCATTCATCCCGATTTTTTACTCGAAACGCCTGTTGCGCGGACGTTGTATCACGAATACGCGGAGAATCTGCCGATCATCGACTACCACTGCCATCTGCCTCCCCAACAGGTGGCGGAAAATACGCGGTTTGAAAATTTGACGCAAATCTGGCTCTACGGCGACCATTACAAATGGCGTGCCATGCGGAGTAACGGTGTGGCGGAGCGTTTCTGCACGGGTGATGCCAGCGACCGGGAAAAATTCGAGGCCTGGGCGGCGACCGTTCCTTACACGTTGCGAAATCCGCTCTACCACTGGACGCACCTGGAGCTGAACCGTCCTTTTGGCATTTCCGACCGGCTTCTTTCTCCCGAAACGGCAGACTCCATTTGGCAAGAATGCAACGCGAAACTGGCAGAGCCGGCTTTTTCCGCCCGTGGAATCATGGCGCAGATGAACGTCGTGTTGGTCTGCACCACCGACGACCCGGTCGATTCGCTGGAATTTCACCGAAAAATTGCCCAGGACAATGCCAACGGAACGTTTTTACCGCGTGTGCTGCCGACGTTCCGCCCGGACAAAGCACTTGCGATCGACCGCCCGGACGTTTTTCTTCCGTGGCTCCGGCAGTTGGAAGCGGTGACGGGTATCGAAATCGACGGTCTGGACGCTCTCCTGACCGCGTTACACCAACGGTACGCTTTTTTCCATGAAAATGGTTGCCGACTTTCCGACCATGGTCTGGGGATGTTCCCACTCGTGGAATACGATCGACAGGGGAACCCGACAGCACCGTTTCAGGTGGAAAATGTCCACAAAACGTTGCAAAAAGTGATTCAGAATCCCGAAATCGTGCTGGACGAAGTGGAAATCAACGCATTCCAGTGGCGGATACTTCACGAATTGGCCAAAATGAACCACGCTTTCGGCTGGACGCAGCAATTCCACTTCGGAGCCATGCGGAACAACAACACCCGCAAATTCCAGCAACTCGGCCCCGACACCGGGTTCGATTCCATCGGCGACGGGGATGTGGCGTTGGCAATGTCGCGATTTTTGGACTCGCTTGAAAAGGAAGATTGCCTCACACGCACCATTTTGTACAATCTCAACCCGATTTACAACCATCTTGTCGGAACGATGCTCGGCAATTTCCAGGACGGAAAGATGCCGGGGAAGATTCAGTTCGGCAGTGGTTGGTGGTTCCTCGATCAGAAAGAGGGGATGGAAACGCAGATGAACGTCCTCTCCAACCTCGGCCTTCTTCGACGTTTTGTCGGAATGCTCACCGACAGTCGGTCGTTTCTCTCCTACACCCGACACGAATATTTCCGTCGGATTTTGTGCAACCTGCTGGGAAACGACGTGCGAAAAGGTCTCCTTCCCAACGATCTTTCGCTCCTCGGTTCGCTGGTGCGAGAAGTCAGTTATGAAAACGCGGCCTGTTATTTTCAATTTCCATCCCTGCCACGGACGGAATCTGCCTGAAAAATCTACCGGACGCGGTGAGTGGCTCAAGCCCAACCACGGCGTCTGCGCAGGAACCACTCCAGACAGAGTAAAAACAGAATCGTCGCCAACCAGTACCACCGATCCCAGACAGGCGTCACCACTTTTTGCTCCACTCGCAAATCCTGGCGTTTTTCCAGAAGCTCCTGCCACAAATCGTCCAATTCCGCAGGCAAAACGGCACGCCCGCCACTGGAAACCGCCAGACTTTCCATCCACTGCGGCTCGGCCTGCACATTGTCCATCTCCAAATCTTCGTGCCAGACCAGAAAACGGCTCTGCGTCTCCCCGACTTTTTCCTCCTGGTACCAAACGCTGGCGGTGAGGGTGTAATCGCCTGGTGCCGGAAGTTTTCCTGCCGTTCCCAGCATCGTCTCACTCCCTGCCGTCAGAGGAATCTCCGTCCGCGATCCATCCGGGTGTTCCAGCGTCACGTTCCACCGCGTCCCTTCCCGATTCACCAACGTTTCGCCATCGGAAAGTTTGGCTCCCACCTGAAAATGGACTTCCTGCTCCTGCGAAAAACGGCGTTGCGGCAAGTGGATAAAGATTTCTCCATCCACCGCCGTCTCCTTTTTCGCCAGCCAGAGAATCATCTGCCGCCAGAAACGTTTGTGTACCTCCTCGAAACCGCCCAGCCACCAACGCCATGTACTGTCCGCCGCCAGCGACAAAACGCGGCCTTCGCCGTACGTCTGCTGCAAAAGAAGCGGGATTCCCTCCCTCCCTTTTCGTGGAGCTTCCGCCAACACGATCGCCCCTGGTTTCCATCCTCGCCAACGGTTGGCACCCTCCAAAACCGGCAACGATTTCCAGATTTCCTCCGTCCGGTGAGAGTCCGAATCCATTTCCAACAGACCACTTTGCCGCCCCGCCGCCGTTGGAATCATCATCAGAGGTTGATCCCAGTGAAAATGCTCGGAAATTTTCTTCTGAAAACGCTGTTTTTCAGGGGTTTCCATCGTCATCGGCAAGACCTCCGCCAGAGCTGTCCCGGCATATCCACCCGGCTCATACGCCTGAAGCCCCCCTATCGTCAGCAACCCCATTCCCCCGGCGACTTTTTCCCGAAGCGTTTCCCACTCCTCGGTCGTAAAGGTTTCCGCAGGCACATCCCCCAAAAGCAAAACCGCGTAATCCTGCCGCAAACGTTCTCCCAACACACCACGGCTCGACGCAGCCCCGGAACAACGCAGCGTTTCCATCCGAATTTCCGGCGAAGCATCCAACGCCCGACGTAAAAAACTCATCTCCGGGCGGAACGTTCCCTCCAGATACAAAACCGGCATTCCCCCTTCCGTCACGTTCACAAAAGCGGCCAATTCATTGTTCGTTTCCGACGTTTCCCCTGCCTGTACCGGAATCCGCAGCCACAACTTGTATTCCCCCGCCACCTCCGGCGTCCAGGCCATCGTCACGGGCAAAATTTCCCGTTTTCGCTCCGTTTTCACCGCCGTCTGAGCCACTTTTTCCGCATTCCCCCCCCCGTTGCGTTCCGCCCACAATTCCACCGGAATCGCCTTTCCCGCAAAACCTTCCACCCGCACTGCCGCCGTCATTGCCAACGGATTTCCCAGATAAATCCGCTGCTCCGCCACAAAATCGACCACCGCCAAGTCCTCTCGCGGATTCTCCACCCACGATTTCCCCAACGTCAGCGTATAAAGCGGAATCTGCTGCCGACGCAATCGTGCCAGAGCCGTCTGCGGCAACAAATCATGCGGTGGCAAACTCCGCTGCGCACCGTCACTGGCCAGAACCATCCCCAAAATGCGTCGATCGGAATACTGCAAAAACATCTCCTGAATGGCCGACCCGATGGCTGTCTGATTCCCCTCCGGCGTCGCGGGAAACGCAATTTTTCCCTCCGTTTCGTCCAACGGAACCCCTTTTTCCGAAAATCCCCAAACCTGAACCTCCACACTCGCCGACAAACGTCCCAACGCGTCCGAACTCTCCCCAAACGCTCGTCGCAACCGTTCCCAACGGCTCTCTTCCCCCGACGATTCGTCCCGCACCCCCATACTCCGCGAAGTATCCGCCAAAATCAGCACCGTCCCCGGCAAAATCTGCGTCTCGGTCGTCAAAAAAACAGGCCGCAGCCAAATCCACCCCAACAACCCCAACACCAACCACCGCAACACCACCCAATCCCAATGTCCCGACAGACTCCACCGCGCCAACCATCCCAAAATCAGGATCGCAGTCACCACCAAAATCGTCGATTCCCAAAGCGGAAAATACATAAATAACCATTAATCCATTATCGATAGAAGCGGTTGGATAAAATGTTTTCAGCCGCCAGGAAAAGGAAGAGTAAGGTGCCTAAAACGTGGAACCAGTCTCCGCCGCTCGAAAAGCGTTCCTGCTCCCATTGATTGGCGTCACGCCAGATTTTCAACGGATGGTTGGGGAAAAAGGACTCCATTTCTTCTCGACTTCGACGGCTTAAATCGGTCTCGTCCGGGGAAATGTTGACGCTGAAACCTTGCTCGAAAGGGGGATTTCCCTCGGCGGTTATCCGATAATTTCCAGGGGATTCCAACGGTGGAAGAATCAGTTGATGATTTTGTCGGTCCGGTACAACCGACATGGAAATGCTCTGCGAATCCGAAACTTTTTTCAGGGCGTATTTGTTCCGCACCTCTTTTCCCAACGGAAAAATCCAGTTTTCCTGCGTCGTGCCATTCCAAAACGTCTCTTCCTGGGCACAGAGCCGATTCGTCATGGCGTGCATCAGCACCACAAATCCCCACGAATCACCTCGCGGCAAAAAGTTCCACACCTCCCCACTCATCGGAATCGGCGGTGTGGTCATAACCAGAATCGTGCCGGCACCCAACGTTTTCTCCACCACCGCCGCGTCTCCGTTGGAGTACGAAAAAATCGTCTGCGCACCCGGCAAAAACGAGTCCATCTGCCAATATCGAAAGACCGGAAAATATTGCCACGGTACCGAAATGGGCAAGTCGGAAAAAACTTTCAAAATCGGGTGGGAAATCGTCTCGGCTACCAGAAAAACCCCCTCAGGCGTTCGTGCCTGCATCCGCAAAACGCCTGGAAACCACTGTCGCAACTCCGCACTCTGGAACGCTCCCAACGGTACCGCGGAGGCACCTGGAAAAATCCCCAATCCCAAGCCTCGATTCACCTCATTCTGCAACCGATTCCAGACTTCCCCCTCCAACGGTGACGGGTCGAGAAGCCACACTGCCGAAAAGCCGGAAAAATCCTGCCGTTGCGAAAAGGCCGCGTAATCTTCCCGCTCACAATCGAATCTGGCTCGCTTTTCCTCCCGAAATCGCAGCGGCGACAATGCCTGTTCCACAAACAAAACTGTCTCCTCCACAGGAGCTTTCCCCACCAGCAAAATCCGCCTGGCAGCCGTGCAATCGACCGTAAAATAAGCCCGATTATCCCATTCCAGCGCATCCGTCCCCACCCGTTCCACCCGTCCCTGATTCCGACGTTCGTCCCAGCCCCCCACGCGAAATTCCACCGGAATCGTCTCGCCAGCCTTTCCCTGAACGGTCACTTCCCCACGACGTTGCCACTCCCCATTTTCCTCCATCGTCGCCAAAACCAACGTATGTGGCATGGCATCTGCCACCGTCAACGCCGTTTGCAATGTCAAAATGCCCTCCACCGGCTGAAAACTCTGCGTCGCGGGAATCGTCACACGATGATTTACCGGCACTTCCACCCCCACATCGACCAGAAAAAAATTCCCCCCCACAAATCCTTCCAGATTCCTCGCCAGCCACCCTTTTTCCTCCTCTTTCCACGCCTGCGAAGTACCGTCCGTGAGGAGATAAACCTCTTTCCTGGAAAGCCGCGACTTCTTGAGCGACGGCAAAACTTCCGACACCGTTTCCGGCACACTCCGTGCCACCGCGGAAATCGTCAAATTCTGAATCCGACGCACCACCTCCTCCCGATCTGTCAAAAAACCGATCGGCGAAGGATACGTCGAAACAACCGCCACCTCACTCCCCACTGGCAACGACGCGACAATCCGCTCCCCCCACTCTTTCGCACGTTCCAGACAACTCCGATTTTCAAACCGATAGTCCATCCGCGGCGAAGTATCCACCACCAGCACCACCGAGGCCGGCTCCTTCCCCGAAGCCCCTTCCCCCCAGTACCCCACCGGTCGGGCAAAAAGCAAAACCAGCCACAACAGAATTCCCAGACGCAGCACCAAAAGCCAAAAATGTCGCAATTTCAAAGACCGATTTTGTGCCCTCTCCCCTTTCTGCAAAAACCGTAACGCCGGAAAAAGCTGTTTCCGTGGTTTCTGACGCATCAGGAAATGGAATACCAACGGAATTCCCAATCCCAAAAGTGCCCACAAAAATAACGGATGAACGAAAATCACGATCTGCTCAAAAATAACAAATAGTAGCGGCGCAGCCGTAAACAAAAGTCTTTGGAAAGAGAGGTCTGGAGAGGATAACTCTTTCTCCAGAAAGGTTTCCTCTCCACGACGCTCAAACTCTTGACGGGCAAGCCGCTCTCGCCATCGGCGCAAGCGGCGTTACACCCGGCATTTAATCCCAGTCCCATCCTAACAAAAAAAGCACGTTTTGTACATGCCAAAACGCGCTTCTTTCCCAATTTTTAGATGGCTCAAAAAACTTATCGAGCCAGGAACTCGACCACCAGCCCGATTTCCACTGGCAGGCTGAAATCTTCCGCCATCGGCATACTCGTTACGGTAATCGTCAAATTCTCCATATCCACCGAAAGCCACGGCAAATCAATCCCGGTCGAATTGTCCGCCGCAATCAGCTTATACAGTTCCCGCAACTTCTGTGAGGAAGCGACCGAAATCACATCGCCCGGACGCACCGAGAAAGAAGCCACATTCGTCGGACGGCCATTGACCAGAAAATGACGGTGCGCCACACCCTGACGAGCTTGCGGACGGGTTTTGCACAAACCAGCGCGACGAATCACATTATCCAGACGGCGTTCGCACAAAATCTTCAGATTGTCCCCGGTATTCCCCTTCTGACGCTTGGCAATGGAGTACAATTTCCGCAACTGCCGCTCACTGAGTCCGTAATAATACTTAATCTTCTGCTTTTCCGCAAGCGACTGGCCGTAAACCGATTTTCGACCATGGGCACGAGCCATTCCCGGCGCGAACGGACGGCGTTCCAACGCGCGAACCGCTCCAGCACTCTCAAAAATCGGAACCAGCCGTTCGTCCTGTTTGCTGGCCAAACGACGGTTGATACGAGCCTTGGGACCATTGTAGTGAGCCATTTTCTTTCCTTTCGTGATAAATTCCGTCTCATCTTCTGTGGATACCCCTCAATCGTTCGGCGACTGAAGTGACGAAACCACCCTGGTTTCATGAAAATCCATCCGGTGTCCACAGGAAGTCGGCATTATAACCGATTTTCAGTTTCCGTCAAGAGACCGCTTCTTTTTCTCCTCATAATATTCATACTTTTTCCAGTCCGCCTCGTCCCACGCATTATTTTCCGTGTAATCGCCGCAATAGGGCACCAGTGCGTCGATCCAAAATGCCAGCTTGTCCAGTTCCTCCCGTGAAAGCACCACGTCGTTGTGCGGTTTTTCCGTATCGAACATCTTCAGCAGCCGACTCCGAAACGCTCCGGCTTGGTAAGGTGGCTGCAACTGAGGCCCTTCCTGAATGTTCAGCCAATTCACCACATCGGTCGAATATCCCCGCGTCCGATTTTCCCGCACCGCGCTGGTCAAGTTCAGGTACGCGTCGCTCCAGTACCGTTTTGCCTCCGCGTCCAGATTTTTCTCGTTGAGCAAACTATACGGCTTTTCACTGGTTTTTGCCTGCGACTTTCCCCATTCCACCAGTTTCCCTACCGCAAATGGTGGAGCTTTTTCCCGATTCTGGTGACAGCGAATGCAATGTTTGTCCAGAATCGGCTGGATTTCCTTCTCGAAACTGAACCCTCTCGGCGAGCCATAAAACGGTTCCAGTTCCTGTGGCCCGCGTTTCATCGCTTCCGTAATCCCCGTTCGCAACATCGTCCCCGTATTTTTATCTTCGTGACAACCCAAACAGGAGAAATTTTCTCCCGGTTGGAGCGTACTCCACGAACGCATCGTCTGAATACAATGCCCTTTTTCATCCAACACCTGAAAATACAACGGCTGGTGCGCAGGAACCTTGAAACAGGCCGAACCATCTTCATAAATCGTCGCGTCTCCCAGAGGAATCTTCACGTCCCACGTCCCCTGACCAATGGCCACCGGTGTACTGACCAGCGCCCCGCCGGAAGGACCACCATTTCCGTTGCTTCCAATGCCCACACTGCGAAACTCCAACCCAATGACTCGAATTTTCTTTGCCCGCGAACGTTCCACTCCCTGCAAACCGGGACCGAAGAAGACGTCCTGCACGTAATACGTCCCATAGTCCACCGATTCATCCACCGACGACGGACGCAGGGGAACCTCTTCCCGTGCCTTGACCGCAAAAGGCTGATTCGACGAAATCCGACTGTCGTAAACGAGCAATTCCCGATTCCCGTCGATGTCCATATAATAAATCCCAAACGGCGTGCGATATTTCCGGGAACCACCGCAATCGGGATTGTACGCCACGACAAATTCCCGTTCGTTCAACGCAAACGGATACTGAAACTGTTCCCCTTCCTGTCCCCAGGCATCCGTATGCCCTTCGTATCGCGTCCATTGTTCCACATTCGTCTCCCGAATCGGCGAAATCAACTGCACCCCTTCCGTTTCCTGCCGACCTTTCGATGTGTCGAGAATCGCCAATTTTCCCCGCTGCGCGGTATGGTGCCCCGACAAAACCGCCACGATTTTATGCGAATGGGGAATCCCACGGGCATGGAGAATCGTCGTCGGAAACCACGAATTGTTCCCGTAACACTCCGTTTGCCCCGTTCCATCAGCATTCATCTGGAAAAGTCCCTGCGGATATATCTGTCCCCGATCGTTGTAGTCCCACCGCGTGTAAATGATCCGTCCATCCGGCAAAAGGGAGGGATAATTCGTATGCACCTGGTCAAACGAAATCCGCTTCATATTCTTTCCATCCTTATCACACCGATACAGGTTGGAAACCTCCGTCCACCAGCAATCGACCACCTGAATGCACCGCGTGGAATTGAAAAGAATGTCTCCGTTGGGCAGCACACATGGCTCGTAGTCCGCAAATCCAAGCCCAAACGTCAATTGTCGAGTCGCGTTCGTGTCCAGATTGTATTCGTACAAGTGGTAATCATCTTCCCGATCCGATTTTTTCCATGAAAAGATAATCTTCCGACCGTCAAACGTCACCACCGGGTCGCGAATCACCCCCTTTTCATCCACGATCAAATCCCGCTGAACCCATTCTCCATCCGCCTGGCATTCCAGCAGACACAACGCCGTCCCAGCCGCAAATTGCCGTTCCGCCTGCGCATCGCTCAAACCTTCCGTGTAAGCATAATGCGACCCACCCATATTGAAATGCTTCGTAAAAACAAAGCACGGAAACTCCTTCCGCAGCGTCTTCAATCGCAACGCCCGACGCTCCTGGCAAACCTGTGTGTAAAGAGCCTGCCAACGGGGATCGTTCCCGGGAACCGCCTGAAGTTCCGCCAGCGTTTTTTCCGCTTCCGTAACTTCCGCACCACGCCGTTTCAATTCCACCAGAACCTTCTCAACACACGCCTTTTCCCGTTCGTTCGATTCCGTCTGAAAAAGCGTTGCCACCTCCAACGTGCCCAAATCCTGAATCCGCCAGTCGGTCTGGATATGGTTTTTCATTGCCTCATTAGCTGGTGGCGCGTCGTATTTTCCCCCCCACAAAGCAGAACTCAACAGCCAGACCACAACTCCAGAGAAAAACATTCTTGACATTCTTCAGACTCCTTTTTTTCAGGATATTCAGGTGGGAAATTCTTGGACAAACAGGCTCCACGGGCGTTTTCAGCTTTCATCCCATGAAACAAGCATTTTTTCTTTATAACACACTCGCTTTCCTCTGTCAAGGGACTTTCCACCTCCGCGTAACTGCCAAATTTGCCTTTTTTAAAGCTACCGTAGGATGATCAAGAGATAAAAAATTCCGTTTTTTCATTCCTGTGACGATGGGAATATTGGTGTGAATACGCCTTAAAAAACATTCACTCTTTTTATACCCATTTACGGAAATGTTTCTGTAAACATGGCCTGGGAAGATGTGGGATTCTTTCGCATTTTACGTGTCCAACCGGCGGGAGGAAGCGTCCATTTTTCGGTACGTCCATCCATTTGAATGTTAAATTCGTGAGAACGGTTGAGATCGACATTGAGAAAATCAATGTAATCCGAATAGACCGCGTAAAACAAATAACGCGAAGTTTCTCCCTTACTGAGGACGGGGGAGGAGATTTGTTCTGCAAGATGCCTCATCCATTTTTGATAATCGTCGCGTATCTGTGAAGCGTCTGGAAAGAGCGTTTTACGGATAAGATACACGTATCCTTTTCCTCGCATTTGCCGAAAGCATTGATTTTCCAGCACTTCCACCTTTGTTCCAGGTTCCGGTTCACCGCGCTCGTTGATTCGCACGTCGATGAGCGGAGCCAGATTGCCGTTGTTGGGAAAGTCCGCGGGACGGAGCGATCGAAATTGCCGGTCTGTCCGCATGGAGAAATGAACAGGGGACGCAAGCAGGATTCCACCTTCCTCAACATAACGCACCAGGAGGTCGAATTGGCGTTTCGTCATGGAATTCCACCCCGTAAAAATGAGTAATTGGTAACGACGCAATTCTTCCAGTGTGATAAAATCGTCCATCCCGACAATATCGACCTGTCCATAAGGCGACGCGGCAAGCCACGTGTTCTGGTAAGGTGCGACGGCATCCTCGGGAAGAGGAAAAAACGTCTCTTTCACCACCTCCCACGACGCTTCCGGCTCGCCATAAAACCAATCCGCGTCGCGTTGGGCAGCGTCGAATTGTGACCAGACGGCCTGGTTCTCAAGAGGGATTCCGATATAGGCGTCGGCATTTCCGCGAAGGATGGCTATGTTCACTTCGGGAGAGTTCGATTTTCGACGATTTTCTTGGGCAAATTCGGCAAATTTTCGTAAAATCTCCCGATAATTTTGGCACGTTTCGGAGAAATAGGTTCGATTTTGTTTGCCGGAATCGCGAGTGTAGAATCCTGCCTGTGTGGAGGTGGCACCCGATTCGTTGATCAGGAGGGAGGAACCCATCATGTACTGTTGCGCGAGAGCCGCTTCAAGAAGCCGCCATTTTTGAGGCACGTCGTAGGGAATGACGCAAGTCTGCCATTCGTGTGCCAGCCAACCACCCCAAAATTCAGGCTGCCATTTGCGTGCTGCCCCACGCATTTCGGAAGAGGCGTAAGCGATATTCTGGGCACCGATCGCGAAAAGCTCTGTGAGCATCATGTCAACGCCACCCTGAAGCTCATAATCGGCAACGGCTGCCCCCGAAGTGGAGAAGATAACGGGATAGTCGAGATGGTATTGACGGGTTCCATTCAGCATCCATCCCTTCACAAATTCGTCACGGGCATGCACCATGTCTCCCACCTGCTTTATCTGGCACGCTTCCGCACCCGAACGCCCCTGATAAAGATACGACGCATACTCCCCCAGATTGTTGCCCAGAAACATTTCGTTGGAAATTTGGCGGAGTTTTTGGACTTTATCCGCCGACTGACGCTGATAGATACTCATGGAATAAATCCCTTTTTGCGACAATCGTTTGATCCACTCGTCGCGTTCGCCAACCACCTCATCGTCCGCAGGCCAAAAAACGGCCAGCCGCGCGTAAGGTGATTCAAGAAATTTTTCCAGATAGAACGCTTCCGTATATCTCGGCGATCGGGCGGGGGCTTCCCATTCGGTTTCTTCCGAGGCAAGGGGTTTGTCGTCGCCATAAAAACACGTCCCCACCACAACTTCGCACGGATTCAACGGGGGTTTGGCAAGTGTCGGCGTCAATTCCCAGGCATGTTCCCACTTTTTTCCCTGGTGATCGACCAACCGTGCCCGTATCACACATGCTTGAGCCGGCATTCGACCGCTCCATTCGGCACGATTGGGTGTCTTCCGAAGTTCCATAAAATCAGGCACATCCCACTCCACATGCGTCACTTCGGGGTTCCGAATTTCTATCGAGAAAAAACGCCCTCCCGCTTCCCGCCGTAGCGACGTGTTGAGCCTCAAGCCTTGCCATATCTCGACGTGCCATTTCCCTCTCGGTTCGCCCCAGGAATAGATTCCCGAGGGAATAACAAGTACCAGGGGTTTGGTCCAATCGGTGGGAATCGTAAAATCGAGCCGAATCCCACTCCCGTCGCGGCGTCCCCAATGCGAATCCTGAGGAACGTTGGATGGAAAAATCTTTCGCGCATCCGCGTTTCTGGCTTCTGTCGTCGGTGTGGTCAGATAGGGGGTGGCGAAAATTGTCCATGCGTCGTCGTATTCGTTGAATGCCCCCAAATAAAGCGAGACATCTCCTTTCAGCATCGGAAAGGTGAGTGTGATTTCCGAAGCCAATTCGACAGGCACTTCGATAAGAATTTCTTCGCCATAAACGCTTGGGTTTTCCCTTAAAGAAAAAAACAAAAGAGTGATCAACAAACATAAACAACAACGAAAAGAATTTCTGGATAGATACATACAATCAACTCCCAGGGAAACATGGTGATGGAAATCATTCATTTCATTGTACTTCCAACACAATTCAACGTCAAGGTCGCCAGTTCGTTTCCAATTAACATATTCTCACATTTTACTCACGATGGAGTTGGAAAAAGATGGTAAAAGGAGGTAGAAACGCAAGATGTTTGGATGATTTTCGCGAGTGGAAAATTCCTGTGGTGACGGTGGGAACGGGTGCGGCGAAGGTGTTTGGACGCCGGAAGCCAGTACCCGTTATTCGGTGCTGGTTTCGCAGTCGGCATTTGGGACGATTGCCCATGTACTTGTTGTGCCGACGTTGGCGTAGGAGGCAAAATGACGAAGCAATTATTAACGGAAACCTTTTACAGACGCGGAGTTACGGCAAGCCAAAGCCAGGGAAAGCCGGATGTGTATCTTTTTGCGCAATTCCTGCCGGAGCCGGGAGCGACCGACCTCAGCCATTGGAATCGACCGCTCACATTGGAGGGCGGAACCTGTGTGAAGGCTATAGATACATCATCTCCCATAAACCAATTAAGGACTTATCCGAAAACAATCAAACATTCTCCCAATTTTTTTCAATAATTAGGAATATAGGAGGAAAATCAGGCTGGGTTGAGTAAATTTGGTAAATTGAAGGGGATTGACTGGGAGTGGCAGTCGGCGGATGGCTGCCAAATGAAAGCACCTCTCGCGACGGAATTTGCCGGAGCCAATCCGACGGATTTTGGAAAAAATGGGGTCGAAAACCAGCGTCTTCGTGGAGGGTTCTCCATGTCGTTTGCGGGGCGAATCGGCATGATTCGGTCATGTTGGAACCCTTGCTCGCGGAACGTTTTGTGTCCTCAGATGAAGATGCCGCACTTTCCCTAAACCTTTGTCTGGATTTAGGTTACGTCGTTCGCCAAGCTATCGTCGAAGCGGCCGGTTACGTTCCCCATATCTGTTCCCGCGGTGCGGAAAAGTGTGAACTCGAACACAATCCCAACTTCCATGCCCGTCGCTGGGTTGTGGAAACATTCCATTCCTGGCTTAAACACTTCCGCAAACTCTCCCTCCCGCTACGAAAAAACCGACAAATCCTACTATCCTCTCTTACACCTTGCCGCTGGGATGAGGGCGTTGAATAAAGTTGTTGTTAATTACGGATAACTCCCCTTGATTGATATTTCTCCGTCGTTTCGGGTTCCGAGCAGAGCATGGGTACGGGGTTGGATGTTGCCGGAAATGCCGAAAAACCTCCACATAACCGACATTATAACCTGGGAGAACGCCGTTGTCAGGTAAAACTCTGTTAAAAAGATATTTTTTTGGAAATTTTTGCGGTCTTCCAATAAAAACGTACTTCCAAAATGCTCTTTCAATCGAGAGCATTTCCAGAATTTGTTTGCCTCATTTGGCATTTTGAAAACAGAAGAGAATATTTTTTAGACGTACTCCAGGCAGAGGAACGTGAGTATACTATAAAATTCGCAGCGGCATGTTACTGCCGCTGCACAGGTTCATTTTACTCTTCCGATTCGGAACGCCCACTCTGCGGGTCTCGATGCCACTGCAATTGAGCTTCCTGCGTCAACTGATTCAGCCACAGTGCCCCCGCTTCCCGCAAATCCGCGTCGGCAGCCGTTTTATAATAGGCCAACGGGGTGGTGGTGAACATCTTTTGCAACGTTTCCTGCGTGGGGAGATACTTCTTCACCTGAACGACATAGTACGTCGAACGGCTTCGATCCACCGCCAGCGTAACGTCCCCTTCTTTGGCCGAGAAAACCGCCCGCATGAACTCTTTGCCCGCATTTTTCCGGTCGTCGGTATCAATCTTTTCCACACGGGAGATTTCCGGCTCCATGAAACTGTGGTAAATTTCCGGTTGTGGTCCGTAGGAAACCCACTGGAATGGCCCTGTTTCAAAGACTTTTTCGCCCAGCGACGCCAGCGATTGAGCTTTCTGGCAATCTTCCACCATCTTTTTCGCAGCCGCTTCTGCCAGAGGACGGGCTTTCTCGAATTTCCATGCCGCCAGCACTTTGTCACGCACGCCTTCGTCGGTAAACTGCGGGACTTTCGCGGCGACCGTTTCGGTCTTCCAGGAGACGTAAACGTTGAATTCCGCGTCGTAGCTCTGAACTGGCTGGTATTCGGGGAGCGTTCCCATGACAAACGTCACGTAGTCGCCCATCTCACACTGCGATTTTCCCAACGGCAACGCACGCAAATCCACACCGTCCAAAAGTGGCAATTCCGCGTACTCAAAACCGTAACGATTGGCCAAATCGGCAAAGTTGAACGTCGGTTTGGGAGTATCGACCGGTTTGCCTTCATTGCGGATGAGGAGCGTCTGGTATCGCTGCATGGCACGTTGATGAGCCGACAGTTCGGCCACCGCTTCCCGGACACGTTTCTGGATTTCCTCGACCGCCGCCGCTCGTGCCAGCCGAGTTCGGAGCGACTCTTTCACCTCCTCCAACGGAATGAATTCCACCGGTGCGTTCGGGGCAGGATTCATCATACCAGGCATATTCGGCGTCGGGATGGTTGTTCCTGTCTGAAAAGCGACCTGACGGAAGGGGGAGGGATTCGCACGTTCCGAGCTATTTTCCACCGGAGCCGGGGTGGGTTCATCCACAGCCGGAGCATTTTCCGCCGGAGCCGGGGCGGGTTCTTCCGTTGCGGGC
>JAUNBF010000168.1 GCA_030527185.1 Planctomycetia bacterium | reverse complement strand
ATTATCAATTATCAATTTTAACAGAGTGTTTTCTTTCCAATCCGTCAAAATAGGCCTTTTTCCTTTTCGTCAATTATGTCGTCACCAGGTAATCCTCCACCGTCCAAGCGTCCCATTCGTCCGATGCGACCGGTTTTGTTGCGTCCTCAGCCGATTCGTCCGAAGGAATCCCCGGAAGAGACGTCCGGGGAGGAATCTCCGAAACCATCTCCTTCCGCGGAAGGGATTTTGCCACCTGAGAAACCGGTGAAATCCCGAATTCCCATGAAACAGGAGATTCCCGACACGTCGGATATGACGGTGCAGGAAACCCCGGAAGTGGGAGAGGAAGATGCGGTGGAAAAGATTGCCAAAGGTGCGCCGCCATGGATGATCAGCCTGATTTTCCATATTGTGGCGATTCTGGCATTGGCACTCTATTTCCTGCCGGGAATGGTGCAAACGCAGTATCTGGAGTTGGAAGCGACGATCAGCGATGTGATAGAGGAAGAGGACATCTGGATGGAGGAATTGGGGGAACAGACGGAAATCGAAACCGACTCGGAGGAGAGGATTCCAGACACGGAACCGATGCAGGTTTTTGAGGAACGCGACGTTCCCGACCCCATGGCGGCACCGATTGAGCTTCCCGAATCCGAGGCGGGGACGCTTGCCTCCAGCAATATCCAGGCACCTCCCGGCTCGCTTCTGGACGGACGTAATCCGGGAGGACGCAATGGTCTGGTGGGGCGGTACGGAGGGACGAAATCGACCGAAGCGGCGGTGGAACTCGGTTTGCAGTGGCTTTCGCGTCAACAGTTGCGGGATGGTTCCTGGAGTCTTCTGGGGCCGTACGCGGATGGTGTGAACATTGAAAACCAGGCTTCCGCCACCGCCATGGCACTCCTGGCCTTTCAGGGAGCGGGCTACACAACGAAGCCGGGAAAATACAAACGGTTGATGGATCGCGGCTGGAACTGGCTTTTGGCGCAGCAGGACGCGGAGGGAAATTTCTACACGGAAGGCGCTCATAATCATCCGTTTTACACACAGGGGCAGTGTACGATTGCGCTGTGCGAATTGCTGGCAATGACGAAAGAGAGCCGTTGGAAGACTCCTGCGGAAAAGGCGGTTCAGTACATCATCCGTTCACAATCCAAAGAAGGTGGCTGGCGGTACGAGCCGAACGCGGATTCCGACGTTTCGGTGACGGGCTGGTGCGTCATGGCCTTGCAAAGTGCGAAGATGGCAGGGTTGGAAGTGCCGCAAGAGACGTTGGACAATGTGACGAAATATCTCGACAAAGTGGCTCAGGCAGGTGGAACGCGGTATCCGTACCAGCGCAACGGCGACGCGACACGCACCATGACGGCCGAGGCAATTCTCTGTCGGCAATATCTCGGCTGGAAGCAGGACGACCCTCGAATGGCCAATGCGCTCGACTATGTTTTGACAAATCCGGTTAGCTACGAACACAAACGGGATGTCTATTACTGGTATTACGCAACGCAGGCCATGCACCACATGGAAGGAAAGTGGTGGAAAGAATGGAACGCGGTCATGCGCCAGGAAATTCCCGAACATCAGGTGAAAAGTGGGCGGGAAACAGGCAGCTGGGACCCCAATCGTCCGACGGAAGATTTATACGGTCTTCAGGCCGGTCGGCTTTACGTTACCTGCCTGTCGATTTACAATCTGGAAGTCTACTACCGGCATTTGCCGATTTATGCCAATACGTTTGACGCGGAAGGTCTTCCGGTTCCCAAAGAATAACGTTTACAGGATGAGTTGCGCTTGTGGCTACCACCTATCAGCCCGTAAAAATGCAAGTAGAGGGATTGGCAAAGCATTCCTGAAATGCTCGCAGCCCCACTCCTGGTGAAAGGGGGTACCCCTGACGGATGAGGAGTTGCTCCAATGCGGCCAGGCAACCCACCATATCGAGAACATCGATCATTCCCATGTGCGCAATGCGAATCGCTTTCCCTTTCAACTCCCCCTGCGCCCCGGCAATTTTGACTCCGAATTCCTCCTCCAACGACTTGAGCAAGCGTGGCACATCCACACACTCCGGCATCTGAATCAACGTTAAAACATCACACGG
>JAUNBF010000019.1 GCA_030527185.1 Planctomycetia bacterium | reverse complement strand
TTACATATTCGTTCCTTCGTCGAGGCCGTTGGAGCCGAGCAATTTGTCCATGGCCTGATGGAGGATTTTCTCATCGGCATCGTGTCTGGCGTAAACGCGGCAGATGGTGCTGATCAGGGGGAGGCTACGTACAATCTCTTCCTCCGTGACAGGGCGAATTTTCCCTGTTTTGGTGTCCATCACAAAATTCTGATTTTCCGCCGGGCCAATCGTTCCGGGACGGCTGGCGTGACGTGCCAAATCGAACCGCAACGGCATTTCCCGCGATTCTTCCGGCAACGCGGCACGAAATTTCATCTCAAAAAAACGGCTGTCGGCAAAAAGACTTTGCCTTTCCTGCGATGGCGAGTTGTAAAAAAACGTCCGCTCCACCACCGTCCGCCAGGGAAGATGACGCTGAACCATCTGCCGCCATTTTTCGGAAAGTTCCCGCAAAGTCTGATTATCCGAGTGTTTCCACTGCGTCGTCGTTTGCACCAGGAGCGACCATTCCGTAAAATCGAGATAATCTTCCAGATATTTCTGCGGATTGCCGGGAAAAAAGAACTTTTTGCTCTCCTGAAAGAGGTCGAGGAGCGTCATGTCCACCGCCCGAACCGTCCGGTGAAAATAGATCGTCCGAAACAGTTCCGCCCGGGCTGCCAGAAAATGAACCAGCGACCCCAGCCCCCGTTCCTCAATTGTCAGACCTTGCGGCGTGAAGAAACTGTAGTAAAAAAGTCGGTCAATATCGACGATTTTCGGACTGTATCCCGACATGTAAGCGTCCCGCAGAACAAAATCCATGTTATCGACCGTGTAATAACCACAGAAAAGCGTCCGCAAAAGCCGCAGCCACAACGGAACGTTTTCCTCCCGCGAAACGTGGGTCTGGGGACGCACGATCAGAAAAACGATCTGATTCGGATCGAGTTGCTCTTGCGGCAGCAATTCCCCACGTGGCGTCCGTCGGATTTTCTGGATGATGGGGCTGAGTTCCTTCAAAATAATGTCCGCCCCCAGCGTTTCGTGCGTCAGGCTATAGGGTTTGAGGAAGTGTTCGTCGAAAAAATGCCCGAACGGCCCATGCCCCACATCGTGAAGCAGCCCGGCCACACGCAGCAATGCCTCCACATACCCCCGGCTCGGTACATCAGGACAGGTCTCCTTCAGCGAATCGTAGAGTGCCTCCACCGCACGACTGGCCAGGTGCATCACCCCCAAAACATGCTGAAAACGGGTATGTTCCGCTGCCGGAAAAACCCACCAGGCGGTCTGGAGTTGATGGATTTGCCGCAGACGCTGAACCCATGGATGGTCGATCAAGTCCTGTTCGCAAGCCTCGTCCCCCAACCGCTTACTCCGAGACGACACAAACGAAATGTACCCGTGAATCGGGCAATGAATCAGGGCAAGAATGTCATTTTTCTGCATGAATTTTTCTCTCCAAACGAAATGTTTTAGGGGTTTTACCGTAATATTTCCGAAAAGCCCGAATGAAATGTCCGACCAGGGGATACCCGACCTGTTTCCCCACCTGCTCAATATTCTCGTCGGTCGTCAATAACAATTCTCCCGCACGCCGCATTTTGACACGGAGAATCTCCTTTTCCGGTGAGCGTTGAAGATACTTCTGAAACCATCGATACAACGTTCGACGCGAAACCTGAACGTATTCCACCACATCGTTGACGGAAATCCGGTACGTCGCGTTTTCTCGAATAAACCGCAACGCCAGAATAAAATCGGGATGATCCACCGCGATATTGTCGGTCGATTTTCGCGTCACCACCTCCCTTCTGGTTGGCATACGCCTTCACACCACGGATGATGTCGTGGCAATATGCCTGGGTGGTTTCGATGAAAAGGAGGATTCGGCGGTAATCAGAAACCGTCATTCCTGAAATAATCTCCTCTTTTTTCATCATCCTGCCGGACACAAAAAGGTAATATCGGGGCACTCTGGAATCATCATCTTTCCACAATACCGCTATTATAATGGAAATGTCACACCAAGTCAAGAATAGGAAAAGGATACCCGCCAGGTGGCACAATTGGGTAATATTTGGGCACCATGGAATCTTTGACATTCCCGGGGAAATGGAAGTTATATACTCCTTCTACTTTGAATTTCCTGAAAACGAAAGGAAAGCCCCTCCCAAAGGGAGGGGCTTTGTGGAGTGAATCCGAAAAATTCAAGTGGGCAGAGTATAAAATCATCTGCGTCTTCTGCGTCGTCAAGGCAAATCGTATTTTCCTTAATCTGCGGACAAAAAAAGGAAGTGGGGAAAAACGAATTTTTTGGAAAGGTTTTTGGATAAATCCAACAATTTCAACCACTTCCAACGTTAATATTTATCCGCAGATTACGCAGAAGACGCAGATATTTCCGTTCCTACTTTTTCCTCAGCGGAGACTGGAAGTGGGGATTATCGATAAGATGAATTTATGGAAAAAGATTTGAAAACATCGGTGGAGAATTTGGCAGCGTAGAAGATTTTCCGCAGAGGATGGAGATGGAAGTATACTCCTTCTACTTTGAATTTCCAGAAAACGAAAGGAAAGCCCTTACCTTTGGGAGGGGTACACCCGATAGGGCGGGGGGTGGGTTGGTGAAATGGCAGAATAACGTTCTATTGGGCAAATTAAGATAGAACGCTCCTTTGTTATTCTACCCTACCCACCCCGGTAGCCTGACGGCTACCACCCCTCCCAAAGGGCGGGGCTTTGTGGAGTGAATCCGAAAAATTCAAGTGGACAGAGTATAATAAAAACAGACAATCGGTGGAACAAGTTGAGAATTGATAATTGGCGGTTGGCGATAGGGGTGTTTTTCCAAAAATTTCTGAAAAATTTCAATTTTCACACTGGGAAGCACTTGACATCTGCGGGGGGGGGGTAAGATGGATAGAAATGGTAGTGAGTACACATTTTTTCAAACGAGAAGATAATACAAGGAGATTTGTCATGAAAACAGGAAAAAAACAGGGGAGGATTGGATTTTTTCTAATCCGTTGCTCCATCGTCGTTTGCGTCACGATGGGATGGGCTTATGGCGCAGATGTCTGGTGGGTGGGAAGTCCAACCAGTTCCGATTGGAATACCGCGTCCAACTGGCGAGATGGCAACGTCCCCGCTTCTGGGGATAACGTCTATGTTACCGCCTACAGCGGCGGTGGATATACCGGAAATTCCATCACCGTCGGTGGAACGGTCTGTGGTTTTCTGGTGGGATTTGGTGGAGCGACCGCGACCGACGACATCGTGCCGGTGACAATTTTGGGAGGAGACCTGAGGATGGTGGCTCGCTCTCTAGGAGTCGGGGATTTCAACCACGTTTACATGCACACCGTAAGTTTTACGGAGGGAAAAACGGCAGAATTGACGATCAAAGGCGGAAATTTTGTTTTTGACACTTATGGCCTGGCAATTGCGGGCGTGAATTCTGTGAAAAATAGCGGCGGTGTTGTGAATATTGAGGGAGGCACCTGGAATTTCCAGGGGGACTCCCTTCTTTCCGTGACAGCTTACGATGCATTGAAACCAAGTACGGCAGGGTTGAAAGCGACTTTGAACATGTCCGGTGGGAACATTACACATACCGGAACGGGAGGTATCGAAATCGGCCAGGGGGGAGCGAATGAAGCGGTTTTCCACCTGACAGGAGGAAAAATCCATCAATCCTCAGGAGGTTCTTTTCGTATCAACTCTTCCCAGGGAGTTCTCAATATTGGAAAAGTTGAGAATGGCACGTATTCAGGAAACGGTGTCTGGTATTCCTACACAACCTTGCAAGGCAACTCCAAAGGAACGCTGAATCTTTATTCCGGCATTTTTTCCCTGGCAGGAATTACCGGAACCACGACGAATTTGCTCGGTGGGACGTTGCGTGTGGGCACTTATACGGGAGATTTGACGAACGGCGGGAGTAATATCGAGTTTTCTTCCAGTTATGACGCTGATTTTCGCACGATTGGCACAATGGATGTGGATGGAACTTTTTTTCAGGAAAAAGGGACTCTCACGATGGACATTGCCAGCTTGACCTCCTACGACACCCTATCCGCCGACCTTTTCGAGATTTCAGGAGGAGGCCTTTCCCTGGTTTTTGCGGAAGATTACCTTCCCGAAGAGGAGACTTCCTGGGCACTGTTTAAGTCGGCGGAAAGTGCGGAGAATATTTTTGCGTTTGAGGAGATTACGTCCAATCTTGCGCTGCCGGGAACGTGGTCTGTCGGGGGGGATGGGAATGTCACGTTTACGCCCGGAGGAGAGAATGTTCCAGAACCTGCCACTTGGGTATTGTTGGTACTGGGAGGGATTTTCCTTGGCAAAAATATCCGCAGGAGGTAGTCCATGAAAAAAGCCTTCACGCTGGTTGAGTTGTTGGTGGTGATTGCCATTATAGGAATGCTGGTTGGTTTGCTCCTGCCAGCCGTCCAACAAGCGCGGGAAGCGGCACGGCGAATGCAATGTTCCAATAAACTCCGTCAAGTTGGGCTGGCGATCATGAATTTCGAGTCGGCTCAAACATCCTTTCCCTATGGCGGACGTCGAGGAGATGGAAAAACGCCTGGGAGCGGCACTTTTCAAACGGAACCGTTGAAATCGAAACATTTTCGGGAAAGCTGGTTTCTTCATTTGATGCCGTATCTGGAGTTGAACGGGGAATACATGGCGATGGATCATGACTACAATATTTTCTGGGAGGGAAATGTACCTTACGTCCAGCCTAAAGATATTTATTTCTGTCCCGACGACATTGTAGGGGCAATATGGGACGGCGACAATGGAGAACGGCGTCAGTCGAAAGGGAGTTGGCGAATCAATTATGGCGAAACCGATTTGAGTCAAAGTAAAATGTACAGTAATATTGCGGTGGAGAAAGCCCCTTTTGAAATGAACAAGCAACGAAAAATCGGCGAGTTTCGCGACGGTTTGTCGAATACGATTTTCCTGTCGGAAGGGCTGGTGGGAAATGAGGACAACACGGCACGAGACGTTCGGAATACCCTTTTTTCCGAGATTGAGGGGGGGTCCTCGTTCATGACCAATTTTCAACCCAATTCCGGGTATGACCATAGTATCTGGGCTGATGAAGGCATTTTGCCCGAGGCACCGTGCGTCGCCGTCTCCCCGTACTACGGGCAGGCTCGAAGCAGGCATACCAATGGTGTCAACGCCACACGTGGAGATAATTCGCTCCAATTCATAAGCGACAGTATCGACCTGGAAGTCTGGAAAGCACTCGGAACCATTGCCCACGGAGACCTGGTTCAAGAGGCGAATTGATAGCTGATAGTTATTGGCGTTGGTGGCACATTGTTATCGGTTTAGGAGATGAGGGAACACTTTGGGTTAAAGTCCAGCCTTGGAGTTGTTGTTCAAAAGGAGAGTAGAAATGAAAGTTTTTTTGATGTTTTGCGTATGGCTCGGGTTTGGCTGCTTCCTCCTGGAGGGAATGGAGGGGAGGACAGAAGAGTATCGGCCAACGAGTGTGTGGACATCTGCCGAAACGTTGGAAAATCATCCGGTAGAAGCGATGATCGATGGGGATTGGGCGACCTTTGGTTGTCTGTTGGACGATTCGAGAACTGGCAATAATGCACAAACCTTGCCGCCGAATGGTTCCACACCCGTCACCATGACCATGGTTTTCGATTTGGGAAAAATACGCAAAATTTCCGGCATGCGTCTGGTTTCACACCGATTCGGTTCGATACGCACACCGCAAAGTGTTCGTGTTTTCCGATGTGAAGACGCGCAAGGGAAAGTGAACGCGGAACTTTTGACGCAGAACATGAATCTCCCTCCCGTGGCTTTTTCCAACAGTCTGTTTGCGACGTGGGAGCCGATTTCAACACGTTATGTGGCGGTTCAGGTGGATGATTCCTGGGAAAAATACCATCACGCACCGTTGCCTACGGAGCCGCATGTTGGATTTTATATAAAAGGTACACAATATAAAAACGAACCGTATCCCAACAGTGGCTGGTGGACGTACAGTTGGGGACATTTGCTGGATCAAAAAGGACCGGAACCGATTCAGGAGATTCCAGGTCTGGCGGAGGTGGACAAACCGGAAAACCATCCTTGGGGAAAGATTTCCGGGACACCGTTGAGTTCCCGTGCCAGTGGACGCGGAGACAAGTACCTGATTTCGCTTGCGGAAGTCACTTTTTTTGACCGAGAGCCTGGGGACATTACCGAGCCGAATCCCGACAACGTGGCGGTACACTCCGGTCGTTTGCTGCGTGATTGGATGTTGCAGGATTGTGGGCTGGACGTTTCGCGTTGTTTTTGTGCCAAAGAAGGGGCTGGTGTGGAAAAAGCGATGCTCCAACGTGTTTTTTCGGAACTGGAGCAACGCGAAATGGCTCCTGAAGTCTTGGAAAATTTGAAAAAACGTCGGGAAATGCTGGCCGACGTTCCGGGATGCGACCCGCGTTGGCTTCGGCTTTATCAGGATGCCTGCGAATTGCGTCGAAGGCTGCGGCTGAAGGAAGTTGCGGAAAAAGCCCAAACGATTGTTTACGTAAAGCACCATGTTTTGGGGGGTTGGACAGCCTATCACTGGACGGAACATCTTACCGACGGACTGAACGACCTTCGTACGCTGGAATCCCGTCCTGGTTCCCAGCTTTGCCTTCTCCGAATCCATCCCGACGGCACGACGACGCATGAAGTCCTCATCGACAAACCGCACGGAATCATTCGGAATCCCAACTTTTCCGTCGATGGTCGCTGGCTGGTCTTTTCCATGCGGGAGAATCTGGAAACGGACGATTTCAAACTTTATGTCATGGATTTCGAGACGCGAAAATACCGTCGAATCACCTTCAATCCGGTGGTGAATGGTCAGGAACAGATTTGTGCCGACATCGAACCGACATTCACGGCGGAAGGGAAAATCGTCTTCAACTCGACGCGATGTACCCAGCAAGACGATTGTTGGGTGGGTGCCTGCGGGAATCTTTTTATGTGTGAGGCGGACGGGAGTCGGATTCGGCGTATCGGATTCGACCAGGTACATACGTTTTATCCCCAACGGCTGGAGGATGGACGTTTGATTTATACCCGATGGGAATACAACGATCGAACCGTCTTTTTCATCCAGTCACTTTTTACCATGAATTCCGACGGAACGGCTCAAACTGAATTTTACGGGAATCAGAGTTGGTATCCCACTTCGATCCTGCATGCTCGCGGCGTTCCTGGAACGAATAAGGTCATTGCCATTTTGGCGGGACATCATACGCAACAACGTGGGCAATTGGTGCTGATTGACCGAAAGAAAGGGACGCAGGGAGATGCTGGAATCGAGTTTGTGGCAGGGGCCAGACCGGATGAAGGGATGCGGTTGAAGGATGGAAAGTCACTGGAAAGTGCGCAACCGGGAGATTTTCACGTGCGATACACTTTGGCGGGGGAAAATATTTCTCCGACCGGACGTCAGCCATCCAATGTCATGCCGGGGCAGGTGTATCAGCGAAACTTTTACTCATGCCTGGATCAGTGGGGACAATGCGGGATGCAATTCCAGTTTCCGTTTGCTCTGGATGAAAAGCATTACCTTTGTTCCTGCCTGCCGGAAGGGAGTTCGCTTTACAAAGGCCCGTTCCACCCCGGTTTTGGGCTTTATTGGATAACCGACCGGGGAGAGCGTGAGTTGCTTGCTTTTGACTGGCGTATTTCGTGTACGCAGAGTGTGGTTCAACCCTCTCCATCGGAGGAAGTGCGTCCGCCCAAGGAGGAAAATTTTTCCGACAGTTTTGGCCGATACTATGTTCAGAACGTTTATTATGGTGCCGGGCTGAAAGATGTGCCTCCTGGAACGATACGGCGGCTGCGTGTTGTGGGGCTGGAATATCGCGTTTTTCATGTCGGTTCCACTCGTGCCCAGGGAATTTCGGGAGATAGTCCAATGCACACGGTGGTCGCCAATCGTGGTGGAACGTGGGACGTGAAGCACGTTTTGGGCGAAGTTGATGTGGAGGCGGATGGAAGTGCCTATTTTGAAGTGCCAGCCAACACGCCCGTCTATTTCCAGATGCTGGACGAAAAAGGTCGCATGGTTCAGACGATGCGTTCGTGGTCAACGTTGCGTCCGGGTGAGACGTTTTCGTGTCTGGGCTGTCACGAAGACAAAAATCAGATTGGCTGGACGGTCTCCAATACCGCGACGATGGCGATGAGAAAGCCAATCCAAAAACTTCAACCGTCGGCGGGAATCGTCCATCCCCTTCTGGAACGTCTTGAAAAACAAGGACTTTGGGGAAATATTGAAAATTACTGGACAATCAACCAGCCACGGGAAATCCTTGCCGAAGGGACGGTGGAAGGGTTCAGCTACAGAGAGAATATCCAGCCGATTTGGGATCGTCATTGCGTTTCCTGCCATACCGGAGATACGAAAAATCCTGAAAAGGAAAAAGCCTCCCCACTCGCCTTGACAGGAGAGGTCGTTTGGGTGGACAACCCCCAGGCACATGAATATTTCCAAAGAAAACGGGCATTTTCACGTTCCTATCTGGCATTGACCGAGGAGTCCGTAAAACTGTCCACGCTCGACGAAATTCAGGCATTCCAGGCTCGTACCGGCAGGTTGCCATGGACCAGTTGGCCTCACGCGTTGGGGCCTGCGGGGCCGGTTCCTCCGTATTCCTGCGGCTCCACGCAAAGTGCCCTGATGGACTACCTGGAACCGGAGCATTATGGCGTACAATTGACCGAAAACGAAAAACGAAGGGTGGCTTGCTGGATGGATTTGGGGATTCCGTTTTGCGGCTCGTACACGGAAGCGAATCTTTGGACGGAGGAGGACAAAAAACGTTATCAATACGAAATGGACAAGCGACGCGGTTTCCTGCAATCTGAACTGGAGGGATTGTTTCCCCAAAAATAGAGAAAATGGGTGTTCGTTGAGAAAACAGAAATCGGAAGGTTAAAATGAGAGGTCGTCTGGGAATTGTGGCAGGGTTGCTGTTTCTGGTGAGTGGTTGTGGAGAGCCGATGGGGAAAGTGACGGGGAGGGTGGAGTGGAACGAGGAACCTGTCGCGGTCGGGGAAATCCAGTTTGAACCACTGGAGGACAAAACGTTGCCCATATCGAGTGGGCTTATTCAGAATGGGAAATTTGAAGTTGCTCTTCCCCCCGGAGAGAAGAGAGTACGGATTTTCGTCTATGAAAAAAGAGGGACAGACCGGTCGAATCCGGCAGCTCCGATCGATATTATCACAAATACGATGCCGGAAAAATACAATACGAAGTCGGAATTGATCTGTACGGTGAAAAAAGGTTGGCAGGAATACCATTTTCCTGGAAAATAAGGATGGAACAAGGAGAAAAAAATGCGATTTTGGATGATCTGTTTGCTGGCCATTTTTTCGGGATTTTCCCCTATGGCCGGAGAGGAGGTGCCGAAAAAACCTCTCGTCGGAGCGATTCGCTTTCCAACTACAATCCAGGACACCCCGAAGGAATCCATGTCCCTATCGCCAATTGACAGACCACGCACGTCTTTTCTGGGAACACGTTCCCCAAGATACCGCCCGCGAATTTCAATATTGCTGCTTGCCTGGAAAACCGGAGCAAATTGCCCAACATCTTGCCGATGCGCTTCCGTGGAAAAAAGCTCACCCCAGTCGTGACGGCGTAGAAATGCTTCTCATTTATGCCTGGAACGAATTCGACGAAGGTGGGTGGCTGGCTCCTACGCTGGGAGAAGGGAACGCACGTCTGGAAGCGATCCAAAAAGTCCTCCAAAAATAGAGAGAATCCCTCGAACGAGAAGGAGAATCATTCTCCTCTCGTTTTCTCCTTTTCGACGTTCTCCGCCTGGTCTTTCCTCCGTATCCACACTTTTCCAACGTTCTTATTTACCGATATTTTCCGGCAGAAATTCTTCGCCCAACAGTGTAATTAAAGCATCGGCGGAAAGTATCTGCAAATCGTAAGTCAACTCCAACTGTCGCAGACAGGCTGGCAAACGGGTGGTAAGGTCTCCTTTCCGAATTTTGGTTTTATTGGTATTGATAATATCGGGACGTAATTTACCAGTGGCGGAATCCCAATATAATTTTTCGATCACTTCCCCCATGCAGGGAATCCGTAAAAAAACAAGTCGCTTAAAAACTTCATTGAATATCGCTGTAAGGGTAGAAACCGAGCTGTCCAACCAAATACGGTTATGTTCCGGGAAAATACGCAGAATATTCCACGATGAAAAAAGGAAATGGCGATATTTTTCCCGTTGAGCCATCTCATTTTTTCCCGTATACAGGAGATAACTACTGTCCGCAAGAACTCTTCTTCCCGAAAGACCTTTCGGACAAACCGAGTCAAAATAATACAGGGAAAGCCAACTCCAAACACCTGCGTCCAGCTCCAGATCCATGGACGGAACGTCCTGAAAAAGTTTATGCAAATACTCCGCCGCCTCTCGTCGCCATGTAAACGTCTTCGGCTCGACTTCCAAAGAACCAGGGTATATCTCGGTATGTTTTTTATCCTCCAGGAGTTTCCGCCAATCGGAAATATCCATCTCCGGTTGAAGGCGGCAGGCGGCTAAATTCTGGCGAAAAACCTCTATTCCCCGATCATTCAAGCGTCGTAAAAGCATCACGATTTCTCCCATTCTTCCAATCCCAGGACTTTTTGTCGGGAGTATTCCTCCACAACCGCATCCACCCAGTCAAGATATTCCTCGGAATTTTCGCTGGATGGAGGCTCCTGGGACGAATATTTTTTGGCAAAATTCCAAAAATATTGCAGTTGATTTTCTTCGTCGGCGTCTTCCTCCTCGGTCAGACCTTCCAGACCAAGTTGTAACAAAGCCGTCCGTAAGATGACAGGCAAAAGGATGGCCTGAAGTTTGCGGTTCGTGTTCAATTCATTGGGAAAAGTTGGGTATTTTTGATTCCACAGCAAAGAAACGCCAAAATTTCTGTCCACCTTGACTTTCCATAATTCAGGACCCAGATCGGCTTTCTCAGAAATAATGGCGGTCTTTTTTTGAAGCGTATCCTTTTCCTTTCTCACGCGAACATGGGCAATGCCTAAAATTTTTCCAATTTCTTCGCTGGTATCGACAATTTTAATGGTAAAAAGAAAATTTTTGACTTGAAATTCAGGAAGTGTTCCTTGAAAAAAGACACCTCCATCAGGAAACTCCTTCCGATTCCCGCGAAGATGCTCACCCAGAGTTCCCTCCAATTCCCATCGTTGAACGTAATAGTTCCCAGAAGATGTTACCTCAATAACAACCAAAGATTTTTTGGGAAAAGAATAATCGTCCAAATGCTCCAACGTAATTTGAAAAGGATTTCCCGGATCAGGATTCACGGTGATGGAAATATCACTCTGTCGAATTTTTTGCCGCATGGTAAAATTGATTCTGCTTTTCATAAAATTCTGACCTCCACAGGCTCCTCTTCCACGTTCCTTTCTTCCGACGAAATGTCTGAAATTTCCACGCAAATGTCTCGATTTTTTTGAAAACCCGTCATTTCAAAATAAAAAGGCTGGGAACGATCCTTGATTTGCAAAACAATCTCGTTTCCTGGCGGTGTTCCTTCGAGAGGAATCCACTCCACATTTTCCCTTTTGTAGCGAAAAGACTTATTCAATGCCAATTTATTTCTCTGGAAGGTTATGAAATGGAAGTCCAGAGGTGTCCAGCTTTTAAAGGGATTTCCCTGCGGAATATCGTAGGCAACCTGAATTTTCAATCGTGCTTTTTCTGGAATTTGAAGAGGGTTTCGAGACGCAAGCCGAAAACCTCCTTTTTTCTTTTTTTTCTCCAAATAATACCAACTGTATTTGGTTGGCGGAAAACGCTCAGGAATTTTTTTCCTTTCAAACGTGCCGGAAAAAGAACTTTTCTTATCAGGTACCTCCAAAGAAAAAAACGGTTCCAGAATATTTTCCGATATTTCTCCAGAAGGTTTTTCCAGAAATCTTTCCAAAAAATTCGTAATGCCTAAAATAAAATCAATACGACTTCGAGAATTTTTCCATCCTTTTGCTTCCAATTGGGGATTGGTACGATTCCATCCATCATGAGAAGGGTTTTCGGAATCGCCGAGAAAATCCGACATCCGATTTTCAGAGGAATCCTGTTCTACCAAAACCAGACCCATAAAATGTTTTTTGCTTTTCCCTTTTTGAATGAGCATTCCCTCTCGGACAAAGAATGTTTCGTTTTTGGTGTTGGGGTCTGAGGCTTGCAGATAAACATCCAACATTCCTCGGCAATCACCATTCCGATGGGGCAAAACCAAGGAAAAACGAAAAGCCAAGGGGTCTTTGCGAAGAAATTTTTCCCGAATTTCCGAGTGTTCCTTTTCCCAATATTTTTTCAAATCCTCATATTCTGGGACACGTTTTTCCTTCCATTCCATGCAATAAAGAGGTGGCTTGTTTTCCAGTATTTGCCGAACAAAATGAAGTTTTGCCTGAAGTTCCGTTTCGCAACGAGGCAGCAGGGCATCCCATGTTTCCCGACAGACTTGAAATTGCGATTTTCCATCGATAATTTCCGCGGTCAACTCTCCCCGTAAAATTTTGATGAAAAAGTTACTCATCAACGTGTTCAAAATCCCTTCCGCCTCAATCCCCTCACGCAGAAATGGAACCACCACCGAGAGTCCCGGTTCCTCACGCTGAATATTCCAAAATTGACAAAAAGCGGCTATGGTTTCTTCCGATTCTACAGGCAGGGGGACGTTTTTTCCCACGTTCTCGTCAAACCGACACCAAGTCCCAAAGGCCTCATATTCCTTTCCTTCGTAAAAATGAATTTTCATCATCACTTTTCCCATCAGGGAACGTTTTCGATCCGACTGGCGACAACTGACCCCTAATCGAGCATGAACTTTACTGGCCACATTAAAAATCGTTTTCCCTACCCCCCAGCGTCCCAGTTGCCCTTGTTTATCACTCTCACCGGAGTTACGCCAAAACCAGAAAAAATCTTCAGGAATTTCTCGATTTTGAGGAGGATGGAATAAACCAACATCCCCTTCCAAGCCGCGTGTGTGGTAGTCCTCGTAAACGAGCGTTTTTATGGGGGAGGCCATGACATCTTCCCATTCCACATGAAAACCATCCTGCAAAGGGGAAGTGAGCCTTTGAAAAAGCGTGTGCAACGACTCCCTCGTTTCCTCGGTATTGTCCATCGTCTGGATTCGGAAAATGACGTGGACGTGATCTTCCCCTTTTTGCCGTGCATCCAAAGAATTCTGGACAGATTCACGAATGAGAGAATGCAGTTTGGGAAAAGTCTCTTTACCATCTTTACCGGAAGTCGTTTGATCATAAAACAAATTCTCGTAAGTTGGATTTTGTCGTTCGGAGTCGGGACGTTGAAGTGGAAAATGCCAATCACCCTGAAAAAGATGCTCATTCATGGAAGGTTTGCCCGCCGGAAGAAAAAAGTTACCCGTATGCTGAAAATCTATACCCCTTTTATCTTAATTCAGGGGGATTCCCCTGTCAAGTGGTGGGAAAACTTCAAGAAGGAGAGACTGATTACCCGAAATTTTTATCGAAAGCCTCTCCCTAAAAGATTTTTTAAGAAAAAAATACGGTTTATTTCTCCTCCTCAAAAAGTTGAATTTTCTCCATTTTTTCAGAAACCTTGGTAATTTTATCGAGATAGCCGCCGAGGATTCCTTCGATTTTTTCTTCCAGTTTATCCAATTCCTGCATCATTTCGTCGTGACGCTGGGCGAGTTCTTGCAGATAGTCTACTTCCGATGTCGTCGTACTCATGGTGAAACCTTACTTGAAAAATCCAACCGGATGGCTCATTCCTGGAAAATCTCCACCGTGTGGAAAGTGGGAGAGAACGAGTATGCTTTTCCATGTGTATCGGCCCGCACTATTGTACAAAAAAGAAAAGTGTCTGGAAAAAAACCGAATTTGTCATTTTCCAGACGGCTCGTGGCGGTTAGGAAAAATTTTCCGCTTCCGGCAAAAAAAATTCAGGATTTCGGCAGCCGGAAGTGGGGAAAACTTTTCCATCACATCACTCCTCCCAGCAGAGTGTGACGTTTTTCAGCCTTCGCCAGATACGTTTTGCGTCATCGGCATAACCCTCTTTTTCCGCACAATCGGCCACACGACGGAGCCATTGTGGTTGTTCTTCATAGGTGAGGCGGGGCATGGTATCAGGAAAGATTTTCTCCGCGTTTTGCCAGTCCCCAATATCGAGATACGATTCAAAGAGCGTCACGCTGGCCGTCTCCCAAGTCTGTGGATCATTCTGTTCTTTGGCACGCTGCCGGGCGGTTTCGAGCAGTGGGATACTTCGCTGCGGTTCCCCCATCCGATTTTCGACCCAACCCAAAATTGCACATCGGGTGGCGGAGGCGTCTGGTTTCAGAGCCATTTTTTCCATCCGTTCCATGGCTTCAGGACGTTTGGGCGGCGGAAATCGTCTCAACAGTGCCCCGACCAGTCGTTCCTCCGTATGTTCCCACTTTTCCTGTGCGTCGAGCCAATCCCAGAAAATATCGTTCTTTTCCAGGATAAACCTGGGAAAATCACAAGCAAAAATTCGAGCGGCACTTTTTCCGGTCTCACCGTGGGGAAATCGCTGCATTTCGTCGAGCAGGAGTTTTGTAGCCACTTCATGCTGATTTTCGTCAAAAAGGAGTTTGGTCAAATACCATAAAAATTGCCGACGATACGATGTCCAATCGTTCCTGATGTCGAGGTGGGGCACCTTTTCCCGCACGATGGTTTTTACCATTTTCTCCGGCTCACAGAGTGCCAGCCCTTTTTCCAGAGCCTCTTTTTCGAGGTGCCTTTCCTTTCTGCCACGGTAATAATCCGCCCGTTCCAGCCAGTAAGCCGGACTGTTTTCATTCTTTTCTTCCTTTTGCAGGATTTCCTGTTCGACAACCCGTTGTCCGGTAAAAGCCTGAGTCGCCCCAGCAAACCAGGCGTTGGGAAGTAAACCAAATGCCTCACAAATCTTCCGATTTTGAAGCATCGCTTCCTGGGCTTCCGTTTTTTTATCCAGTTTCTGATAACACTCTGCCAGTCTCTGATAAATCTCGGCGTGGTAGAGGGCGACGAGTTTTTCCGCAGGCATCATCGCGGAAACGAGCTTCGTCAGATGCGTTTTCACTTCCTCTTCCGTGATTTCCAATTTCAGAGCTTTTCGATAATATGGAATGGCCAACTCATACTCCTCCAGTGTCCAGAATTGGGAAGCGATACCGCTATTTTGCGTCGCAAGAGACCAATCAGGCAACTCTTTCAGCCATTCCCAGTCACGTTGTCCCTTGGCAAATTCCGGTTGGAATCGAAATTGCCAGACACAGCGTAAATACCAGATAAAATCCTCATATTCACGCGAGGCAATCGCCTCTTTTCGGAACCTTTCCAGTGTGGGCAGCCACGCCCCCATGGAATAGAGTTGCTCAAGCCAACGTTCCCCCCAGAAAGAAGAGGGAGTAATGGAAAAGAGATTTTTTACTTCTTCCTTTGACTCTGTTTGCAGAAAACGTTCGTGTAGCCATTGTGCCTTCCGCGTTTCGCTCCATGTTTCCATAACATCGCCGAAATATTCCGTACTCCCCAGATCGCTTCCAGATTGTGCCGCTTCCAGAGGAAAACGTTCGCAAAGTGCCCGAATCACGCGGTAGTTTCGACAACTTTTCGCAAAATGGAGATAACCCCACACCTCCAGAAATGGGGATTGGGAAAACGCCGGCATGTTCTCCATGGCTTGCAGGGCATCGTCCGTTTTTTTGGCTCGCAGAGAAAGGGAGAGGAAAAACATCTCTTCCTCCCGCGACCTGTCCTGCTTTTCCCGCAACTCCGCCTGCCAGGAGAGCAACGATTTTTCCTCCAGAATCAACGTTTTCGTCACCTCTTTTTGAACATTGTCCCACGAAGGATTTTCTTCCGCCCATCCCCAACCCACCAGACAGAAAGGGAGTCCCCACAATATCTTACGAATCCACATTTTTAGCTCCTTTTTTCGGGCTTTTTCGGTTACAATCTTTGGACGCCAGGCCCTTTCAGGACGCTAATTCCCGGCGAAACCGGGGTCACTTCTATCTTCGTTTCGATCTGTTCTTTCAACGTTTCCACATGCGAAATAATGCCGATGAGTTTCTCGGATTTCCCTTGCGTCTGATACCGTTTCAACGCTTCCAATGCCCGATGGAGCGAGTGTTCGTCCAATGTGCCGAAACCTTCGTCCAGGAAAAAAGAGTGTATCTGAATTTCCCGACTCACCATCCGCGTCAGACCAAGTGCCAACGCCAGACTAACCAGAAACGTCTCCCCTCCCGAAAGATTCGCAGCCGGACGGGTGATTCCCTGATGAAAGGTGTCGGCCAGGTAAATTTCCAACATCTTGTCCGCTTCCAGGCAAAGTCGATACCGAGGCGAAAGATACGCCAATTGTTCGTTGGCATGATCCAGCAAAATCCCAAAAACGAGGTTTTGCGCAAAACTGGTAAACGAGTCGTTCCCTTTACCATCCGCCGCCCCCACGCATTCGTAGAGCAACTGCCAACGCTCCCACTCTTTCTTTTGAGCGAGAAATACCTTTTGCTGTGCTTCGGCCTCCTCTTTTCGGGCTTCATTTTCCGCCAACTGTCTGGCCAAAACCGCCTTTTTTTCCGTCCATTGCGTCCGAACCTCCCGGTACATTTTTTCTTTACGCGAAATGGCCTCACGGCTTCGTCGGGTGGGGCAAGTTTGTCGCAAATGGGCACGATTTTGTTCATTTTGCGTCCATTTTCCCTGCCACTGATTCTGGCGTTTGGTGAGTTCGGTTTGCTCTTTCTGCAAGGTCTCTAAAACGGTGGCTTCCAAAAATGCTTCCCGGAATTCGTCTTCATTCGCAAATCCTTCATTCTCAAGCTCTTGCGTCCACTGCGTCTGGACCATTGCTTTTTCCACTTGCATTTTTTTCAGACGTTTCTCATTCTCTTTTTGCAACTCCGTTTCTGTCGTTATTCGCTGTTGAATCAGCGCTATTTCCTTCTCGCCATCCGCAACTTTTTGCACTGCCTTGTGCAAACGTTCCTGCAATTTTTGGCGTTCCTCGGCCAGAACCTTTTCCCCGAAACGTTCCCGACGTTTCTGCCGCTGTTTTGCCAGCATTTCCTTCTCCTCGGATTCCTGTTTCCGAAGTTCCGTGACTTGTTCCGCCAAAAGCCGACAGGTCTGCGTCATTTCCACCAGCTCCTGCTGTTTTTCATGGAGTTCCGTTTCCACCTGCCGGAAATTTTTCTCCGATTCCTGCCACTTTTCGCAGCGAATTCGGAGCATCTCTCCCAATGCCAGCCAATCGACCGCGTTCTCCCCCATTTCCGTCGCGCAAAAAGGAGCGATTTTCTGTTTCAGAGCGTCTTCATCCTGATGAAACTGTTTTTTCTTCTCCTCCCATGGAGTAAGAAGAACCAGGATTTCCTTCTTTTCGCGAAATGCTTTTTCCGCATCCTGCCTGGCCTGTTCCAGCGACGCGGAGGTCTCCTGCCAGGTGTTCCACCGATCCCTCGCGGCGGCACATTCCGACTCCTTCTGCAACAGGTGCCTTTCCACTTCCTCCGGCGGCCACGTTTCCGACCATCCCCAATTTCGCAAAAATTCCCCCCTTCTTTCGGTCAGTTTTTCCCGTTCCCTTTCCCACGATTCCACGGGCAGGTTCTCTATCCGGCGAGCCAAATCTTTTTCTTCGACTTCCAGGAAAATCCGTTTTTCTTCCAGTTCCTTCTCTTCTTTGCGCAAAATTTCCAACGCATCTTCGGAAAAGTCTTCTCCCACATTTTCCTCCCACGGATGTTCCAGCGAACCACACAATGGACAGGGCATCCCCGGTGTCAATGCTTGTCGATGCGCTTCCCAGGAACGCTGTTTTTCAGCCTGCAATCGTGTTTCTTGAAGCTGCCGAAATTCCTTTTCCAACATTTCCCTGGCAACTTTTTTCTCATGACGCTCCTTTTCCCAGGCCGCCAACGCCACGTTTCCCTCCCTCCACTCCTTTTCCGTTTGAGCCAGATTTTTCAAGCACTCTCGAAACGTCTCTATCCGTTTTATCTCCTCCTGAAGCGAGAACCACTGCGACGGCAAAAGTTCTTTTTGATGGGTTTCATACGCCGCTTTCGTTTCCTCATACGTTTTTTCCGCCTCTTGACAGACTTCCTGCAATTCTCCTAACTCCCAAATTTTCAAGGTCTTCTGTCGATAAGCCTTTTCGAGCGTTTCCAATTCACGGGTTCGGAAAGATTCCAGTTGCTGAATCAGAATTTCGATTCCACTGAATTCCTGCACCAACGGCGCGTCGGAAGCATGTTCCTCCAGATACTTCTGCAAACTGGCCTTTTTTTCTTCCTGTTGGATACGTTTTTGCTGAAGATTTCGGCATTTTTCTTCCATTTTTTGATGGAGTTCGCTTGTTTTCAAAAGTTTCGTCCGAGTCTCTTCCCATTGCCGTTGAGCATTTTGAATTTGTCCATCCAATTTTTCCACTTCCTGAAACACTTCCTCCCACTGCGATGCTTCCTGCCGTTCCTTTTCCAGCGACTGTTTCGCAAGTTCCCAATTTTCAAGACTTTTCTGTAAATCAGCGTTCCCTGTTTGAAGGTTTTTTTCCGAATTCTGGATGGCTTGAGCCAAATTTTCCGTCGTTTTTTGCAAATCTTTTTGTCGCAGGTAAATTTCCCGAACTTTTTGTGCCCGCAGCGCCTTTTCCAACCGAATCCGCTCTGGCTGAAAGGTTTCCCACGCCTTCTCCAAAACTTCCTTTTCCAGAAGCAATTCGTCGTACTGTTTCTGAGCCTTCTCCGTCTCCGCCATCCAGGAGAGAATTTCCCTCAACCGCCCCTCCCAAACAGGCATCTCTTTTTCCAGCCACGTTCGGTACCAGGCATAATCCCCCTTCATTTCCGCCACTTTCGCCTCGTCCAGCAGCGAAATGGCCTCCATTTTCTGTTGAAGTTCCTGAAATTTCCTTTCCTCCAACCCCTTTTTTTCCAGAATGGATCTGGCAAGCGACTTGAAATGTTCCGTCGAGGTGATTTTTTCCAAAATCTCTTTTCGCTGCTGCACATCCGCATTCAGGAATGCCGCAAAACCATTCTGTGCCAACATGATCGACTGTCGAAACTGCGAAAATTCCAGTCCGATCACTCGCTTCACTTCCGCCTCGACATTTTTCGTCCAAATAAATCGGCCGTCGCAAGTGCCAAACTGTTTTTTCAATGGTTGCAATTTTCCTTTGGGGGAAGCACGCTGTTCCCAACGACTGAAGTACGACGTGCCGTGGATTTCAAAATGGACTTCCGCCATACATTCCCGCGTGTGCTTCGACATGATTTCGTTTCGGCTCTGCGTGATTTTGTCCAGCCGCACCGTCTGTCCGTAAAGTGCCAGTGTCAGCGCGTCGAGAATCGTCGTTTTTCCCGCTCCCGTCGGCCCGGTAATGACGAAAAGTCCATTTTGGAGATACGCCTCATGAGTGAAGTCAATTTCCCATAAACCCGCCAGAGAATTGAGGTTCTGAAATTTCAGTTTCAACAGTCGCACGATTCTTCCCTCCTTTTTTGGTCGTCGTAGAGAACGGCCTCCTCAAACGTTTCCACCAAGCTCTTTCGCACCTCGTCGCGGTACGCTTTCGTGGCGAGAAAACGCTCGAAAACCTCCTTTTCCGAAGGCAATTCTTCCAAAGTCCGCACCCGCCACAACGTTTCCGCCTCCACCTGCCGTGCCACACACCGGGAAAGTGGTGGCAACAGCGTCACACAACTCCCCTCCACTTCCGCGTACAATTTTTGATAGAAATGCGGGTCAAATTCCTGATAAAGCCATTCCACCTGCACCCAGACCGATTCTTCCTGTTGTTTCAACTCCCGCAGACGGCTCTGAATCTGCTCCCAGTCGCCCGATATTTTGCGGATTTTCTGAAAGACCGGCACGGGAATCGTTTCGATCGTCCGTCCCTCGGCAGAGAAACTAATTTCCAGCACTTTTTTAGGGGTCGCACTTTCCGCCACACCCATCGGAATCGGCGTTCCCGAATACTGAATCCGCTCCTCACCAGCCACTTTCTGTGGCAAATGGAGATGCCCTAAAGCGATATAATCCAACTCTTTGGGAAAATCGCCTGCGGGAAACTTTTCCAGATTCCCCACCTGATGGATATTTCGCACACCATCGTCGTCCAACGTTTTTCCGCCCGCGACAAACAAATGGCCGGTCGCTATAAGAGGAATTTTACGTTGCTCCTTTTGAAAAATCGCGTCCTGCCAGGCGATCGCTTTTTGCGTGATATTTCGATAAAAATCCCGAATCCGCTCCAGAACTTTTCGATTCCGCTCCTCCAGCGTATCACCATCCGTCCCCTTCCGCACCCACCGATCCGGCAAAAACGGCACGGCCAGAATCAATCCTTCCGTTTTCCCCTCCCTTTCCACCGGAAAAATCATCTCTTCCAGATTCTCGCAAGGTTCCGCCACCACCTGAACACGCAACACCTCCAAAACGCTTTTGGCCGCTTCCAACATGGCTGGCGAATCGTGATTTCCTCCCACAATAACGACCTGCCGACACCGCGACTCTCCCTGCCGCGTCCGAACATAAAGTTTTTTCAGAAAGTCCATATAAAGACGGACCGCTCGCTGGGAAGGCTGGTAGGAGTCGAAAATATCTCCTGCCACCACCAGGACATCGACCTCTCGGCGACCAATCGTTTCCAATAACCAGTCCAGAAAACGTTCCTGTTCCGGCAGTCGTGAAAAAGGGGGTAATTTGGCATCCAAATGCCAGTCGGAGGTATGCAGAATTTTCATAAAAAGTGGAAAAAAAGAATAAATTCCAGGAAAAGGAGCTAAAAACGGATTGCTCCGTACGACAACTCCCCATTGTAAACGTTTCCCTCAGGAAAGTCAAGGGAAACGTATTTCCGCCGTACATTTTCAAAATCTGGATGTCATTTGGGGGGCTTCAGAAGAGGGAGACGCTTTCCCGTACGAAACATTCCGTCTATTGGGAAGATGGCCTTTGGAAAGAGAAAATTCCTTTGGTCGAGAATATCCGCTTCAACATTCACCTTCGTAAATGCTATAGGTTTTATAAGGAATTCCCCCTACACGTTTGATAATATTATTAACGTTGTCATTATCCTTATACGTCCACCCCAATTCCGCGTTGATATATCCGCGCTGAAGACCATAATCCAAGGTTTTTAACACCAACAATTCACTGATTCCACGTCGACGATAGGCCGGATCGACGCACAAAACCATCATTCGTCCCGTTTTGATTTGTCGTTTATAATAAAGAAACTTGAAAATTCCCCAGGGAAAAAGACGACCGTTTAACTTTGACAAGGCTTCGTTCAAATCAGGAATGGTGACCGAGAAACCAACGGGACGTTCTCCGTCGAAGGCCAGAAAAAGATGCCCCGGATCGACAAACTGAATGAGCCGTTGGGAAAAATAACGGATTTCGTCGTCGGTCAACTCTGCGTAATTCCAATTGTCCCGCAGCGAAGCATTGTAAACCGTACGGCAATGCCCCACTTCTTTGTCGAATTCCCGGACATTGAATGGCCGAAACGTTGTTCGGGTTCGACGCAAAAACCAGTCGGAACGTTTCTTCCACTTTTCCAGCATCTTTTGTCCGTTATCAAACCACCAGGCATACATTTGCTGCACCTGCCTCATTCCACAGGCCGTCACCAAATCGTGATAGTAGGACGGGTTGTGATTCATCAGATAACGCTGGCGGAACTGGAATCCTTCCGTCAGCAGTCCCATCTGATAATTCGTGGAGTAATCCATGGGACCGATGAGCGTGGTACGTCCATAATTTTTCCGACTCCATTCTTTGGCCTTTTGAAAAAGAGCCGCCGCGACTTCTTGATCCTGAATACATTCAAACATTCCCCAGGAGCCAAAATTCGTCCCTTTTCGATTATTGAGGAGAGGATCATCCGAAACCAAAATCCGCCCTGCCGGACGACCATCCCGATACGCAACGAATTTTTCCGCGAAACCATGTTGATAAAACGGATGCCGGTGTGGATTGAGAAATTCTTTGATTTCCGCAATTAAAGGAGGTACCCAACATGGATCATTCCCATTGATTATCCAGGACAACTGAATGAAATCACGAAGCATCTTTCGACCCTGTAACGGACGAACTTCAATCGTGGATAAGGCGGTATGGGAAAATTCTTGGGACATTGGAACCATCAGGGAAAACAATAAGGAGTGCGTCTGTGGAATGGTTGGCAGGACTCAACCTCTTGCTATTATACGTCAACTATCGGAAGAAATCAATGGAGAGGCTTAAATTTTATATCTCTTCCATAAAGTTTTTCATTGAATATTCTCCGACAAACGTCCAGTATATTGCCTGAACAGGAGATTTAACGGAATTTTGAGAGGTCTCCTGTAATTTTTCAAAAAAATTCAGTGCATTCGGACGACTCCTGGGGAAATATCCAAATCGAGTGAGGCCCATTCCCCTGCCCGAAAACGTTCCCATGCGATGGCCCCCATGACGGCATTGTCGGTACACAATTTCAAAGGAGCTGTATAATATTGAAAATGGTACCGCCGGGAGTCTTTTTCCAAACGTTCACGTAAGGCGGCATTGGCAGCAACTCCTCCTCCCACGCAGAGAATCTTCAGCCCTGTCATTTGCAGTGCGTGACGTGCTTTGGTAGCCAGCACATCGACCACTGCCTCTTGAAACGATGCGGCAATATCGGCTCGTGTGGCATCGTCCAGTTCCAAATGTTCAAAAGATTGTTTTCCCGTTCCCACCAACTGATACCGAACAGCGGTTTTCAAACCACTGAAACTGAACCGCAATTTCTCCTTGTCATGAATGTACGCACGTGGAAAAACATACGCGTGAGGATTTCCCTGACTTGCTATCCGTTGAATGCTCGGTCCGCCAGGGTAGGGGAGTCGCAACATGGCCGCCACTTTATCAAAAGCTTCCCCCGCCGCGTCGTCAATCGTCGTTCCCAGAAGCTCAAAATCCAACGGATTCAGACATCGATACAAACTGGTATGCCCACCGCTGACAATCAACCCCACGCACGGAAAGATCGGAACCTGGTGGGCAATCTGGCACGCATAGACATGAGCCTGCAAATGATCTATGGCAATCAGGGGAATCCCCAAAACCATCGCCAGTGTTTTGGCCGCCATCAGACCTACCAAAAGCGACCCCGCCAGTCCAGGTGTATGCGAAACGGCAATCGCATCCAAATCTTTCAACGTCACACCACTTTTCTTCACGACTTGATCCAAAACCGGCAAAATTCGTTCCAAATGAGCGCGGGAAGCAATTTCAGGAACCACACCGCCATACTCCGCGTGCAAGGAAGCCTGGCTGGCAACAACTTCGGACAAAACCGTTCCGTCATCCTGAAGAATGGCAGCCGCCGTTTCATCACACGAACTTTCAATGGCCAAAAGCAACATGAGGGAACTCTCCTCTAAATTTAAGCGGTGGTCTTTCAAAAAATAAGGCCAAAATCAATTTTTGGATTTGAGAGAACGGGAAATATTCTGAATCCGTTCCTCACGATATTCCGCAAAAGTCGTTTCTTGAAAAATGGCGATATATTCGTCAATTTGCCGAATGCTGGCCAGATCCGACTCCACCAGACGAGGTAAATAACGTAATTCTGAAAGAAATATCTTCTTTTTAGGAAACAGACCTTTCTGAGTGGTAATGTCCAATTGGAGTTTTTCAATCAGTAAACCCGACTTGAAAACCGTATCGTTGACCAGCGAGCGGGCAAACAATGTTTTGGAGCCTGGAGAAAGCATCAGATTGAACTGGCACGATTCCTTCGCGAAACGACGATATTCGGTCAATATCTCAGGTCGGTCTGGCTTTACCGAAGTGACTGCGTACTGGAACATTTCCGAAACAAAGGTGAATTTCCCATCGTTCTTGTCATAACCAATTTCAAAATGGGGATCGACAAACTCCCGAACCTCCGGTTTTTCATGCGATTTTCCCCATTGATAGAATTGATCCACATAGGCATGTACCTGATCAAAAGGAATGAGAATTTTATTTTTTTTCTGAAGATTGAGAAGATAGATAAGTTCTTTTTCAAAATTAAAAACCGCAACTTCCTGCATTCGGGTTAGAAAATCATAAGCCTTCCCCTCATGAAAAAGCGTTTTTCCGTCCACGAGCAGTCGGTGATTTTCGGTAAAAACCTGAGTATTGACGCGGAAATTGAGATCATTGCCCCATACTGTCGCAGAAAAGAGAATTCCCAACCCCGCCCATCCTAAACAGTTCCAAAGTTTCCTTTTTAACATGACATCATCCATTTCATGAATCTTTTTGAAAATGTTCTTCACTCCCAATAGTCGAGTTTGAAAAGTTGAAAGGAGAGCGATCTGCCTAACCTGCTCGCCTACCACCATCCACTCCTCCCCAATACAAGTGGAAAAGTATAAAGCACCTGACTTCCCCAAGATACCACAAAATACCTCCTTCGTAAATAGTAGTTGAGAAAAATTCCAAAGTTTTTTAAAATTTTGACAAAGGGCTACTTGACAAAGAATCTTTTTCTGGTATATTTCATCCCAAATGATTGAGAAAAGAATCGTTGTTTTTCGACAATCTCTATTTTTCATGGGGAATTAGCTCAGTTGGCAGAGCGACTGGCTGGCAGCCAGTAGGTCAGCGGTTCGACCCCGCTATTCTCCATTTTAGGACGTGATTTTGGTCACGTCCTTTTTTTGTTTCTTGACGAAATTCCTTGCATACAGTTGTACCCAAGAGCAATTATGTTCCGTATTTTACGGGGTTAAATCGACTTGCTTCCACTCTGTGCAACTCCATTCCTTGCGGTGCTGTGGTGGATTTTTGCCTCTTTTCGGGATATTTTGCTCTTGTAATTTAAGGGGGGGCCGCCATTTCGACCTTGTGTTTTCTTGCCTCAAGAAATGAGAAAAGCCAGCCGCCGTCTGTCCTTTTCGGGGATTGACGATCGCTGGCTCGCGGAATTCAGGTTGTTTTATGCCGCTTTCGAGTCGCCTGCCTCCGGCTGTCGGTGGACGTTTTCGGCTCGTTGGTGGGCATATCGGGGAACATTTTGATGGAGTCCGGTTCGCGTTGGAGAGGGTCTTCGTGAAGGATTTGGTAGTGTTTTATGTTGACCTGTGTGCTGTGGTCGGTACAGAGTTCGTAGAGGGTGGGGGCGATGCCCATCTCGAACATGTCGGAGAGTAGAACGACGCGGGGTATTCGGCTCGCCGACTTCGACGTTGACGCGAATGAATGCCTTTTTCACGACGATTCCGATGTTCGTGGTCGTTATCATGCCGGGTAGAGAATGTCGGTCGGCTGGGGGGCTTTCAGCGAATCGTGGTAATCCCGCAGTGCCCGTTCGACGATGGAGTGGAGGGGCTGAACCCAACGGGTGCCTTTGTGTGGTGGAGGTTTTTTTGGCTGTGGATGAGAATGTGGCAGGGGGGCTTTTCGTGGATACACGCGATGTCGTTCCACGTCAGTTTTATCATGTTGGAGGTGCCGCGAAGCCCGTAGAAGCGTAGAAGGGCGACCGTTGCCATAAATCCGCTGGAGCAGTTGCCTCGCTCTTGCCTCTTCGCTTGATTTCAAAAGGGTTTACGCAAGTGCCTGCAACGCGATACGAACCCTATTCAACGCCGCGGGAACACCCATTCGCCTCGGTCGTACCGACGGGTATCCAAGTCGCGTCCCTCGGTGAAGTAATCGGTCGGGTTTTTCAGCGTCCATTTCGCCAGCTTGGGGAAGATTTCTTTGTCGAGCTTTTCGAGCCATTCCGCGAGTGCCGCCGACACGCTGCCCAGCCGTCTGGCCGACACCAAATCCTCGATTTTCACGCAGATTCGAATGGCCTGATGCTCCGTCGGAAGCCCGCACAATTCCCGTCGCACGCCGTCCACGCCCGTGAATCGAACGGTGAAACGGTCACGTCTTTTTCCGATACTTGCCATGGTCTTTTCTCCTTTTCTGTTGGTGAAATCAATTAAAAACTTCGTTTTTCGTGGTTTGTGAAATGATGTTTTTCGTTATCCATTCCTGAACCTCGCTCTCGCGAAAACGAACGAGCGAGCCGAGTTTCAGGTACGGAAGTCCTTTGTTTTGCCGGAGTTGGTCGACGAAATACGGCGAACAGTGAAGCCGCTTCGCGACCTGCTGGCGGGTTAAAAGTCCCTCGGTCCGCGTGGTTTTTTCCCTTTCCTTGCCCAGTGGATGTTTTTGAGGTACGCATTAACGCACCTTTGGGAAAATCCGTCAAATCGTGACCATATACCTGTATATGGCTGGGGAAATTTTTCCGAAAAATCCATAAAAAAAAGGCATTTCGTAAGAAACTCCCTCTGGGTTGATTGGACACTCACCGCCTCCTTTCGGCGATTGCGTCGGCGATGGCGGTTTGAATGATTTTTTGAAACGCCTTCGCTAATCGGGAGGCCGCGTTTGTCGAGCGTGGTGGTAACTTGTGCCCGTTTGGGTTTGTCGGTCATGTTTTCTTTTTTACTAAATGTTGTGTGTGAGTATTGTTTTTTCACAACATATTGTGTATGTTTGGGTCTGTCGTGAATCAAAAGCAAAGCGGGACGCATGGTTCCGGAGCGGTAATCGGGGAGGTCGATGGAGTCGATGTTTTTCCAGTCCGCTCTCGCGGGAAAACGCGGAATTCCTCTTGCCAGTTGCTCCATTCGTGGGAAATGGTCAATTCCGTAACCCCTTATTTTGTCGGGGTCTCCAACGCTTCGGGAAGGAAAAAGCGTACCCTTCCGTGAGTTTCTCAAGTGCAGAATTCCACACAACTTCGCGCTCTGCCACGGTGCTTTTTTCGAGCATTTCTGCCAGTTTTTCAGGCATGAAACTTCCGGTCGAGAATCCGTTGGTCGGGGGGGAAAGATTCTGGTTTCAGTCATCGTTTTTCTCCTTGTTTTCAGGGGTTTGGGTTGTTCCTTAACTTCTTGCGCTTTTACTGTGTCGCAATGATGAAAAATGGCAAGTGCCAGTTGGTGTTATTTGAGTGAATACGTATAAAATAAACTTGTTTTTGCGTTGTTTCACAAGTTTCCAATTGCAAAATTGAAACCCATGTTCAATGCCGTAATCCATGAGAAAATAATAGAAAAACGCCGCTTTCGACAATGTGTTTCGGGTGTTCCTCGGAGACCGGGTAAAAGTGTGAACACCGGTTTTTCAGAAATTTTTCCGAGGTTGAAAATGTGAAAACCTTCTGGAGTCGAATTTTCATAAGTGCTTGTATTTTAAAAACTTACACCTCCCCAACATCCTAAATTAACCCCCGCGTGAAGTAACGGAATCACGTTTCCGTTCGCGGCTCGGTGCGGGTAAAAGTGAAATCATGGAAACCGTCACGTCGTAATCGTCGCCGTCCCAATCTCCCGTGTCGGAAATCTTTGTAAACTCATGCGGAATCTGGAATTGCGAAGAAAAAAACGAAAGTCCGAAGTCGAATTTCAATCGGGGATTGGCGGTACAATCATCATATCGCTGCCCCTTGCCGAGGTGATTCCCCTGTTCGGCGTAACGATCGGATTCCCCGCGACAAACGTTTGTCGTGAAAGACTTTAGCAATCCGGAGTTTTTCACCGCGATTTTAGCGCGTTCCACCCCGGACGAAAGCCGGGACATAAACGGTCATCAGGTTCAGGACGCTGCCAGCAAAATTTCAAGTGTTTACCGCCATGTTTCCACCTCTCTAAGCACAATATATTGTGTTGTGTCATCTGAAAAAATCAAACGGTTGTACTTTATTGTCAAATCATCCTTGTGAATGTGCTGAAAAGAGAACATGACGGAATCCTGTAATTCAGTACACCGTCAGGATCGCTGTAAGTGCCGAGAACGTTGGAGGTTAGGTTGGATGTTTGGTCGAATGCGTTTTTCGTTTTTTTCCATCGTGGCATGTAAAATTCGACGATTTTCTAACTTTCCGCAACCCATTGAGAATAAAAGGCTTGTGTCTCATTTTTCTCATTCGGCACCGTTTTTCCGTTTCACGATTGTCCCACGAAACAGGCTTATATCCAGGCGGGACATTGGGTCTGGCTGTAAGATTGGAATCGTCGGATTCCATCAAAATCCAGTTGCTGTCCGTCGATTTGTAGAGGATGAAAATCCCGCCTTGAAAGCACCATTCACCGTTCACACTAAAAAAAGTTGTCTTCAGAATCGTTTCGTCAATTTTCAACCAGTATCCGACGTAACCTCTTGTAACGACGTACTTTAGAACTTTTCCCATTTCGATTACGTAAGCGAATCGTCCTAAATCCAGTCCCGCTCCGACCCACAAATCGTCGATGTCAAACGTCAAAAAACGCAACTTTCCGGGTGTTTCATCCACGTCATTCGTCGTTCCCTCCCGTTTGCTGAATCGCCATCGGATGACCGATAACCCACGAATTTTCAGGCACTTGCGCGCCAAGGGCAAGCTCTGTAAAAAACAACGTTCCCCTGTCCATGTAATCCGCTTCCGCACCATTGGCGTAAAACAAATGCGGTAACCACTTTCCGGACTTCCGCCCGTAATCTTGCACAAAATGGCACTTTCTCCGCCCTCGGTCGTTTTGCCGGAAAGAATGTAAACCCTATTGAATACGTCGGTTAGCGTCATGGCGGGTTCGCCCGATTCAAATGAATTTTCGGAAAAATTGAAGACGGTTTCTTCGGTGAAACCACCGTCGCTCTGCGTCAATTTTTCAAGTGGCGTCGATTCTCCATCTCGCAATTTTGCGACCTAAACTTTTCCAGATGGGGGATAAAATACGCCGTCGGTTTCCGTTCGTGCGGGGAAGAAATCCTTCCCGATTCCGAGTTTCGCGCGCAGAAAAATCCCGGTCGGGGCGTTCATGCCAACGGTCGTTTTCTGTTTGTCCCAAGGCTTTGCGCGACCAGCATTTACGAGTGTTTGCGCGACCGTTTTCTCGCCAATTTTATAACCTGTCATGCTTGACAAGAATACTGTAAGTCGTTCTAAAATAAAGACTTCCGTTGATTTTTGCGTGTCGTTTGCGGCGCGTAAAGAAAGCACGTGCCAGGTGCGAAACCCATGAATTCATCGGCGTTTAGACGGTTTGGGAACCGGTTCATCTTCGCAATGAAAGCGGCGATTCCCTCTGGTGTGTCGGGATATGCTTCGTGGCGTGAAAATTCGATAACGGGGTACGAATTCGGCACTTCGATATGGATTCTTTCGCCATTCGGATTCACACCGGTTCGCCCGTTTCCGCGTCTTTCAAGAGGTCTTCCGTCACCTCCCGCGACGAAATGGAAAGCGTCGTCGGCCACGTCAGCGGGTCCTCCTCCTTCGTGTACCGGAACATCACCTCACTGTCAAACTGGCACTCCACCTTCCACAAAATCGGGAGTTTTCCATCCAACTGAATCGTTCTCGCTTCTTTCGGTGCCCGACTTTTGCACCGACAACCGTCGTTCTTCCAATCTTTCAGAAGTCGTGGTAATTTGGGAGTTTGCGCGAAAATGTGCGTCCACGTTTCGTCCACATCATCCACCACAATTTCAAACACAACGGAATATTTCCACACCGTCAGCGGTACGTTCGATATTTTTATCCTTTTTCTCATAGTTCCCTTTTTCAAGTTCCGCGTTTCGCAAATTGGCGTTATTTTCGAGAAAATTCCTTTCTGCCTCAATTGTTCCAAACTGTGTAAAATCAAGGATTTACGACGTAATAGCAATGCCTGTTAAAATTTGCGTTGCAAGTTCCGGCAGTTCAACGTGTCGCGGCGAGACATTTTCCAAAGTCTTTTCTTCCGCGTCGATTTCCGCCATGGCGTTTTGATGTTTTTTACAGATTCAGATTCCTTGTTATCATCAATAACTCGTTGCATATCAACATCTTGCACACCTTTAAGCAACTTCATGTACTGGTCGTAATCCTCTTTGGACATGGTCGCTTTGGCATAGGCCGCTCCCAATAAAGTTGACAAAACATTTATCCACGATTGCCACTTCACGCGGAAACGCAATCTTCTTTCAGGTTTCTCCAAAGCTGGCTTCCTGCCGCCGCGATTCCTGCCCAGGCGATTTTTCCCGCGTCTGTCAGGTTAGAAAAGCGGCGAAAAGGTACGTTACAAGCGACTGAAACTTTTCGTAAGTGCCTATGGAGAATGGCTTTATGGCATTTCACAAAACGACACCGCACAATGTTGCAATCCCGGCGAAGATTGCGACGGCGGCGACATGCGTGAACGTCATAGAGGCCACGATTGCTCCGATGGCGGCTGGCAATGCGACGAACGAGGCATAGAGTGAAACGGAAGCTGCTACGATGGCGGTTTTCATGGCAACAAACGTTGCTGAAATCCCCAGAATAGCGGTTTTTTCGGTTGTAACTCCCGCTAAAATAGAGGTTTTCGTTGTGGCAATTGTAGCAGGAATTCCCATTGCCGCGGTTCTCCTCAATCCGAGCGAAGCCGCGAAACCAACAACGACGTATCTCCCTAAAAATAAAGTGTTTAGGAAACCATTCACAACAACGTTGAGCAATCCGCGAGCAGCCGTACTTGCAGTGAGAACGAAGCGAAACGAGCCACCGAGAGAAGAATCCATCATGTCAGCAGTTTTTTGCGCGACCCCAGAACAGTTTTGTATCGCTGCGGAAAGTTCTGAATATTCGTCGGTTTCGGAAGCCCGCGTTTTGGCACGGACGGATAGCATGGAATCCTCGAATCGCGCGAACTGGCGAATGGGTAAAACGGTACCGATTCCCGCAAGTCCCGCCCCCATCATCAGTTACGTTCCGACGAATTGCGTTTTTCTCGCAGCAGCGTTGACGTTTTTGAAGACTGTCGCGAGGACATGTTTCGTGCGGTCGATCGCGGAAATGATAACGTAGGCTTTTCCCGCCGTGATGGTGCTTGAACTTGTCATGGTAAGTCCTTATTTTACGGAGTTTCGGAAATTTTGAGCGATGCTGGGAATCATTTTTCGCAGTGCCGGATTCATGAACGGACGCTTGGGGTAAGTGACACGTTTTTGTGTGACTTGAACTCGATTTTGCTTTTGTAGTTTTTTGTAATCGGTGACGATGGCACCACTTCGGACTTTTTTACGAAACGCTTTGTGTTGGGCGGAAGTTATTTTTCTTCCAGTTTTCCTAACTCGTTTACTTACAACAGTTTTCGTTCCGCCATGCTCGTGAATGGAGGGTGCGGGCTTGCTTTGCGTCCCTAAAATCCGGGGGCCAACCACCCATTCCAGTGGCCGGCACTGGGCGTATAAAATCATCCGCATCCAGTGACCACCTTTTTTTCTGTTGTAAATCGTGTGCGGCGGCGTTCCCGGTTGGGATGGTTTTTTTCGTGCCAATCTTTTCGGTGTTGCCTGCGAACTTTTTCTTGCTAGGCACGGTGCTTTCAATTTAAAATGACAAGACTGCCCAAAATAAATCCATTAAATTTAAGAAAATGCTGATAACTTTAGTGAATGAGTTATCAAATGGAACGACATGGATTGACGAACGAACCATGGGAAAAATCAGACCATTTTTGCCGGAACAGAATTGTGGACGTGGCAGAAGGTGTCTAGATTTAAGGACTTAAGTCAATGGCATTTTGTGGATTCTCGGAACAGTGACAATAACAGTATTTTTGAATTTTTTCTCTTGATTTTGAAAAGGAATGGATTATAATGAATATTTAAATTGCAATCTTTGCGTGGAAATATCAAATGAAAAATTTAAAATCAATTCAGAGCCAAAATATTCAAAAATTTCTTCAAATCGTATATTCTGGACGGATTCCGTTTTTTTGCGATATTTCGAAAAATATTTTGGAATTTGAAAGTTGTGAATGGTCCGAATATTGGAATTGCATTTTGAATACTCCCCTTTCGAAGGACGAGTCCTTTCATAATTTTCAGGAAAACTATTTTCAATATACTCAAAGTCGTTTTGTAGGATCATACCGTACTTCTTTTTGTCTTGCGTACTGGCAATTTTTAAGAAAAATCCTGACATTTTTTCATGAATCGCCTCTTCTATATTCTGAAATCTTGCAGGCGATAACAGGTTTTGGAACTTTTGGAATGGGTTTTTATGCAGAAAACCCCATTGCTGCGGGAGTGTTTAATCTTACCCATCCGGTCTATCAAACCGCAAAATTACAGATTCCCTCACGTCCGGAATCGTCTAAATATTTACCACTGTGTGCCGTATATCTTCCGTCGAAAAAAAACGTACCGCGGCTCCCTGAATTTTATTATTATCGACAGCTTGCGTTTGGAATGCGTGAGGATGCAAGATTTTTACTATGCCTGGCAGTAAATCCAGAAATCAGATTTTCCAGCTTTGAAGCTTTACACTCCTTTGCAGAAAGAATCCATTCCAAAAAAGATACAAGGATTCAGGAACGGGCTTCTTTTCTTGCGCCAGTCATTCGAACGACTTTTCATGAAAAGACAGAGATAGGAAATTCAACATTTCGAGTGGCAGATATTGGAAGTGGGACGGGACATTTATTTCGCAGCATCATTGAAAAGATCGAAGCGAAATATCCCCATGATTTCGGAGACAACTCTATTGAGTGGACAATCGTGGAACGCCCAGGAATAGACTATCGCACACACCTTTTCCATACAAATTTTTTCAAAAAGATTCATGCAATAAAATATCTTCGAAAGAATTTTCAGGAATGGTTGGAAACTCAAAAAAAGGACAGCTCTGAACCTTTATGGAACCTCGTTCTTATGTGTCGTTTGCTCAACAATATAAGTCATTTTTCGACGGAATGGTCAGACGACAGGAGAGATATTTCAAAATTACTGGGAAAAGACGGGAACATGGCTTCATGGGAAAAAGACATACATTCTCCGATACGAGCAATTCCCGCGAGCCTGGAAAATTTGATTGCAACCGAAGGCAGGATTTCCCTTAAAAATGGGGACACTTTTCGGCAACCTTCATTTTCGGACTACTTTCGAGCAATTTACTTTTGTTGTGAAAACCATTCGCCGCAGGATATTCCATCCCATGCAACCTTCTTCCCGGTACGTCAATTTAGAGAGTCTTCTCTTTTGGACGCTTCTGGTGAAAGTATTTTCAAGACGTTGCTGCGAATTTCCCGAAATATTCTGATAGAAGATGTCGATTTATCCGCCCCATTTTTGAAACGTCCCTTGTCACAACATGGCTTGTTTCCAGAAGTTTGGGACTTCACAAAATTACTGCACCTTACCACCAGCCACGTAACCCTTGTTTCACAACGGAAATTCCAGCCATGAACCTGCAAATCATCGAACGCAAATCGCCGATTCTGGGAACGTCAAAACTCGCGTGCTTGCGGGAGGTTGCGACGGTGAACCTCGCGGCGGGGTGTGCGCACGGCTGCGTCTATTGCTACACACGAGGGTATTCGACATTTCCCGGAGAGGGGATCGTATGCTTGTACCAAAACCTGGCGGAACGGCTGAAAGAGGAATTAAGACGAAAGCGAAAATTGCCGAAACGTGTTTATTTCAGTCCGTCGAGCGATCTGTTTCAGCCGTTTGACGAATTGCGGGAAGCGGCGTTGGAAGTGTTGCAAATCCTCTTCAATGCGGGCGTTGAAGTCGCGTTTCTCACGAAAGGTGTGATTCCTGAACCTCATTTTCAGCTTTTGGAGCGGTTTTCGTCTCTCTGTTTCACGCAAATAGGACTCATCACGACCGACGATCGGGTGCGGGCAATTTTCGAGCCGGACGCGGCTTCCGTGGCGGTGCGGTTGGCTCAAATCGAGCGTCTGCGGACAGCGGGAATCCCCGTAACTGTGCGTCTGGACCCGATTTTGCCGGAAGTTACGGACTCGGCGGAAACGTTTGACGCAATCTGTCAGGCGACATCCCGGCGCGGGGTGCAAAATCTTGCCGCCAGCATTCTTTTTCTCCGCCCCGGCTTCGCCTCCCACCTCGCCCGGCATTTTTCGAAATGTAACGTTCCCACCGACCTCCGCCCCTGTCTCGATGCCCTTCTCGCCCGATTCCGTTCCGCCCGTCCCCTCGCCATCCACGCGGGTGCCAGCCAAACCTCCGCCCTTCCGCTTCTGGATCGCCTCGCCATTTTCGCCCGTCTCACCACCTCCGCCACACGCAATTCGCAGACGATCCACCTCTGCACATGCAAAAATCCCGATCTTCCCGCCGACTTTTTCGACGTGCAAAAGCTCTCAGGATGCAAGATTTCAGGAGAAAAGCGGGGATTTTGGTTTGAGTAAATCCCGTTTCACGCTTGTACCCATTGGGTATACCGTGCCCGCAAAAACAACCACCGAAATCAGGCGGAAAAAGCATGCCAAAAGTCCGGTTTTGAAAAGTTGTAACTCATTGTTAATTATCGGTTTGTGTCAATTCCTCCGTGAATTTTTCGCGTATAAAGTTGCTCAGAATCGTCATTTTTCCATCGTCGGGAATCATGCTCTTGAGAAAATGAACCGCCCAGTCGGCGACCAGGTTTTCCGTCTTTGCCGCCAGTTTTTTCATCGTTTCCACCAACTTTTCCAGAATGTTTTTCAGGACTTCGGCCGAGAAGATTTTCTGAATGCCCGCACCCCAAACCCTTGTCAAAAAACCACTTACAGCCGTGAGTTCCATCGTTTTTCTCCCCATTTTTCGATTTTCACAATCCGCATGGCCTTGCCGGAGTACAGGCGACGATTGTAAACCCAAATGGGAAATTTGTCAAATCGGAAACGTATACATGTATATGGCTGGGAAAAATTTTCAAAAAATTTGCCAAATTTCCTCCAAAAACGAGGTGTCGGTCGGGGCGAGTGTTTTCTCGCCGAAATCCTGCCAGCGGATATGTCCTGTCTCGTTGTCCAAAAGGTCGGAACCGGTTTGTTGTATGTTCGAGAGGAACGTTCCGGCCATTTCGTGACCATGGGGACGCGGATTCCACGCCACTGCGGTTTGCGTTCGGGATTGCCGTAAGTGTCCGAAAAATCGTGACTTTCGATGACCGTGCGGGGCATCAAAATCGCGATAGGTTCGCCCGGCTTGGATAAAATCGGATGGCGTTGGTGATGATTGTGTCGAGCTTTCGGACGGTTGTCACCGAAGCTGCGGATTGGTCGTTTTGAATGTCGTCGAGGATGGCGAAGTTGGGGCGGATCGTCCTAAAGTCAACGGGTGTGGGATGTTACCGCCACGAATGGCATCCAGAATGCGTCCTCCGGTTTGTCGGGGTTCAAAGGGATTTTTCGCACCGACTCCGGGCCGTGTTTCGTGCATTTGTCGAAATCGTGAATTGCCACAATATTTAGCGTTTTGAAAATGTGTGAATGCAATATCTTGTGTCTTTGCGTACGCCACAGGCGTTTGTCAGGACGATAATTTTCCCACATTTTTCGGTCGGAATCTGTGCCATCCGTACCGTCAAATTGGATTCCGATTTTTCGATATTCCTTCAGAAAGTCGAGCCTGCTCAGTATTTCCGTTTTGTCATCTTCCTCTGTAGTGAAATCTTGCCACGCGAACCGCAAAAAGTCGTAGGCCATCCGCTCCGTCCGCCCGATTTTGTCCGAAAGTCGCGTTAATAACGCCTCTTGCGGACTGATGCTCGGTGCCAGAAGCGGGTTCCGAAATGGCGAGTTATATAGTTTTGGTTCTTCGCGACGAGTGTCGTTTTCAGCGTTTCGCACACGTTCTCGATTTTTTTCTGAGCTACCTTTTTATTAGGTGTCGTTATACGGGAGACTGCTTGTAACATGTTGATGTTCCATGGTTTAGGTTCCTTTTTTATGGTGGGAGTGTTCTTTCACCCAGTATTCGAGTTCCTCCGGGTCGTAACGCACGAAGTGGCCGACTTTCAGGAATGGTAACGCATTGCGAACCCTCCAGAGGTCAATCGTTCGGGGCGAGCAACCGAGCAATTTGGCCGCCTCCTTCCGTGTCAATAGTGGTTTCATGGTCTTTTTCCTGTAACCTGTGTTTATGAAATGATTTACATCCAAATTTCTGATGAAATTCCTCGATTTCGCGCAACTGTTCCACCTCGTCCGGGAAAAGCCAGAACCCATGGTAAAATACCGCTTCCGGTGGCGGTTCGTCCCAATCGGGGAGTTTAGGGGCGGATGTTCGCGGAAGTCGTGTTTTCGTCATGGGTTGCGCTTCTTAACTCCTCCGCTAAAAACGTTTTACGAATGTTCCCCAGCTTGCGGCAGTAATCCTCCGTCGCGAGCTGGTCGCCGATGAGGTAACAGACGCGTTTCGCTCGGGAAATCGCGGTGTATAACCACTCTCGGGTACACACCATTTTCGCCTGGTAGCTCGGGTCGAGAAACACGATGGCGAGCGGGGTTTCCGAAACTCCGCATTTTGTGGCAAGTGACTGCGTAGGCGAGGTCAAACGTGATTTGTTTCTCGGAAATACGCACCTGCTTTTCGCCTCCAAAATCGACGAGGATGTTCGGCGTAACCTCCGTACAGTACCCGATTTCGCCGTTCGACAACTGGATTCGTTCCGCTCCGTCCGGACGCGATAGGTGTCGTTCTTCAGGCCGATGACCGGGTCGCCGACTCGGTATTTCCCGGTGTTCGCGGACGGATTCATGAACGTTTGAAGTTCTGTGTTCATAGCGATTCTGCCCGTCTCGCCGCGATTGATTCCGACAATCACCTGCACGTCGCGGATGGGGTCGAGCTTCGGGGACGCTTGCCACGGGGTGCGAGGAAGTCCGCGAAAGGCTCCCTGTTCCGACCGCCAGGAGTTGGCCATCGTCCCCCACGAAAAGGATAGACGAGCCTTCGGTCTCGGTCAAAAATTGGTGCATAAGACCCGCGTCAATCATGCTCGCTTCGTCGTAAACAATGAATTTGTAATAACTTGCGCCAATCGTTAGGTAAGAATGAATCGTCGAGGCCACGCAGGAAGTGTCCACTTCGACGAGGTAATTTTTCATCTGCAAACGTCGGCAAACCGAGACCGCAATGGACGTTTCCGTATCATGGTCGGTCGCAAACGCAATCTGCCACTCCCAAAGCGGCTTACCGTCGGGTGTCACCTTCGTTGCCACGATTCGGCGGGCGCGTTTGAGGAGCTTCAACGTCCACTCCATCTTCGCGTTCGTGCCGAACTGTTTCATCAATATCTGGTGTACTTCCGGTGACGAAAACCATACATCTTGTGTTTCGCCATCGCGTACAGCAGGATGCAGGCTTGCCGTTTGAGCCGGAGCGGGTTGAAGCCGTTCTTCAGGGCGAATGCGTTCACTCTCTGGAGGCCACACCCGCCGTAAGTCAGCAATAAATAAGGGTTTCGGTGCAAAAGTTTCAGCGTTTTTACGCAGAATCGTCGGTAGAGTTTCTCGGTCAAATTGTGCGGGAAACCACTTCCGAGGAGGTAGGACTGTACCTCGATTTTGGTCGTGATGAGTTCCCAATCGTCCCGGATGAGTGCCACCAGCCCTTCGGTTTTCGTGTGGTTGAATTGCCGCAAAGTCGCGATAAAATCGGGGGTTGCGACGATTTCTTCCGTCATTTTCTCCTAAATATAGAATGTGAAACAGGTTACGGTTCCGCGTTCCGAATTACACATTACAGAAAATCGTCCCGTCAACCGGTGCGGCAAGCGTCCCCATCGGCATTCCCGCTACCTGTGCGTGGCCGACTGACCAGACGGTATACCCGCGTTCGTCCACCTCGCAAAAATCGTTGTTTTTCTGCTTGACGACGCTTGCGACATGCCGCGTTTCGCTTAGCATTTCGGGAGAAAAGTCGATGCTCTTCCCCGGCTGAGGCAGTGGTACCGTCCCTCGGTGATGGGCGTGTAACCCCTGATTTCTTCGGGCTTTACGTTTATTGGCAATTGTAAATTTCTCATGATTTTCCTCTTTCTGCCGGTATCCCGACTTCAAAACTGGAGTTATAAAAAACGTTAAAATTTGTTTCGCTTCAGAACGGTGTCGGACACCACTGCCCACTCTGGTCGAAAACCTGCACATCGCCGTAAAGGAGCATGATGTGTAAATCGGACAGCCGTTCACGTTCACCCATGTTATGGTCAATCCGCCACTTGCGATACTCCCCTGCGAAATGGAACCGGCTTTCCAATGCTCTTTGATGGCAATGGATTTCCTCTGGAGTCACTTCGTCCGGGAATGTCTTGATTGGTGCCGTATATACAATATATTGTGTTTCTAAGTTTTAAATTTCAATCGGTGGTATAATTTCAGGCTTTCCTGGGGCTCGGCTCAGCCATTGTAAAATCCGTTCCGCTGTCTCTTTGCCGGGTTTGGGAATTTCCATCTCGTTGGGAAAAAGTCGGGAATGCGTCTTCGTCACAGTCGCGTTGCTGGTCATGTCCATCGAGAATCCCAAGTCAAACTCATAGTCGATTCCCTCGCGCCGGATGGGTTTCCACTCAACTTTCCGCACTTGGTTCCACCCATTCTCGTCCACAATACCCCCCGAACTGTACTGCGTATCAATCACGAACACTTTCTTTCCCAAATCGTGCGCCAGCCGGAGCGTCGTGTACGTCTTCCCGCTCCCTGCCGCTCCGTCAATCACCCGCCGTAGCCGCTTCTGCGTCCGTGTCGCTGGTTTAAATTCCCTGGCCATGTTTCCTCCCAAAAAAGATGGCGAACTCAGGAGAATGCGACAACTCCCAAGCCCACCGCTTTGAAAAATTTGATTCGTCGCATTCCGTAAATTGCTCTTACACCCTATGCGAAAAAGAGGTTTATTTTCCAACCCACGGGGTTTAAAACCCCCACTTCAGGCAGCCCTTTCAGGTTTTTAAATTTGTATTACAATGCGGGTATGGATAAATATCGGAGTTCATCGCATACCCGATTTGACATAAAGTATCACTTTGTGTGGATCACCAAATACCGGAAAAAAGTGTTAAGCACAGAGGTGGGGATACGCTTACGGGATTGGGTGTGCGAAATATGTCGTACGCATGATATCGAGATACTGGAAGGTTTGGTGTCTCAAGATCATGTACGTGTGTTGCTGTCGTGTCCACCGAGCATGTCGGCCAGTGACGTGACGCACGCGATAAAAGGAAAAACCGCAAGAAAACTCCTGGAGTAGTTTTCGCGTATGCGTCGTCAATATCGGGCTTACCACCTTTGGGCACGGGGATATTTTGTGGCCACAAGTGGAACTGTCACGGATGAAGTCATCGCCGAGTACATACGCCTTCAGGATGGCTCCGAACCAAGTGACGGCGGTGATAATTTCTGCGTGACCCCCTAAATTCGTGAGCCAAAGGCTTTAAGCCGACGCTCTCGAAAACTTGAACACATCGCCCGAAAGCGGGGAGTATTCAGTTGTCCGTACCCGCATTTTCTCCTCACATTCCAGGCAAGAACGCTCCATCTCCCGCTGTTCCTGCTGGATGAACTCCTTCACTTCAAAAGCATCCTTTTCTGCCGAAACAAAACCTATTATACCATCCCTTCAAAAAAGTCGTATATGTTTTGCGTATTTACCCCACTTTGGCCGTCAAGTTTTGACGGTACCCTTTTATCATCGGAAATTTCACAAAATAGCGGTGGGGACATTGACAGGGAACGGTTTCCTCGGTAGGATAAGGGAAATTTTCTTATCGTAACTCAAAAATGGAGTGTTGGAAATGCAGAGTAACGCGATTCACAGACCCAGTCGAACGAAAATCGTCGCCACGTTGGGGCCAGCGTCCAATTCCTCGGAAATGGTTCTGAAACTCATTTTGGCGGGCGTTGATATTTTTCGAATCAACGCGGCTCATGGGACGGCGGAGACGTTTGCCGTCATGCTTCAAAACGTTCGTCAGGCGGAAAAGAACGCGGGGGTGCCGATTGGCGTGCTGATGGATTTGGGCGGGCCGAAAATCCGATTGGGAAAGTTGCCGGGGGATGAGTTGACGTTGAATGAAAATGAGGCGGTTCGTTTTTCCAACCTGGTGAACGAGGCTAGAAAAAGTGCGGCGGGAATTCCCATTTTAACCTCGACTTACGAGCCATTGGTGGAAGAACTGGCGGTTGGGGATCGGATTCTTCTGGCGGACGGAACGGTGGAACTGCGGGTGACGGAAAAGTCGCCGCGGGGGGATTGGGCAGAATGTCTCGTGGTTCAGCCGGGCACGATTCGCAGTCGTCAGGGGGTGAATTTGCCGGGAGTGAAGCTGAGCGTCCCCGCCATGCTGGAAGTCGATCGGGCAAACGCGGCCTGGGCGGTGCAAAATGGCGTCAATTTTCTCGGTTTGAGCTTTGTTCGCCATGCTTCGGAAATTCATGACCTGAAAAATATTATTCAGGAAAATGGCGGCGGGACCCAGGTGGTGGCGAAGATTGAAAAGCCGGAGGCGGTGGAGAATCTGGTGGAGATTGTCGAGGCAACCGACGCGGTGATGGTGGCACGCGGAGATTTGGGGGTGGAGACGGATATTGCCAATGTGCCGGTTTTGCAAAAGGAGATTATTTCCATTTGTCACCACTATCGAAAGCCGGTGATTGTCGCTACGCAGATGCTCGAAAGTATGACGCACCACAACCTCCCCACTCGGGCAGAGGTGGCGGATGTGGCGAACGCGATTCTGGATGGAGCCGATGCGTGTATGCTTTCGGGGGAGAGTGCTGTTGGGGAGTATCCGGTCGAAACGGTTCAGATGATGCACCGAATTGCCATGGGAACGGAGGATTACGTCCGGTCGGAAGATTACGCATTCATTTCTGAAAATTCCCCCTTCGATCCAATTTTGGAGGCAACGGCGCACTCGGTTTGTGAGCTGGCGGAAAATGTTCAGGCCAAGTACATCCTGGCGGCTACCGGGACAGGTGGAACGGCGTTGTGCCTTTCGACCAATCGTTGCCCGGTGCCGATTTTGGGACTTTCGCACTCGCTGGAATCGCTCCGCCGGATGTCTCTTTACTGGGGCGTCCTTCCGATGACGTTGCCGGAAGAGATGCAAGACCCGACGGAAATCATGCGGTATGTCATCACCCTTTTCCAGAAGCAGGGATTCCTTACGCCGGGAGACCGCGTCGTTTTGCTAACCGGGCAGAATCTCGACAGTTGCCACAATGCCATTGTGGTTTATGAAGTGGAAAAAACCAGCTTACGCATTGGGTAAATACGCTCCGAAGGTTTTCAATTTCTGCTGTAGTGTCGGCACCGAAACCTGGTGGACGGAAACGCCCTGTTCGGCAGCCATGGACGCTGCGATTCCCGCGGCCTGTCCGGTGATGAAACAACCCGGCATCACGCGAAGGGAGCCGTGGACGTACGTATCCATACTCACGCACCGCCCCGCCACCAGAAGATTGTCCAATCCGCGTGGCGTTAAAATCCGGTAGGGAATCCCATAACTTTCCCCTTTGGCATAGCGGAATTTCTCGTCGAATTCCTTGCGGTGCTGTTCGTAACTCTCCTGCCCGGTTTGGATTGGGTGAATGTCAATCGGGTAGGCATACCGACCAATTTCATCCGGGAAAACGGCTCGTTTCTGGTAGTCGTCGAGGCACAAAACGTAATCTCCGAGAATACGTCGCGTCTCCCGAATGCCCAGCAACGAGCCTGTCGCGACCAATTTGGCATTTTCAAAACCGGGCAGGTACTCGGTATAATAGCGGGCGTATTCTTTCATACTTTTCCGCCCCCAAATTAATCCTTCGGTCAACGATTTTTCATCCGTCCCGTCAACACCAAAAACATGGCCGATGTTCCCGCCACCGAGATTTTCGCCCAACTGGTGCATTCCGGTCAAATGCTCGTCTTTCACCGTAAACACGCCATCCGCAAACGCTTCCGCCAGGCGATACCCGTCTGGCTGGACTATTTTTGGCCGCTTTTCACGCCACGTTTTCCAGTCAATCCCGCTCCACTGGCTGCACAACGTTCCCGGCATCAGATTTCCCTGCGCGTCCCCTTTTTCATAGGCCGCCCCAGCCCAAACCGCCAAGTCTCCGTTGCCGGTGGCGTCGATGTAAATCTTGGCCTTGACCGCAAACATACCGCTGGGTGCCGAGCAAATGACGTACTGAATTTTGCCGTCCTCCGCGACAACATCACTCAACTGTGTATAAAATGTGAAACGGACGCCCGCCTCGGTCAACATCGTGTCGTAAACCCGTTTCAGAGCTTCGATATCGTGAGCGTGCGACAGTTGCCGCTCTTCCTTCAAGCGATTGACGACCTCTCGGCCAACTCCTTCCGCCAGAAAGTGAACACCATCTCCCATCTGCATGAAAACCGGCACCAATGCGGCCGTTCCCATCCCACCCAGGCAGGAATGTCCTTCCGCGAGAAAGACCTCGGCATTTTGTTTCCGTGCCGCCACTGCCGCCGCAATCCCAGCCGGACCACCTCCCGCAATGAAAATGTCGACGTTGTAGCGAACCTCCAGTTTCTTCTGAAAAAGGACTTCTCCAGAAGCAACCTCCGCTCCCTGCGACGGGGCGGAAAAACCAGCCATTGCCCCGGCCATCACTCCTGTACCCTGCAACCATTTTCGGCGGGAAATATTCATAAACGCTCCTTTCTCATGAATCATCATTTTGCCGGAGCCAGCGTCTTTTCCATTTCGGCAAACTTCTGGCGGGCAAACGTTAAATCGCGAAACGCTCCAAGGCAGAACGTTCCTGTACTCTGCGAACGGACTTTTCCCTGGACTTCCAGCGACAAATCCCTTCGGAACGTGCCCACTTTCACACTATCACCCGCTTCCGCCACCAGCCACCCGGCCAGCACACTCAAAACCTCCCGGTCGTCGATCACTTCCACCTGAGTATTCTGGGCATTCGTGGTGATTTTTGCCCGATTCGGACTCCAATCGTCGTCCAATTCCATGACCGGGAACGTTACCGTTGCCAGATTCGCGCCGGCAGGGAGATTCCACTTCAGGAAAACCGCTCCGGGAAAACGGTTGTCCACCGAAACGACCAACGTCGCTTCCACTCCGCCTGCCAGCGAAACGCCCTCCAAAACCAACTCTTCTCCCGTCGGGGTGAGCGAGGTGGAGACTCTTTTGGCCATCACGCGGATTTCCGCCAGATCGTCAAAATTCAGTTCCCCGTCTTCCCAATCGTACTCCACCTGACCGCGAGCAATTTCGTAATCGTCGTCTGCCAGAACCGTTGTGCCAGCCATTCCCAGCACCAACGCCATCAACCATGTTCCATATCGTGTCATTTCTTTTTCCTCTCTATTCCTCTGCATAAAAAAAGTTAGAATGTACTAACTACAGTCTCATTCTAACCGAAAGGAAATTTTTTGGCAAGGGTTGGGGGGAAGTTTTTAGGAGAAATTTTGGAAATTTTTTCACCCTCCTGTCGGGATGGTCACGGGTTGCCCGTCATCTTTATGTCCCAGTCGGGCGTGGACTTGCTTATCAATGCTGTAACCGATTCGCTGGACGGAACCGTCGCACATCACCATACCAAAATTCCCGGCATGCGCACTGCCAAAAATGCCATTTCCATCAAAACCAATCCGATCCATCCGAGGAAGATAGTATCCATTTTCATTGTAACACGTCACTCGGATATTGTCGTCGTCGATCCCGCACCAGGCTGCATGGTCGTCCCCCGGAGCAAAATTATCGCTGTTGGTTGGCTGGTATTTTCCTGCCGTAACAAACTTTTCACCATAAAGATACGTATTGCTGGCTCCGTCGTAAATTTCGCTCATTTGCACCGCACTTTTGGTGTACGTGGCTCCTGTCATTCCTGAATTAATGACAATGGCGAGTACCTCTGAATACGTCTTCTGAGCATCCGTGACAACTTGAGACCAACCGTCCCCGACGCTGGCACAATAATCCGCTTTCGTTCCCCGCGTTGGATTGAGCGAATTGGAATTGTACGTGTAAGCCCAGGCATAATACAACCTTGCGGGACGCCGTGTCGGACAATAATAAATGGGCACGAGGGTCGTCGCACGGGTGGCATTCGCAGTTTTTACGCTACTTTCTTTCGTATCACCATCGGCTCCCAACTGCCAGAGAGCCTGCTGTTCCATGTACGGCAGTAAGGAATAACGCCAACATCCCGGCTGGCTTGGCCCAAATCCCATGTCAGGGTCTGGCTCCCAATACGCACGCCAGCCACCGGAAGGCAGAAAACCGTGCGTCGCTTCGTGGTTCAGTGCCGCTAACCCCATCTGTTTCAACTGGTTGCTGCATTGCATGATACGAGCCGCTTCACGCGCCTGTTGGACGGCTGGCAACAGTAGCCCCACCAGCATTCCAATAATGGCAATCACCACCAGCAATTCCACCAGTGTGAACCCCTTCGATCCTGTTTTGCCCATCTTTTTCATAAGTCCTTCCCCAGAATTGTTTCATAAGTTACTAATTTTTTATGCTTGTACTACTTGAAATTTCCGGTTTTCCACACGAAAACCCCTCCCAGAGGTAGAGGCTTGGGCTTTTACGACGAAAACTTTTTCCACCGGAAGCCAAACCAGATTCCCAATCCCAGCAAGAGCGAAATCCACGTCGCCGGTTCGGGAACCTGCGTTCCGGTCAGGGCAAACTGGCTGAAACCAGCCGAGGCATTGGTTCCAGTGGAGAAAAGTTGCGTTTGGAACATTTTCAGCCAATCGGAAATCAGGAAAGAAAATTCCACGTCGTCCAACGAAAGCGTCATTTCCGCGACACCATTTTCCGAATCGAAAACCGAGTCCAGGAGGATCTGGTGCGTCATCCAGTCGGTCGTCAGGAGCGATTCGGAACCACTGTTCAAACTGGCGGCTCCGTTAAAAGCCAAGTCCATTCCGTTCCATTCCAGGAACCATTCTCCCGTTGTGCCGGACTGAAAAACACTCAACCAGGCTCCATCCTCCGAGACCAGTTTCAGGCCAGACGTGGCTCCGGGGGTAATGCGCATGGAGTCCCGATTCACACTGATCGTAAAATCCTCGTTGGAATAGTACGGCATTTGGAATGTCGCGTCGGAGGCATTCGTCAATTGAAGGATCCCGTTCCCAACCGTCGCCGTTCCAGTCGATTTCCAGGCTTCGCTTAAGGTGTTTCCCGAAAACGTATCCTGCAATTGAGCGGTGGAGACCGGGATATTGGCGATATTGCGGTAAGTAATCGTCGGCGTGTCGAAAACCGCTTTTACCGCGTCATTTACGGTAGAATAATCCCCCGTTGTGGCACGGGCGGAAGCCATCAGGGAAACCGAGAATTCCCCCAAAGTCATTGCGGTACTGCCAACCAATTGACCATCCAGATACATGAAAACCTGGCTCCCGTCGTATTTCAACGCCACATCGTGGTAGCCCAAGTCCGTAGAACGAGTGCTATTTCCGCCACCTCCGGCATCCACATTATAAGTCCAGCCATAATTTCCATCAGAACCCATTTCCGTATTCTGGGCAAAAAGGAAGTATTTCCCTGAGGAATCTCGCAGGTAAATTCCACTACGAACTCCCGTGGAATTCGGTTCGACCTCTTCCAGAGAAAATCGCTTCACATGAATGACGATTTCTTCCTCTCCCGCAGTCGCACTGTAGGTTTCGTTCGTCTGCAAACAAACGCCTCCCCAGGCTTTCTTCGGCTGATCTGTCGAATCCATCACCCCTTCCAAAACCAGTTGTCCATCCGCGTTCACACTAGCGGAAAACGTTCCAACCCCGGAATTTTCCAGCCCACGATCAACCACACTCCAACGATCACTATCAATTCCCGAATGAAAATTATCATACAATTTCAGCGTGTCGCTACTCATCCGGGCAGCGGCACCATCGAGATACGACTCCCGATAGATATTGTATAAATTACCGACTTGCGCAGCACTCATTCCCGTATCGTACACCCGCACGTCGCTCAATTTTCCCGCGGCGCGTTCGATTTTCTGATTCCAATCTCCTCCGAAACTGAAATCGTTGGCCTGCATGGTATTGGCGGTTGTAATGGAGTCAACAGCAACTCCGTTTTGATAATAGGTGATCCGATTTCCCACTTTTGTCACCGTACACTGTACCCAGGTTCCATCGGTGGGGAGAGGCAAGCCCGTGTTGAAAAGTTCGTTTTTTGTCGAATTATTCTCTCCGTATCCAAGTCCGGTTGACATTACTTTGATAAAATTATAACCTTCATCACCATTGCTGAGAGTACCTGAAGGTTTACGATTTCCTACCAAGATAGATGTGGATAGATTGGCAGGGTCAACTTGAACCCAAAACGAATACGTATAATCCGAAATGACACCATCACCCGCCGTGGGGGAAATGGTGGGGAATTTTCCCACATTGATAATCGAATCGCCTGCAAAGGAGAAAACCTCTTTTCCAAACAGCGACTCATTGGTATAGGTGACATCCGCACCGACGGTATTACTCTTCCAGGTCGTCCCATTCGTCAGCAATTCCCACGCCGCCATGGTACTGTCGCCATCTTTCATCGTGGCATTTCCATCCAGACGCCATTGCCCCACCAATTCCGCGTAACTTTCCGCAGAAAATACTCCCAGACAGAGAAGGCCTGCCAACAGTTGCGGTAAGATTTTCTTTTTCTTTCGCATGATTCCCAATACTCCTATTCCCAGAGCCAACAAAAGCCATGTCCCCGGTTCGGGAACACTCTGCCGTACGATCAAATTATCCGCATAGCCAAAATAAGCGTAACTGATTGCCGAACTACTTAAAATTCCCAGCAAATCCGTTGTGTTGAAAACGTTTCCAATCAAAGAAGAATAATCGGCACTGGAACCGGAAAGGGAGATGTCCAACAACGTCGCCAACTCGCCGTCGGGACTCATTTCCACCGTCATCGCCAGAGTGTACCAATCGTTAACGCTAAATTCGCCGCCGAAGTCGATCCTCTCCGAATATTTTGCCGTTCCCTGATTGTCGTAAAACATTAAACCGCCGTCAGGATTCAGCACCAAACCACTGAATCCTCTTCCCACTTCTCCCGTCGTTCCAAACTCAGCGTCGAAAAATCCCAAGCCCATGCCACGAGCCAAATCCCATTGATCGCCCTCAAGTGTTCCCATTTTCAGGTCAATCTGCATGGAGATTTTCTTCCCCGCGTAATCTTCCGACGCAAATTCCATCGCACTGCCACAGTTCGCCCCTGTTTTCAGGACTCCATCCTCGATGACACACAACGTTTGGTAGTTGGTCTGTCCCAAATACCCCCCTCGGGCTTGCCAGGTATTGTTCCCTTCAATATTGGCATAGTCCATCGTCGTTCCCACGATCTGTTTCCCATTATTTTCACCGTTCAACCCACCGAAACCGGTCGCCATCACAACATCCTTATCCGGGGAAGCGGCATTGGCAAGGGCGTAAAGATGGAAAGCTGCCCCAGAAGAAGGATTTTCTACGCGGAAGGTAAGATTTCCCGTCTCGGAAGCCTCCCCACGCCAGGAAAAGGTGCCGCCGTAACGGGTGTCATTCTCGATGAACGTCTGCTCATCCACCTCGATCCGACTTCCGTCCGGTGCCGTAAATCGGCCGATTCGTTGTGGTCTTTGAGCATCATTCCAATACGCTCCGAAAAAGGTCGTCTCATACGACATCCCAGGAATCAGACCGTTGAGTTGAATTTGAGAAAGGCCATAAATAAAACCTGAGGCCAGGGCATCGCTTCCGTTGCCATCCAAATTTCCCTGCAAACCTGTATCCGTACCATGTATAGCACTTCCCGTAACGGAAAAATTTGCCCCCGAAACACCGGAGGTGGGAGTCGTACCTCCGTAAGCCTTAAAAGAAACGCCGTTGAGTACACCGTTCACGACGGAAGTAGCCTCTCCAAAATTCAGGGCATGCGAATACGTTTGTTCGGAAGAAATGGTGGAAGAAGAGTCCCCTTTCCATAAATCGAGATTCCGCACCCAGCCGGAATGGGTGTTGGCTGTTTGTGCGTAGAGCGAGACCGCGTCGACCAACAACGTACTGTCCGTCACCTTCCAACTTCCCGAAGTGGAATCCTGAGCCGCCCGGTAATCCGCATTCGTAAACGACAGTGGCAAAGATTCTTCCGTCGCGGTAAATCGTACCGTATTTTTGTAAAAGTCGCGGGAACGGACGACCGTTTCAGACGATTGCAGCGTCCAATCTCCCAACGATGTGGTAATGGTCGTATCGTTGTTGTCGCGACTGTCGTAATAATACGTCAGAACATACGATTCCCCCACCGTCAGCCCGGAAATCGTTGTCGAGACCGTCCCCGGACGCTGGATAAACAGAGCATAATCCCCGTCAGGAATATTGCGTCCCTCCCCAAAAGGATTCGTCGTGGGAGCCACCCCAAAACCATAATCCATTGTAATTCCTGAGACATTCTCCACAGAATACGCAGTATCAGGCGTGTAGAGCCAACCCGTTATCGCGCCGCTGATTCCCGGCTTGTTTTTATAGAGATAGGTGTAAGATTCAAATCCGCCAGTCCACGTTTCAAAGCTGCCGTTGACGATGAAATTTTCACTTCCCTCAGCCGCATTTAAATTGCCGCATTTACCCCCCCCCCCCCGGCAAGACGCATATTACCCAAAGTATGCCCAATATTTTTCCCAGTTGTTTCATCAAACACCTCCGCACGTTAAAATGGAGAAACGTCTCTACGCTTACCTTCGGTTCCATTATAAAAGAACTCTTTGGGAAAGTCAAGCAAAAAAACTCTTTTTTTAAAATTTTTTGCAAAATAATTTCTCATTCGCCATTTTTTTACCAAAGGTGTTCAAAATTTAGCAAAAAACCAACATCAGAAACCAAAGTCATCCAATTGGACTTCGATTTTTTCCGATTCCTCAAACTCCGCACGTTCGACGTGGACTTCATTTCCTTCGACGTAAATGGCTCGGTAAGGACGAACCGGGCAGATATGTTCGCAACCGCCGCAGCCGACACAAATGGTTGGATCGATTTTCGGAATCGTCAGACTTCCTTTGTATGGCACCATCTGCACCGCCTGCGTGGGACAATGTTCCGAACAGGCACCGCAATTCGTCTCGTCCACTTTGACCACGCAATTGTCCTCGATGAAAACGACCTTCCCCACCTGCGTCAGATGTTTTTGAGCCATCGTCAAAATATCGATCGCGTCATTCGGGCAGATTTCGGAACAAATCGTGCAGTCAAAATTGCAGAAACCTCGCGTAAAATCCATCCGTGGAGCCAGAAAACCTTCCAGGCCATACTCCCCCACCGCCGGTTTGAGAATCTGAACCGGGCATTTCGCCACGCACAAATGACACGCGGTACAATGCTGAATCAGGTGAGCGATACTTTTAGCTCCGGGTGGGGCAATCGGAAATTGTCGGGTAAAGGGGAGTTTTCCCGTATAAACCAATTCCAACGTCTCCCTGGAAGTCGAACCACCCGTGGCCGCCGCCAAAAGTAAAAAGGAGAGAAAATCCCGCCGGGAGGTTGTTCCCTCGTCTTCTTTTTGAGCTACTTTTTCCGAAGGTTCCAAACTTTTGCCAATTCCCGCATTTCCGCCAATTCCAAACGTCAACGCCTGAAACTTGCACGTCCCCAGACAATTGAAACAGTCCACGCACCGGCTGTTATCCACCGTTTTGGCTTTCGGATCAATACAACCCCCTTTGCATTTTTTGGCACACATCCCACACCCCACACAACGTTCCGGCGAAATGCGGACGCGCAGCCACGACCATCGGGAAAGAAGCCCCAAAATCGTTCCGACGGGGCAAATCGTGTTGCAGTACGTCCGACCGTTGCGATAGGCCAGAATCCCCACCACCAACAGTGTCGCCAATGCCACGAAAAAAGCGACGAGCGTCTGGACTGCCGCGTTCACATAATAGAACGTGTAGTTGTTATTCTGCGTACCGATCCACGCCAGAAGATTGTTCCCGGTGAGGTAAACCGGGCGGAAAACGTTCGTCGCTACCCGCCCAAAGGCACTGTACGGATCGAGCAAACTCAAAACGGCCGTCACTCCCAAGGCCAGCGCAAAGACCACCACGCCCACGATTCCCCACCGCATGGCGGTTTGAGGAGATTCGTAGCGGTAAGCCGGTTTTTTCTGGAAACGGCGAGCGACCCAGGCAATGCCATCCTGCAAAATGCCGAGCGGGCAAATTGTCGAGCAGTAAATCCGCCCGGCCAGCAGCGTCACGATTCCCAACGTCGCCAGAACCGCCACATTTTTCTCCATCCACGCCGGAACCAATTGCCACGTCATGAAAAGGCTGGTTTCGTGAGGCAAAATTTCCGCAAAATCGAGGAAATAAAAGAGAAACACCAGAAAAAACAACAGTGCCAGGACACGACGGCAAATTCTCAAAAACATCGGCAGATTCCTGTTTCTATCATCTCCATCACAAAGGGGCGAAAACCTTCCCGCCCCCTCAATCATTAATCATTATTTCATTAATCATTATATTCAGATTCTTACACGTTGGATATTCAGCGTTTTCAAGTCCATCGTTCCGACGTTCAGGCTCTCGCCTTTAGCCAGATAACCGACATCTTCCAGGGGCATGGCGACGATCTGGTTGAAGAATCGCGTCGCGGCCGTATCCACTGCCACAATATCCGGCGAGAAGAACATTCCCTGCGGCGTCACCACATCGTTGAGCGACCTTCCACGCGGGCCATTGGACTTCATCACACGGTATGCGTCGACGATATTCAGCACCGGCATTTTTTCATACGTGCAAATATCCGCAATGCACTGGTGCAAGTCGTGCGTATGGAAGAACCGACGATCCCAGACGATTCCCATCAGGTTTTTCATCGCAATCGTCATGTTGGCGCCACCATGATTCTTGAGAATCGGCACATTAATCCACGCGTCGCACTCCAGAATCGCCTGGTGGATTTTCGCGCTGCGCATTTCTTTGGCTCGTGGCAGGGCGACTTCCCGGTAATACTCCTCCTCATTTCCCGGCATGACTTTGGCACCGGCAGCTTTCGCGGCAGCCTCGATTTCGCTGGTACGGTAACAACGACGCCAGTCATCGCAGGTATGGTCGAAAACCGTCACTTCCGAAGCCCCTGCTTCCAGGCAGAGTTTCACGAGCGCCGCCACGAGTTGCGGATTGGTATTTCCCGCCAGTTCCGGCGTTTTATCCCAGCCGATATTCGGTTTGACGACGATTTTTTGCCCTCTTTTGACGAATCGTTCGATTCCACCAAACGGTTTCAGCCCGGCGTTGAGCATTTCCACCGGCTCTCCACCCATGACCGCCACCAGATCGACCTGTTTTCCGTTTGCTCCGGCACCTGTCTGAGCCAGGACATCCGTGACCCCTTCCGTGGAAAGAGCCGTTGCCAAACCTCCTAACGCAATGGATTTCAAAAATTCCTGTCGGTTCAAACTCATAGAACACTCCTTTCAGGTATGATTTTCTGTGCAATTTCATTCCAAAATAACATTTCCCTATAACGAAATACACTTCATTTTACAATATCCTCCCACAACATTCAACGGGGGGAGTCTCGGCTTCGGGAAGAACCCAAACTTCTCTCACTTTCCGAGAAAGTCCGTTTTTATCCTCATTCCACGATCCCTTACGGAACTTTGTACAGACCACAATTTCACCCTATTCGGAAATGATTTCGCCCTGATTGTAAGTAAAAAGAGAAAAAAACGTTTCAGGATCGATATTTTCAGGATGGAAACGGACAGAACCATCCCCGTAGAGGAAAAAACAACCGTGGGGATGGAAACTGTAGATTTCGTTGCTGTTGGTGCCGTTGATGAACTGGTTGCCGTAGAGTTCGTCGGTCACAAAAGGGGCGTCGTAACTTGCCCACCGGGCGCCGGAGAGGTTCGTGCGACCGTTGAAAGAGGAACCGGCATAACCGTGCGGGCGGCCGCCATCCTCAAAAAACATCAGGCTGTTCGACATCCCATCGGTCACTTCCGCCACCGCCACCCGTCCCTCTTCCCGCCAGACCAACATGTTGTGCCATCGGTTTCGGGGCGTTGCCAGACCCGCTTCGATATACGGTTCATAAACGGGGGCGTAAATCTTCTCATCGGCAGCGTAATCCGCCACAAATTCCCGCCCTGCCGGAGCCGACGGACATTGAAAAATCGCCACGGAACAGGCTGATGCCTCGAAATTCGGCTCCTCATCCCAGCTTTTGCTCAAATCCATCCGCAAATAAACATTTTCCATCTCCCAATGCGGCAGAAGATGCGTCAGGAGGTTGTGCCCGCGATACGACTTTCCTGTTTTGGGCAAACGTGTGTGGCAGGGAGGAAGATACCCCTGCAACACTTCGTAGCCCAAAATCCCCAACCCGATTTGCCGCAGGTGATTCGCGCACTGGACACCGCGAGCCGCCTCCCGAACCGACTGCACCGCGGGCAACAGCAGCCCGATCAGAATTCCCACGATCGCCATGACGACCAGCAGTTCCACGAGCGTAAATCCTTGTTTGTTCACCGTTTACTTTTCCTGATCGACAGGAACGTACCAGAGTGAACGCCAGTATTTCTCATCCGTCTCGTACGGATTCAGCGACGCATTGAAATCCCAATCCGGGGGAAGTATCCCATAACGAATCATTTCCCGGACGTACTCCCTTCGCGGCACGAACCGAACGGGACAGTTTTCGCCATTGTTCGGGCTTTCATTCACCATACAAAAACGGTTGTTTTCCTCCAGAATATGCTTCCTCCCGCGAGCCACGGCAGCGACAATTTTTTGATAATCAGGGTCGTTTTTGTCCGCAAAAATGACCTTTCCGCTCTTCGCTTCGCACACTCCCAGCCCGCCTGCCGATTTGGCCAACGGCGCTCTGGCAATTTTCGACTTTTCGGGATACGAAAGATTGAAAATCTCATGCCGATTGTAGCGACCGCCATCCTGCGACATGGTGCGGGCAATGAACCTGTTTTTCTGATGGACTTCGTAGGGGTAATACTGGGCGTAGAACTGGGCGGGGATTTTGTACGTCCCGATTTTCTTTTCCGCCTCGGTCGGAGCATGGCACGAATCGCACCGACGCTCCAACACCTCCTCCATCGCCTGCGTTTCCGGCCAGTCCTTATCGTTGCGGACATTGACGTTGTGCAGATAATACCCGATCGTCCCGCCGCTGTTGCAGGTGTACGTCCCGGCATAATTCGCCCCGGCATCGAGCCAGTACCGGACGATTTTCAGTTCCTCTTCCGGCACATTCACCCCTTCGTGGTGTTCTTCCATCAACTTCAGCAACGTACTGGAACCGGTTCCGATTTCGTAAGGTTTGAAATTGCTCTTCGAGTGCTGGGAATACGGCAGCAGCACACGATTGTCGCCGAACATCTGCCGCCACGACATCTGTTGATAACTCAGCGAGTAAAGCGGTCCCCAATCGCCGGAAATGTTGAAACCACCATCCGCCCGGTCGTGATTGTGGCACTCCAGGCAATGTTTGTCCAAAATCGGCTGAATATCGCGGGTAAAGTCGAAAATTTCGGGAATTCCAGCCTCCCGCTTGGGCGAAACGGGGGGCGTTCGCATCATTTTCACCAACTGATCCCGTTCCTTCACCCCCGGCGTCTCCAGGCGTTCTTCATGGCAGCCGATACAGACGGTCACTTCTCCCGGCATGACGGAAGTGAACGAGTGCATCCGCTTCACGCAATGCCCTTTCGCGTCGATGGCGACAAAAAGGATGGATCGCAGCGGTGGGACGGTAAAATAGGCACTTCCATCTTCCGAAACCGGCACTTCCCCTAACAGTCGTTCGACGGAGAACGTTCCCCCTGACGACATTTCGGACATCGCCCCGGAATAATTGATCGGTTTGGGGAGGACTTCGTAAATGAGGAGTTTCTGAATCGTTCCTTTCGGCACGTCTGCCATCTGACGTCCCTGGTACACATTGATCAGAGCCAGCGTTCCATAATCGGCGGATGGGTCGGTCGTATCCGCTAAAATCGGCTCCCGTTCCCGCTTCATCACCGGACGGGCTTCCGAGAGCCAAAAACCCTCTTTGACCCATTCTTCGGGGAGTGTATAGAGCGTCTCTTCGTTTCCTGCCCCATCCACCAGCACGATTCGCGTCTGAGCCGAGGCGAGAAAATGATTTTCCGAAAAAGCCCATGGATCGGAGTGCGACGTTTTTTTACTGATAAGCTGTACCCCTTTCGGGTCGTCCGGTCCCAGGCGGGGGTCGAAAATGGCAATTTTGCCGTAATGTTCCCGCATTCCATGACCCGGCGAGAACGTCGCCACCACCTTTCCCGTCCCTGGAATCGGCTTGGGACCCAAAAAGACACCGCCCGGTTTCTGGTTTCCGTAAAAGACCATCTGCCGCGTTCCATCCGGGTTCATCGTCCAGAGATGGTGAAAAACGAGGTGATTCCGATCAACGTACTCCCACCGCATGTAAATCACCTGTCCATTCGGCAAAACCCACGGCGTGTTGTCGACTTCCACATTCGCGGAAAGCTGGCGGATGTTTCCACCATTGGCATCGCATTTGTAGAGGTTCGTCACCTGCGTCAGCCAACACTGCACATACCGTTTGGAGCGTGTGGAACTGAAGATAATCTGATCGTCCGGCAGATACGTCGGTTCTATATCGTCCCAACCGGCACGGGCATAGACACTCTCATTTTCCGTCCCCAGCGGCTGCACATCCTCCCCTTTCCCGGTCAATTGCCGCAAGCCACTGCCGTCGAGTTGAATTTCGTAGAGGCTGTAGTGATTCTTCCCGGCGGGGAGGTAGGAAAAGATCAGTTTTTGCGCATCGTAATGAATCTGCGGGTCGCGGACATTCCCCTTGGGATCGTCGAAAATCGTCCGCAACGCTTTCGTTTTCACGTTGTAAATACAGAGCTTTCCCCCCGTATTTTTCGGGAACGTATAACGGCATTGATCGGTGGAATAGTACCCGACGTTGCCATACCAGTGCCCATCGATACTTGGTTTTCGGACGGCAAAAAGAATCTCATCCGGCATTCCCGCCTGCTGAAAATCCGCCAACATCGAAGCGGGTTCCTCACACCACGCAGAAAGACAACACCATCCCATTCCCAGACACAATAGCGCACATCGAATCATTTTACACTCCCTTTTCAGTCCAAATAACCACCGGCAGGATTTCATTTTTTACGTTTTCTGGAAAACAAACTTTATTTTACAAAGCTTTTACCCAAAAAACAACCCCCTACCCTCATTCAGGGCGTCTCCTGGACGATTTCACCACCGCTGCGGGTGGCAAGGCGTTTGAGAACGAGGAGGTCGGTTCCTTCGGACTGGAAAGAGACACTGCCGTCACCTCGGGCAAAGTGGGAGCCGCCGGGATGGTGGGAGCGGAAGGGGAAGTGGTTGAACGGGGCGTCGCCAGTGTCGTCCCAGTTATGATGTTGATTGACGCGATAACGCAGCGTTTTGATACTGTAGGTTGCTCTTTGACCACCCCAGTTGGTTCCCGCGACCCAGCACCGATTTCCACCGGGATAAAGCCTACCAGCGATATAGGAGGTGCCGTATTCGTCGTCTTTTTGAACCATTTCTCCCATCAGAAGGGTGTTGCTCAGGCCATCGCGGACGGTTCCGACGGAGATTTGCTGGCCCCAGGCAAAAAGGCCATTGTCGGGAATGTTTCCTTGCCCTGTTGTGTAAGTCGGCAGGGTAAAGGGAATTTCGCCGCTTCCCAAATTTGTGTTATCCGAATCGGTGATATACGCTCCGCCAACACCAACGTACGTCGTTAAGGCACCGTACCAAAAAGTACCCGGTTCGACCGTGGAAACGATCGGTTCGCCGAAGCTGGGGCAGACGTACGACGGAATGACCGTCCGCAAAACGGGATTATTTTCAGGATCGGTCGTAGCAAATTCCTGAATCCTCTTGGTTTGATCAATCTGGTCGTACACCGCCTGTTGCTCCAGGTAAGGGAGCAAAAAAACATGGAGACCGAAATTGTTATTTCCAGGAATCTCGCCTGGAAATTGCCGCAGACCGATACCTGGGGGGAGTTTTTCGTTGGAGGCGG